>NZ_CP171131.1:313348-626696 GCF_043187535.1 Luteimonas sp. WGS1318
CAGAACACCGTATCGCCGCCGGCACCCGAGAAGAAGCTGTCGCTCAGCTTTTCATCGCCGACGGACTGCATCGCCGCATCCGTGGCGTATTGCAGGGCCGTCAGACAAGGGCCGACCGATTGGGGTGGGGGCGCAAAGTCGAAGCGTGCGACTTCGATGGGGAGGACGCCCGTCTCCAGCTCCAGCCCGAGATGGTCGGCGACCCGTGTTGCATAGTGGCGTTCGTCGGCACCGGGAATCGGCGTCGACAGGTTGAAGCAGTCCACATGCGTGCTGGTTCGTTGGAGGCATGCGGCCACGATCGAGGAGTCGAGGCCGCCGGACAGCTCGAGCACTGTGGTCTCGTCCTCATACGCCAGGGCGCTCACCGCGGTGGACACGGACGCTTCGATCGCACCGGCAGCGGCCGCATCGTCGGCAAAACGCTTCGCTGGCTCGACGAAGGACCATGGGGACCACTCCGTGCGGGTGGTGGCGTGGTGTCCCCGCAGACACACCGAGCATCCAGGCAGGAGCTCGTAGACGTCGGTCAGTGCGGTACGGCGTGTCTTGTGATTCGGATGCGCAACGAAATAGGTGATGAAATCCCAGTCGACGTGCTGTCGATACAGCCCGAGCTCGCGCGCAAGCGAGATGTCCGACGTCACGAACCATCCGCCATTCTGAAACGAATACACACAGCCGACGCTGCCTGACGGGTCTCGCATCACGGTAAGGGCAGGCCCACCGGACGATTCCGGTTGAAGGAAGACGTACTCGCCCCAGCAATTGTCCAGAACGTGCCCGCGGAGCTTGTCCGGTGCGAGCTCAGCAGGAACGCTGGCGCCGTCGACGGCACGCCCGTTCTTCTGGAACAGGCGCCCGACTGCCAAGGCGCCCTGCGGTAGGCGCATGACGGGTGTCTGCTTCGAGGCAAAAATATGCGTGGTGCTTGAGGCATGACGAAGGCGCATGCCGCGCTTCGCAAGGTTGGCCGCAAGCGCCGCGAGATCTGACCGTGGATCTGACGTGTCTGGATTGAACAGGACGAGGTAGCTGTCGTCCATCACGCCACCCGGACCACGGTGTATGCGTTCGCGTGCCCCACCGTGTCGTTGAGCACGAGGTCGCCGGATTGCACCCAGCAGTGGGCGGTGAACGGCGCCGAGGTCACGCCAAACACGATGCTCGCGTGAAGCTTGCGCCGTGCAAGGAATACCGTGAGAGCGAGTGAGTCCAACAGGCATATCGGCTCGATCGGAATGAGCGGGCGCAAACGCCTGAAGCACGTCGAGCTTTCCGCAAGTCGGCCTTCGTCCGTGGAAGACCCGTCCGGCGGCATCGGGACTGCAAGCCGACGCTTCGTGGCCACCCACTGCAACACGTCCTTCAGCGGGCGCCGCCTGAGCCTCCGGTGTAGCAAAAGGACAATGGATGCGACTTCGAGCGTCGCCATTGCGGACACAGCGACCGATGCACGTGTGCCTTCGACAACGCTGCGCTGCGGACTGACGAGCTGATGGGCGGTGCGTTGGTCACGCTGTGGCGCATCGCGAAGGAGGACGCCTCGCCGGACCAGGATGTCGGCAGTGGCTTGCTCAACCGTTCGACCAAGAAGGCAATCGACGAGCGCCTCTTCCAGGACGGGATTCAATCTGAAGTAGCGATCCCCATCGACGTCCAGGAAGATCAGCCCGTCTTCCGTTCGGCAGTAGGACATCGTGTCGGGCAGGCAGTACGCCATGTCGTCTCCCCAGAAAAAAGGGCGCATCCGAAGATGCGCCCGTGTTCCGATCACTCGTCGGAAATTCCGGCCATGATCGTGCCGCCGACGAACTCTTCCCTGTTCAGCGGACCCTTCGTCTCGACACTCGCAACGCCGAGCTCGATCACGTCGTCCCGCGCATCGGCGGGGGTGCCTTCGTTGGTCTTCATTGCGTTCTCCTACGGTTGCGTCATGGACGTCCCATGACGCGTGCAGCGTAGGAAGCGGATCATTTGATTCTCAAATGATTATTCGAGTGTTATTCGGGAATTATCCGGATCTGTGATGTTCATGCGGCCGGGCCTCGATGCACGCGGACGATCCCCTCATCCCCACATGTCGTCAGCCAGTTTTATATGCGGCGCAACAAGACGTGCTCGCTGGCTCAGTGCAGACGACCGCTGGACTCGATGAGCACGGCGACGATGCAGGGCACGAGCTGCTTGCGGCGCGCGTGATAGGCGCGCACCTCGTGCCTGAGCGCGGCGGTGTCGCCGCGTTCCCAGTGGTGGGCCAGCGCATCCAGCTCATCGTCGGCGCTGGTCAGCAGGTGATGCTTCGCACGTCGGATCGGGGCGAGCCGATCGTTGGCCTGTCGCACGGCCTGGTGCAGTGGATGGTGGGCGGTGGCATGGGCAACGGCGTCGAACAGCTTCCAGGTCCGCTTGACCGGATCGCCATTGGCAGGCACCGGTGTGACTCGTCCGCTCTGGCGTACGAGCTCCGCCACGCCGATGTCGCAGGCCATCACCAGCAGCCGCTCCATCCAGTCATAGAGATTGCGCAGCGCGATCTCGCTGGGAAGCGGCACGACGAATCCGTTGCGCGCCTGATCCTCGATCAGGTGCTCGCCGACGAGCCGATAGAGCGCCTGCCGGACAGGCGTGGTGCTGGCCTTGAACTCCCTGGCGAGGGCGGCCGGGTCGATGCGCTGACCGGGGAGGTATCGCCCCGACTGGAGAGCGCGCCTGAGCTGCCGGTGCAGCAACGCGGTCTTGGAATGCAACTCGATCATTGCGGACCTCCATGTCGCGCTAAAGCTACCTCCTCTAGGAAGCTACTACAGGATCGAGGCGGCTGCGAACCTGTGGCGGCAAGTGCCTGATCGCGGGCTTTAGAGGTAGATCGGCCGTGCGCAGCTCCGCAAAGTCCCATGATCCGTGCAGGTCGTTGAACGATTCGACTAGGCGAGAACTGCGCTTGCTGGACAGGCTTAGTCCACCTAAGACTGCTATAGATGACTGGCTGAGGTCGCGCTGAAAATGCATCGTTTGTCACAATTGGAAAGTGTCCAATGGCACCTTTCGAAGTTCATTTTTCGATCGCTACGGAACTCAGCCAAGTAAGGACGTTCCGAAAGAGAGAAAGAGGTTGACTTGCGGAACCCGTCTAGGCATTTTCGCAACGCACGGATCGCATGCGTTGGGCTGCGTAGTGCGCATGACAGGGGAGTCAGGGGATATGCGCAAGTCCGCTAAATGCGGCCGTTCCGGCCGCGCGCCTTTTTCCATTACCGCGTTTTGCGTCCTGTCGGGCGTGCTCGCTGCGCTCACCCCTTCTACGGGTGTTGCCAAAGACAAAATAAAAAAACTCGATCGAGTTTTGGTCGTTGCGAATGGGGGCGGCGGCACGGGCGGCGGGGGTGCGACGAGCGTCGGAAGGGTCAGCGTAACGGCACCCAGGCCTACCAGCAGCGGAGTGGTGAACTTCGCCACTGTCCGTGTCACTGCGCCTAGAGACGGCGGTGGTGGAGGTAGCATCACCACGCTGCCCGCGGTGCAGGCAATACGCCCCAACCTCGGCTACGTCGGCCAGCTCACACAATCGCGCGATCCCGACATTGATTGCGGAAATACCGCAGGAAACCCGATCGTCTATTCGACAGGCAACAAGGTTGAATTCGAAACCGACTTCACCACTCAAGGTGAGATGCCCCTTCACCTTTCCAGAACCTATAACCATTACTGGGGAGGTGTCGGAATATTCGGGCAGCATTGGATAAGCAACTTCGATTACAGCTTGGCGACCACTGGGGTGGGTGCCGCAGCTACAGTCGTGTGGCTTCAGCGCCCAGATGGGCGCCGGATCAAATTCAACAGAGTGGGGGAGGGCGCCTGGGCTGAGGACAAGGCGCAGGCAATCGCCTACGTGACCCTTTCGAACGGCCAGTATATACACCAATCGGAGCTGGGCGATGTTGAAACATATAATCTAAGCGGGTTCGTCACGAAGGTTTCTAATCGGCAGGGAATCTCCTGGACATTCAATTATTCGAATAACTATCTGCAGAGCGTTGTTCATTCTTCCGGGCGCAGCGTCAATTTCGTTTGGAGTAATGGTCAACTCGTTCAGGCGAGAGATCCGGAAGGTAGCGTTTACACATATACCTATTTGGCCAATGTGTTCGGGACTGGTCGCCACCGCTTGGCGTCAGCAACGTCGTCAGGGCAGGGTGGCTCGGCGGTTCGGTATCATTACGAGGACGGGAGATTTCCTGGCGGTCTCACTGGAAAGTCAATTGACGGCGCCAGGTATTCTTACTTCGCTTACGATGGAAATGGCCGCGCCATCTCGAGTGAGCATGGCGCCGGAGTAAATCGCCATACCTTTTCTTATGTGTTGAACCCCTCCGCGCCACCGCCGCCGCCCGCGCCACCACCGCCGCCTATCGGTGGTGAATGTAATCCGAGGACAGGCGTTTGCACTGTTCCTCGATCCATAGGAATGATGTCCGTGCAGTCGTCGTCGCCAGTATCGGTCGGCATCTCCGCCGCTTCGGAAGCGCCGGGTGCGATACGCCGCGTCATCGCCACGAATCCCCTTGGCAAGGTTACGACATATGAGTTCGAAGGCGGGCGACTGATCGGCGCCTCTGGACATGCATCGGCGAACTGCGCTGCCGCTACCAAAGAGATCCTCTATGACGCGAACGGATATCCTTCGGCGACGACCGATTTCAATGGCAACCTGACCCTCACTACCTATAGCTCGAAAGGATTGCTTCTCAGCCAAGTCGAAGCGGCGGGGACTTCTGCTGAGCGGCGGATGTTCTACGGCTGGGATGCAGAGAACAGGATGGTCTCGCATGTTGTTGCCGGGCACCTTGACACGCAGTGGTCGTTTGGCCCGGATCAGAGACTTGCTGCTGTGACTGAGAAAAATATCAGCGCCAATAGTGCATCTCACCAATCAAGATCAACAACATTTAGCTACACGACGCACGCCAACGGGCTAATGCAATCGGTGGTGGTGGATGGCCCGATCCCAGGCGTCCTTGACAGGATTACGCAAAGATACAATCAAAATGGGGATTTGGTGTCAGTGGCCAATGGCTTGGAACACGTGACGCTGTACAGCGAGCACACCGCGCTGGGTGATCCTAGGAAAATCGTTTCCCCCAACGGCCATGTGGTGGAGATGGAGTATGCGCCAGGTGGGACGCTGGTCGCTCAGACGAGCAACGACGGCGGCAGTGTGTCGCGCTCATCATATAGCTACACGGCAGGCCTTCTCGCATTATTTAGGCGCCCAGATGGAGTAGATGTCAGGTACCAATATGACGCCCACCGGAGACCCGTCGCCGAATTCTGGCGGGATGCGACAGGACAGTATTCTGTCCGCAAGACTGCCTACAACGCGATGTCGTTGCCGACTTCTCTTACCATCGATCGCATGCCGTACCCGCCTGATACGCGCGTCACTGGCGTCATTGATGGTGTCTTTCAGGCTTCCAATGGTGAGTACGCGGTAAGCGGCTGGGCCTGCTCGACTGGCTACGATGCGCCAATTGCCGTGCACATGTATCTAGGAGGTCCGGCCGGTAGTGCAGTAGCAGCGTTCGCCTACAGTGCCGACTTGGGCAGTGAGCCTCAAGTAGCGGCCGCGTGCGGATCAAATGGCGTAGCGCATCGCTTCGCCATTCCCCTTGATGTTTCCATGCGATCCCACTACGGCGGAAGGTCCATCTATATTCATGGGATATCCCCCGCTGGGCGCGAGAACTCGCTCATTACGAACTCCGGGCAGTTCGTAGTCCCTACTTATGTGCCTCCTGTCGACTCTGCGCAGTTTGTGAGCCAGACGGTGCCTACGCCCATGGGCCTGGGCTACAACTACGCCGTAAGTGTGACAATGCGGAACAACGGAACTACGACGTGGGCTCCGGCGACTGGAAACTATTCGCTCGGATCTCAGAATCCCGGTGACAACATGCGGTGGGGTACGCATCGGGTCGCCCTGCCGCACGCGGTAGTCCCAGGCCAGACAGTAACGTTTAGCTGGGTCGTCACCCTGTGGGAGCTGGGGGGGTTCAACTTCCAGTGGCGAATGGTGAATGACGGCGTGGCCTGGTTCGGAGCTCAGTCGCCAAACACAACTGTGTACACCTGGGACCCGAATGCCCCGCCACCGACTCCGCCTAGCGATCCGTGCGGTAACGTTCCGGGTTGTTACGTGCTGCCCCAGTCGATGCCGGTAGATGACCGCCTTGTCGCTAATATTGTGGCGCGGTCTCTTGCTCTCGCGCAGCCTAGACCAGTAGAGCCGGCGTACTCCAGAAGCTTGGATATGAAGAGTGCGTCGGTCGGCATAAGCAGCTCAGCTGGCGCGTCCTACCAGGTATTCTACGAATACGACGAACTCGGCCGGCTGCTTGTGCAGCGAGGAAACAATGGCCAGCGAATCACGTATGCCCGCGACAACAATGGCAACGTGCGTAGGACCACTGACGCGAAAGGCGCAGAAACTTGGTTTGCGTACGATGCGCTCAATAGAGTGGTGCACACGACGGATGCGCTCGGTCATAACTCTTATTTCTCTTATGACGCGCTTGATAACCTGGTTAATGCTAAGGATCCGCGCGGTAATATAACTTCGTATGTCTACGATGGATTTAGTCAGCTATTGCAGCAGAACAGCCCTGATAGCGGAATAACCTCGTTCCAGTACGACGGTGCGGGTCTTAAAACGAGAATGACGCGGCAGGATGGAAGCTGGCTGGCTTACGAATATGACGGCTTGGGCCGTCTCGTGAAGGAAGAGGGGCCGGGCGAGCAGAGGGCGTTCAGCTACGACTGGTGCGGAAACGGCAAAGGGATGCTGTGTGCCGCCGACGCGCCCGAAGTCACTCGGCATTTCGGTTATACGCCTGCGGGTCGAACGGCTGTGACCCGCGACGTGTCTGCGCAGCACGACCTTTGGACAGGATATTCTTACGACTCCGCGGGCCGACTCGCGGGTATTAGTTATCCGGGGGGTACTAGTCTCGGCTATGGCTACAGTGGAGGTCAGCTTGCACTGGTTCAATCAACGTTCAACGGAGCGACGCATGTCATTGCAAATCGTTTCGAGTATTCAGCTTCGGGAAGTCTGACAAGACTTGTCTATGGAAATGGTCGTGTCAAAGATCGCTCATATGATTCAGATGGTCGTATGACCGTCACTCACGATCATGGTGTGCTCGGTCATTCCTATTCCTACAACGAGGTTGACGAGCTGGTTGGAATTCACAACTGGGCCAGTCCTGAGAGGAGCCAGAACTTCAGCTACGACGCGATATCGCGGTTGCAGACCATGCAGTCGCCGGTGGGCGATCAGAGCTTCGGGTTTGACGCGAACAGCAACCGTGTTCATCACAACTGGGCAGGCAACTCGGAGCAGTATTTTGTAGACCCATCCAGCAATCGATTGCTGAGCTCCCACCGCCAGTTTACCTATGACGCTCGCGGTAACCGCGCGACGAACTCCTGGGGCGGTGCAACGGTCTCCTACAGCTACGACGCGTTTAATCGACTTCGTAGTGCGTCGTGGAACGCAGCAAGCTCGTTTATGAATCCAAACTACGAAACGCTGACTTATCCAGCTGGTACAACCACGTACACGGTCAATGCACTCGGCCAGCGGGTTGCAAAGAGTGGACCCTTGGGTAACAGTCGGTTCGTTTATGGGGGTCAGAACAGACTGTTGACCGAAGTCACGAACGGCCAATGGACCGATCATTATTGGATAGGCGGCGAGCCGATTGGCTTTGTGCGCGGCGGGCAGATTTTCTACACTCACGCTGATCGCTTGGGGCGACCTGAAGTGGTGAGCGATGCGGCAGGACATGCACGCTGGATTGCAGCCAACTTCCCATACGATCGGGCGATTGCCGCAAATTCTCTGACGGGCGACTACAACCTTGGCTTCCCGGGTCAATACTTCGACGCGGAGACCGGGCACTGGTACAACGGATTCCGAGATTATGACGGAAGGACCGGAAGCTATCTGCAGAGTGATCCCATCGGGCTGGCGGCTGGATTCAATACCTATGGCTACGTTATGGGGAATCCGCTAAATGCGGTTGATTATCTTGGACTTCAGACATGTTTGCTGACGACTGTTGGTCCCGCCGGAATTCGGGACCATTCAGCAGTTTTCACGGCGCGTGGAGATGGTTCAGGCGGCCCGGCGCTTTACGATCCTGCAGGTTCCTATGGAGCTGCAAATGGTGGTGGTAGTGGCGGAATTGTGACCGGTGAGGCTGCCGATGTAGGAAAATTCAGGAGTTTCCACAGTGGGCAAGTAGTGGAGTCCACCTGCAAGAAAACTTCTCAAAAAGAAGAGGAGAGCATAATAAATAACGCGATGGATCTGCCATCGGCGGCCCCATTCCAGTGTGCAGCTATGTCTTCGACCGCGCTAAGCGGCCAGCCTTCATTCCCTCACGTAGAAGCGGGAACATTCTGGCCCGGAAACTTGTTGCGCCAGTTCAGGAGAGGGCCTTGAGCGCTTATATTTTCAGTGTATTTATTTATGTGCTGGGCTTCATAGGGCTTGCTTCTATCGGTCTTTTTCCTCTCCGGGCTTGGCAGGTTTTGAGGATATTTTTTCGGCGTGATCCGTCGCATACGCCAGGTAAGGCGTTGGCCGCCTTGGCAATGCTGGTGGTGGCGGCGGTATTTTTGGTAAACGTGCAGGTGGTGTTGCGCATCTTTAGGTGCCTTACGCAAACCTACTGTGGACCCAGTATTGGCAGTGGTTGGACTTATCTCGGGGTGCTGGGTGCTGTTTATTTGGCGTTCGAGTTAATAGCTTTTTTGATGAAAAAGCTAAGCCGCGCTAAAAAAAAGGGTCAGAGTGCGATTTCGGGACGGGAAGTCCCGGACTAGTAGTGCGAGTGCCACTTCCGGCTCAGCCGGCATCGGCGCTAAAGCTCCTGAATCCGGCAGCCGATAACCACGGTGCCGGTGCTGGTGCCGGTTGAGCCGGTGTATATCCGCCGCCAGTACGTCTGCAAGTGCCGAGCCTCGGTCAAACCACGGCGGGCGAAACGGATGCGCCCGTGTGGTCGTCCAGTCGCCTTGTGGATTCAACCCTGAGGATCAGAAACGATGCGTCATCCGCTGGTTCTTCTCTTGGCGTGCCTTGTCGCGCCATCGGCCTCTGCAGGCCTACTTTCACGCGCAAATGTAGATGGCGAACGCGTCGACATGGCAGCGGCCGGCGCGGAGCGGCCACAGCGCGTCACGATCACCGGCATCTACATCTACTCGTTCCTCTTGGAGGCCGTGGAGCGCGACAGCAGGCTCGGGCGTGGCATCGCGCGGTTCCCCGAAGTCCTTTCGCAGCAGATCCAGTCGTAAGCTCCCCCGTCTGACAGACACCGCATAAGTAGATCTTTCTGGCATCGTTTCCCAGCCAGGAGGTCCCATGCGCACATCGAAGTTCACCGAGACGCAGATCATCGCGACGCTCAAGCAGGCCGACGCAGGCGTGCCGGTCAAAGACATCTGTCGCCAGGTCGGCATCAGCACCGCGACGTACTACCAGTGGAAGAGCAAGTACGGCGGCCTGGAGGCCTCCGAGCTTCGGCGGGTCAAGGAGCTCGAGTCCGAGAACGCCAAGCTCAAACGGATGTATGCCGAGCTGGCGCTCGACAACGCAGCGATGAAGGACCTGATCGCAAAAAAACTCTAGGGCCGGCGCGCAAGCGCGAGGCCGTGCGGTTCCTCGTCGAGGTCCACGCGCGGCCGCTGCGCCGGTCCTGCGCATGCGTCGGTTTGTCGCGAGGGGCGTGGTACGCGCCGCCTCTGGATTGGACGGTGCGCGATGCCGAGCTGATCGCTGAAATCGCGCGCTTCGTTGAGGCGCACCCCAGCCGCGGCTTCTGGAAGTGCAGCAACCATCTTCGCAAGCAGCAGCCGGCCTGGAATCCCAAACGAATCTATCGCGTGTACAAGGCCATGAAACTCAACCTGCGCCGCGCCGCCAAACGGCGCCTGCCCAAGCGCGAGCGGGTGCCGCTCTATGTGCCGAGGCTGCCAGACACGGTCTGGTCTGTCGATTTCATGAGCGACGCGCTCGCCTGCGGCAGACGGTTTCGCACGTTCAACGTCGTGGACGACTTCAACCGAGAAGCCCTGCACATCGAAGTGGACACGTCGATCAACTCGCAACGGCTGGTCCGTGTGTTCGAGCAGATCAAACGCGATCATGGTTTGCCGCAGGTCGTGCGCTCGGACAACGGTCCCGAGTTCTTGGGCGATGCGTTCACCAACTGGCTCAAGGCGAACGGCGTGGCGCTGCAGTACATCCAGCCCGGCAAGCCAAATCAGAATGCCTTCATCGAGCGCTTCAATCGCACATTCCGCGAGGAAGTGCTTGACCTCAATCTCTTCGTCCGTCTCGACGACGTCCGGGAAGCCACCCACTGGTGGATGATCGACTACAACGAAGAACGATCCCACGACTCGCTCGGCGGAATGACCCCGCTCGAGTACCGCAGACACCACGCCGAAAGCTCTACTTTTGAAGTGTCTGCTTGACGGGGGAGCTTACGCAGTCACAAGGCGCTGCGGTGTCGAGTCTCGACGGAAGCGCTGCCCTTGCTCGCACTGGCGCGACTTTGGGGCGATCGGTCGTCGATACGATGGAGCGGTCTGTTCTCACTTACGGCGCCGGGGCGGAAGAAGCCGTGGAAGCGGTCATCGCCGACAACGTGGAGGCCGAGCGGCGAGCAGCTGTGAGCCATAGGCTGGTCTTCCTGCCAGCGTCGATCACGCGCTTCAATGGGTGGGAGTACCGTGGGCGCCAGGAACGAGACGCGGGACACGGCGCGAAGTGGGTGACGACGCCTGGCTACGTGGCTGCGCCCAAGAACGTCAGGTCAAGCGCCCGCTGGGTGCTTCAGACTGACAAGGGCGACGTCGTCGCCGCGGGCGCAATGGAGTATCTGGCCGACATCCGAGGCTTCCCTGATCGCGCGATGAGCGAGCAACTGATCGAAACGCTGCAGCGCCTCGGAATCGAATTCCGGGCGCCCTAAGCGAGCGATACGGCGGCCAACAGCGCCAGGTTTACTCAACCGCGTGAGAAAAGAGGGATCAGATTGCGATTCCGCAGAGGGCTGTACTGCGCTCACATGGTTGGCGCCAGTGCGTAGGGTCAGAGCAGCAAAAACAGGGGTCAGAGAGCGATTTCATGTGCTTTTGGGGAGCTAACGGTGTCAGGGGGCGGGCGGGGCCGATAAGGGTGTCGGGTTCACGTCCTTGCCCCGGCTGCTGCTGGGTTCCACCGGTTCCGCCCCGTCTGCAGCTGAGGCAGGCTGCCACTTACGGCGTCGAATCCATCGCGTCGGCGTCGACCGGTTGTAGGTAGCGGTCGAGCCGGTGGTGCTCGCGCATCTCCATCGCGGTTCGCAGGAGCCCCACCATGCCCAGGCCGAAGGCAAGCAGTCCGAGCGACAGCTGACTCAGCACCGGATCGCCCGACATATAGGCACCTGCAAGTCCCAATGTCATCGCGCCGAACGCGTAGGCCGCAAGCAGGCCCAGCATCCAGCGGCCTTTGCGGGGGTGCTCCCAGATGCGCCGCGACACCGTGTTCTGGGTCCGTGTTGGATCCTGCAGCGACGACAGGCCAATGCCGATGCCTCCGTGCAGTAGCACCATGTTCGCCGCTTCGTAGACACCGCCCCAGCCCGATCTGGCCACGTCAGTGGCCGCAATGCCCACGCGTACAGAGAAGTACAACGCGACCAGCAGAGCCGGATACTGCAGATAGCTCATCCACTGGAATACGTTGCGTGCTGTCACGATACGTCCCGATGGGACTGGTGCGACGGCGCGCGTCACGGGCAGTTCGCCTGTTCGGTGTCGGCTTGAACATCTGCACCGGTGATCATCGCAATCCCCTGTCGATCATGCTCCGCATCATAGCCGCGGTTGAATGGCGCACCAGCTGCCTGCCAAAGAGAAGATCCGGTCTCGAGTCATGCGGACTGGTACCTCTACCGCTGGCTTCCTAATGACTTTGAAGGTGTCGCATCCTCGCAGACAGCGATGCCAAGCTCACTTCTCACGACGTGGAGAGGTAGGGGTCAGAGTGCGATTTCGCTCGGCTTTACCGGAGCCGATGCGCTCGCTCGCACCGTTCTGGGGCGTACCGGCTAGCCAAGTACGAACATGCGGCCGTTGAGCATTCACGGCATGCAGGCTCGACGGCACGTAGCGTGTCCATCAACTCTTCGAAGTAAACAGGTGAGCGACATGCTTAAATTTCTGGCCTCCACTGCCGGCGTCATCTTCCTGATCGGCCTGATCGTTGTCATCGGCCTGTTGATGCTGATCTTCTAAACGCCAGGCGTTGCGATCCGTTGGATGCAGCGATCAGGAGGGCTCTATGGCAACGCCGGGAGCCCTTTTTGATGGGACAGGTTTCGCTCGAGACGCGGAGCGGCAGCAGCTGTCGGGGTTAACGGTCCCAAGTTCACTCCGTCGCGTCGTCGACTGCCTCGCGGCTACAACTGGCCAAGTTGACTTAGGTCGGCGGCCGACGCCTCGGGCGACGACTTCAATGTGCGTCGAGCCAATCGTGCAGCATCGATTCCGACATCGGGCGCGCAAACAGATAGCCCTGGAAATGATCGCAGCCCATCCCGATCAGCAGGTCGCGCTGGGCGACGGTTTCGACGCCCTCGGCTAGCGGGCTCATGTGCATCACCTGCGAGATCTCGATGATCTTGCCCAGCAGGCGCTGCGCGCTGTCCTGGGTGGCGGCCTCCTGCACGAACTGGCGGTCGATCTTGAGTTTGCGCACCGGCAATTGGCGCAGCGTGGCCAGGGACGAATAGCCGGTTCCGAAATCATCCAGCGCCCAGGTGATGCCCAGTGCCTCGATGGCCCGCATCCGTTCGACGATCGCCGCCGTGTTGCTGGACAGCGCGGACTCGGTGAGTTCCAGTTCCAGCAGGGCGGGGTTGATGCCCGCCTGGCGGATGACGGCGGTCAGAGCGGGCGTGAACGCCTCGTCCATCAGCTGCATCGGGCTGACGTTGACGGCAATGCGCAGATGCGCTGTGTGCGCGCTTTCGGACCATCCCTTGAGCGTGTCGCAGGCCTGGCGCAGGACCTCCAGGCCGATGTCGTTGATCAGCGTGCTTTCTTCGGCCAGGGGGATGAACACATCGGGCGACAGCAGCGTGCCCGACGGGTGCCGCCAGCGCGCCAGCGCTTCTGCGCCGGTGACTGCGCCGTCGCCGCGCACCTGCGGCTGGTACATCACCTCGATTTCGCCGTTGCGCACGGCACGTCCCAGTTCGCGCTCGAACTGCAGGCGCTTGCCGACGTCCGCCCGGTAGATCTTGAAGATGGCGGCCAGCAGCACGATGGCGAAGATGATGTTGGAGCGTGCGCCCCACTCGCGCACCTCGACCGGCGGCGAAATCCCCGGCGCCAGTGGATCCAGCGCGCCGGCCGCGAACGCCGCGAACGCGGCCAGGCAGAGCATGGGGAAGACCAGGGAGCCGTAGCGCTCGCGCGCTTCGAAGATGAAGGCCGCGGCGGCCGCCAGCGGAAGCAGGAACATGTGCGCCGATCGTGGCACCCATGCAATGGGCGCGTCGATCAACGCGATGCCGCACACCGCGACCAGGATGCCGTGTGCGACCAGCAGGACCGATTTGCCGTCGCCTCGCCGTCTGCGGGCCAGTGCCAGCACACCGACCACCGCAACGGCAAAGAACAGCCCCGCCAGTTCTGCGCGATCGAAATACCAGTAGCACACCGTCCACGCCAGCCCGAGTGTGATGGATGCCACGCCCGTCAACGTCAGGATGGCGGTGATCTTCTCGCGCCGCGCCGCGCTCTGGAATTTCAGCATTCCATGCCGATCGTGACCGGCGATGTGTTTCATTCTGTGCATGGGTCTTTCGAGCGCAAGCGCGAGGTGCACGTCCGTCTTCCGGGGAGGACGGGCGGGGCAGGGTGTATTCGGGAGGCGCGTTGTCGCGCCGCATGCACAGCGACGTCGTGCGGTCTACGTGCTTCGCCTCGTCGGCAACCCGGTGAGAGTCGGACTCGGATCGATGCGTTCGTGACGCGCCCGCAGCGGCGTGCATTTTAGGGTTCGTCAGCACGAAGGCGGAGACGCGCTGCAGGAACTGTGATCAGTGCCACGCTCGATTGCCAGGTCCGGGCTTGGGCCTTGGCATCGCGGGCGTGTCACTGGAGCGGCTGGATGCCCACGTCCGGGTGCACGCACTGGAGTCGAGCTGGCCGCTCATGGAACGGACGCGGGCTGTGATCCTCAGGCCGCGAGGAACGACGTCGGTGTGGCGGCATGCGGTGTCCGCGGGCTGGTCCGTCGCGCGCCGTCGGGCCGGTGTGTCGCCAATCAAAGGCTCACGCGGCAGAGGCGAACGGTTCCTGGTGCACGCCCGCTCACGACGCTCGCGTCGTGCGCTACATTCCCGTCTTTCCGGTGATGGATCACGACATGGCACGCAAACTGATGTGCAATGCAATGCGGTGGATGACGCTTGCCGGTGTGATCGCCGTGGCCGGCTGCACCGATCTGGCCGTGACCGAGGTCGAGACGAGCGCCAGCCACGCGGAGCCCGTCGTAGACGCCGCGCCTGCCACGCCCGCTGCGACGGCGCATGTCGACAGCGCGCCGGCCGAGGAGCCCATGACATCCGTCCCGCTCGGCGCGACCAAGCCCTTCGCCTTCGAGCCGGGCAGCGCACGCGAGTCGTCCGCAGTCGAGTGCCGCCTCGATGGCTTCGTGATGCCGGACGATGCGCGCGTGTATGCCGCGGGCGGCTACGCCGGCGCGCCCGCAGGCTTCCAGATCGACCAGAGCGGGCATACGGCGACCACGATGCAGGTGGCCGTGCATCAGGCCGATGCGCCGGTGGCCCTGCTGCTGGGTGCGTACGAGCCCACGGTGTGGACGGTGGGCTGGACGGCCGGCACACGGATCGTCGCCGTGGTGGTCACCGGTTATCACCGCCAGCAGGTGACCGGCCTGCCCGCTGATGTGCCGGTGCTGGTGAGCACCTACGACAATCGCGGCGCCTGCGGCTATGCCTACGTGGGCGGCGACGGATCGGCGAAGCTCAACCCGATCGCGCGGCAGGTCTTCGGACGCCCGGTCGACGTGGCCTACGAGGCGCGCAATGGACGCGTCGCGGTGGGCACGCTGCCTGCCGGCGTTGCGCTGGTGACCGATGCCGCGGCCGCCCCGGCGGACCAGTTCCAGTTGAAGGACACGCCGCTGGCCGGTCAGGCCGGTATCGATGCGGCATTGCGTGCCGGCATCCTGCGACCGGCAACACTGGCCGACGTGCAGGCATGGGAGCGCGCACAGCAACAGGCGGGCACCCGCGACGTGCCGCCGGTCGTGGGCGGCAGCGCCTCGCGCGCGCCGAGCGTGCCGTATCGAAGCTACACGGTGCTCAAGGCCTTCCAGATCCCGGCCGGGCTGTACGGCGCGCATTCGGCCACGTTCTTCGTCGCTCGCGGCGCGCCGCCGCCGAGCGGTGATCCCGGGCATTCGGCCATCCAGTTTCTCGATACCGGCCATTGCGAAGGTCGAACCTGCGGGATGCGATAGCGCATGTGCAGCGAGCGGTTCCAGTCGGTTGCGGCCGGCTTCGCATTGCGGGAGGTGAGGCCGGCAGTCCGCAGCGCGACGACTGCGGGCGCCGGACGCGCGTGATGGATGCGGCGACGCTGGGTGTCGTCGTCGGGGGGCTCGTGCTCGGCGCCGGGTTTTACTGGTCGTGGGCGCCTGAGGGGTTTCTCGGGAGCATGGAGCCTTACCTCGGTCACGGCAGCTTCCGGCAGATGCGCGTGTGGGTGTGGGTCAAGTTCCTGACGATCGTTGTGCCTGTGGTGTTTTTCTTTCCGGAGGCAGATGCCGCCTATCCGTCGTTGCAGCCGGCGTACGCTGCATTCCTCGTTGGATTCTCGGCATTCCACGTGCGCTTTCTTGCGACACGCGAGGCACGGTGGGACACGCGGGCGGGTGTCAGACCCTTCCCGACGACCGCCTCTCGAGATTGAACCCATCACCTCGCGATGCCGTCTGCCGGCCTGCGCGAGGCCGGGTTCGGACGGATGGCGGTCGCGTCTGCTCCGCGCTACGCTCCGCAGCGGCCTTGCATGCCGTTGCTGTGCCGGCAGAGGGGCGCCGGATCGACATTCCATCTTCGAAAGGACTCGAACGTGATCAAGACCGTCTTGCTCGGCATCGTGCTGCTGGTCGTAGGCCTGCTCGTGTACGAACACGGATGCCGGATTTCCGATGACCAGGTGCGTGCCCACATGCGCACGCAGCTCGACGCCATGCGCCGTTACGACAGCGCGCCGCTGTGCGATGCGATGGCCGACGATTTCCGCGTGCGCAGCGTTGAACATACCCGGGGCGCGCCGCAGCGCATCGATGCGGGACGCGAGGAGGCCTGCACCAATCTGCGTGACGGGCTGGCGGTGTTCGAAACCCTGTCGCAGCGCACCAGCGGTTTGCTCGGGCTCGACATCGCGGTCGAGATCACGCGCATCGAGATCCTGCCCGGCGGGCGCCGGGCACGGGTCGAAGCTACCTCGACGGCGCGGATCGCCGACCGGCTGATCTGGCGCACCCGCGCCAAGGGCGAGCTGTCGCGCACCCTGTGGCGCATCCGCGACCACGGCGGCGAATCCCAGACGTGGAGCTATATCCAGTAGCGCGACATCGGCGCAGGTGACGGGGATGCGCGGAACGGCGAGAAACGGAATCGCGCGCAGCCTCCGATTTCAAGGGTCGCCCGCATCCCGAACGATCGCGTCCAGGGCGTCTTGCAGCACCGGGTCCGCGCCGCTCGCGACACGTGGCGTTGCGAGCATCACGTCGGGCACCACGCCGCGCGGCGCCAGGCGGCCGTTGGGCCGGACGATCCGCGCTTTCGGATAGCCGACGGTCAGCCCGGTATGCGGCAGCGTGAAGTGCTCCATGGCGCCGAGGGTGGTGGCGAGGTCCGCGGTTTCTTCGCCCAGCACGCGTCCGAAGCCGTAGTCCTGCACGATGGCCGCCACACTGACGGCGTTGGAATAGCTGTGCCGGTTCACCAGTACGTGCACGCGGCCTGCAAAGCGCGGGCCTTCGCGCGGCGCCACCAGCGGGATCGCGTAGGCGACATGGCTGCCCGGGGGCGTGCCGTCGTAGAGCCTGGCGAGGTCGGCCGAGGCACTGCCTGTGTCGGCGGTCTGGCCCTCCAGGCGTGCCCGGTTCGACGCGACGGTGGCCTCGCTGACCCGGATGTCGAAGGCGGGACTGAACCGGAACGGCGCGTCTGCAATCCACGCCAGCAGCAGATCACTGAAGGAGTTGTCGCCGCCCGGGTTGTCGCGCAGGTCGATCAGCAGATCGGTCGCGCCGTCCGCTAGGAACCCGGCGAATGCCTGGTCGATGAACGTGCGGAAGGCGCTGCGGTCCCAGGGGTCGGCGGCGTCCGGGCGGTCGTCGTAGAAGGGGCCGGGGCGCAGGTAGGCTACGCCGTCGTTGAGCATGCGTGCGTCGCGCGACGGCAGGTCGGGGTCGTGCGCCTCGGCAAGTGACGCCTCCGTCGCCGCCACCTCGGCGCGGGTGCGGGCGGGCAGCCAGGCCGTGCGCGGCATGCCCGCGTCGTCTGCCAGAGTGAGCTGGATGCCGTCGATCTCGCCCAGCTGCAGCCAGACGAGCAGCGGCAACAGCCGCTCCATTTGCGCGTACAGCAGGTAGTCGGTGTCGGCTGCGATCAGCTCGCCCATGTTGCGCATCCACGCCAGCGCCGGCTGGCCGTCGATCGCCAGTACGCGATCACCGCGCGCAATCCCGGGGGCGCCGCTCGTTTGCTGGAGGACGAAGACGTCCTCGCCGTCCACGCGCAGGGTGAGCGGCAGCGCCCGGCCGCCGTCTTCCCGGAACACGCCCCAGCGCTCGAACGGCAGGTCGATACGCGCGTGGGCCACGCGGCCGAAGGCGACGAAGCGGGTGAAGCGCAGTTGGGCCTCCTGTCTGGAGAGGGGCGTGTCCAGCTCGCTGCGCATCGTCGTGTACAGCGCGTCGTAATCCACCTTGGCGCGACGTGCGAACAGGTCGTAGTGCGCGGCCTGCAGCTGCGCGTACAGCGTGTCGAGATCCTCGCGCAGCGCGGCGGCCGGGATCGGCGCATCGATCGGAGCGGGGATCGCCGCAGCTTCGGATGGCGGTTGCGCGGCGCAGGCTGGCAGGCAGAGCAGGCTGACGAGCAGCAGCGAAGCGGTGGCGATTGAAGAGACAGTCCGCATGAGGTCCTCGAACGCGTGCCGACGAACGCCGGCTTGCCGGGCCATCACAGCTTGGGTGATCCTGCCAGCCCATGACCGAATCCTCCCGGTTGCCTGATTCTTTTCTCCTGCGGCTGGATTGCCAATGACGTCAACGACTTGGCCGGCGCGTGTGGATGCGGGTCCGTTCTCGGCCACGCCTGCGTCCGGTGAACTGTCCGGGCCCGGGGGCGTGCAGCGGCTGGAGCCGAAGGTCATGGACCTGCTGTGCCTGCTGGCGAGCGAGCCCGGCCGGGTGTGGTCGCGTGACGACCTGATGGCCCGGCTGTGGCCCGGCGTGGTGGTGGGCGAGGACAGTCTGGCCCGCACCGTGTCCAAGCTGCGGCAGGCGCTGGACGACGACGCGAAAGCGCCGCGCTACATCGAGACGATCGCCAAACGTGGTTATCGATGGATCGCGGCGGCGTCGGCCGCCCCGCACGCGGCACAGACGGCGGCCGCGTCTGCGGACGGGCCGGACGTGCGCATCACCCACGCGTCGTCTTCGCCAGCCCGCGGTGTTCGGTATGGCGTCGCGCTGGCGGGCGTGGTCCTGCTGGCGGCAGGCGTCGGCGCTTACATGATGATGCGGGGAGCCGCGCCGCCCACGCCGCCTGCCGCGGGCACCACCACCACGATGCTGACGCGGGCCGACCAGTACTACTTCCAGTTCTCCCGTGCCGACAACGAAGCCGCGCTCGAGCTGTACCAGCGCGTGCTGGGCCTGGACCCGGACAGCGCCGCAGCGATGGCCGGCGTGGCGAATGCTCTGGCCCAGCGCGCCATTCGCTGGCCCACGGCGCCGGGGCCCGAGGCGGTGGAGTTCACACGTCTGGGCGACGCGCTGGCCCACGGGCACATGGCCCGCGAGCCGGCGCGCAGCCAGTTGCAGCGCGCACGGCAGCTGGCCGAAACAGCGGTCGCGCGTGCGCCCGACTCGGCCGCGGCCTACAAGGCCCTGGGCCTGGTGCTGAGCGCGCAGGGTGAAGCCGAGGCGGGTCTGGCCGCGCACATGCGCGCCGTCGAACTGGACCCCGATGCCTGGACGGCGATGATCAACATCGCCGATCTGCTGGAGCAGTCGGGCCATGCGGCCGAGGCGCTGCCGTGGTTCGAACGTGCCTACGACGTCATGGCGCTCACCTACGACGACAATCCGGTGCAGGTGCGCCACTGGCACGAAGCCCTGGGCGTGCTGCTGGCCGACCGCTACCGCGTGCAGGGCGATCTGCCGCGTGCCGAAGCCGGCTATCGCCGCGTGCTCGCGCTGTCACCCCTGCACGTCGACGCAACCCGGGGCCTGGCCGCCGTGCTGGCCGCGGGCGGGGACGAAGCCGCCGCGACGCGGATGTGTCTCGAGCTGGAACTGCGCTTGGGCCCGGCGGCCGCGTGCAAACAGAATTGATGACGGGTATGCGTGCGGTTGAACGCAGGCGGGTCACTTCGTCGGACGGGACGCGGCATCGCGGCGAACGCGGCCAGGTGTGCCCGGTCGAGCAGGCGTGAGCGCACTCGGAGCGGACGGTTTCCAGCGGATCCAGCGCCGTTCGTCAGGCGCTGTGCGCCACCGCGCGTGCCGCGCTCACCCCTCGTATCGCAGCGCATCGATCAACGCCCGCAATGCAGGCGGCGTCTGCCGCCGGCTCGGGTGATACAGATGGCAGCCGGCGAACGGCTGGCACCACGCATCCAGTACCTGCACGAGCCGCCCGGATGCGAGGTCCTCGGCGACGTCCTGTTCCATCTGGTAGCCGAGCACGGCGCCGGCGCGCACGGCGGCCAGGGCCACCTCCACATCGTCGACGACCAGCGGGCCGTGCGTGCGGATGCGGATCTCGCGGCCCTCGTGCGTGAACTCCCACGGCAGCAGGCCGCCGGACGTGCGCAGGCGATAGCCGATGCAGGCGTGGTCCTTGAGGTCGTCGGGCGTTTGCGGCGCGGGATGTCTTGCGAAGTAGTCCGGCGTGCCGACGACGATCGTGCGCAGGTCCGGGCCGATGCGCACGGCGATCATGTCCTGCTCGACGGTGTCGCCGAAGCGGATGCCGGCGTCGAAGCCGTCGGCCACGATGTCGGTCAGGCCGTTGTCCACCACCACTTCCACATCGATGCCGGGGTGGGCGAGCAGGAACGCCGGCAGCCTGGGTGCGAGCACCCGCTGCGCGGCATAGGTGAACGTGGTGATGCGCAGCGCGCCCAGTGGCTGGTCGCGCCAGGCATCCAGTGCGGCCAGGCCGTCTTCGATGCCGGCAAGCGCGGGGGCCAGCGACTGCAGCAGGCGTTGGCCGGCCTCGGTAGGCGCCACGCTGCGTGTGGTGCGGGCGAGCAAACGCACGCCCAGCCGCGCTTCCAGCCCGCGCATGGCGTGGCTCAAGGCCGAAGGTGAAATGCCCAGTGCAGCCGCGGCGCGGGTGAAGCTGCGCTCGCGGGCCACGGCGGCGAAGGCGAACAGATCGTTGAGCTGGGTGCGCTGCATTGCTGCAGTGTGCTCACAGGCCCATGCACCCGGCAATGGCTAATCAGGCGCGGGCCAGGGCCCTAGGCTGGTCGTCCGGTCCGCACTGCGGGCGAGCACGCAGGGCACTCCCATGGATCTCACTCATTACCGCAGCCTCGGCCGCTCCGGCCTGCTGGTGAGCCCGCTGGCGCTGGGCACGATGACCTTCGGTGCGCCGCGCTGGGGCACGGACGCCACGGCGTCGCGTGCAGTCTTCGACGCCTATGTCGACGCCGGCGGCAATTTCGTCGACACCGCTGACCTCTACAGCGATGGCCGCAGCGAGGCGATGCTCGGTGAGTTCATCGCCGATGCGGGCGCCCGAGAACGCCTGGTGGTGGCGACCAAGTCCGGCTTTCCGCGCATGCAGGGCAATGCCCACGGTGGCGGCAACGGCGCCAAGAACATCCGCGCCGCGCTCGACGGCTCGCTGGCCCGGCTGCGCACCGACTACATCGATCTGTACTGGATGCACGTCTGGGACCGGATCACGCCGCCCGAGGAAGTGCTGCAGACGCTCACCGACGCGGTGCGCGCCGGGCGCATCCTGCATTACGGCTTCTCCAACACGCCGGCCTGGTACGTGGCGCGCGTGGCGACGCTGGCGCAGGCGCACGGGCTGCCGGTGCCGATCGGGCTGCAGTACCAGTACTCGCTGCTCGATCGCGGCGTGGAATTCGAAGTGCTGCCCGCCGGCGACGCGCTCGGCCTCGGCCTGGTGCCGTGGAGCCCGCTGGGCGGTGGCCTGCTGACCGGCAAGTACGGCCGCGACAAACTTGCCGAGGCTACGCGCGGCTCGACATTGCCTGGAGACGCGTCGGGCGACGAAGGGGCGCGCGAGGACGACGAGGGCCGGCTCGACGGCGACAATCCCTTCGGCGGCATGCTGTTCACCGCGCGCAACTTCGACATCGTCGACGTGGTGCGCGAGGTGGCCAATGAGCAGGCTCGGTCGATGGCGGAATTGGCACTGGCCTGGACGGTGGCGCAGCCCGGCGTGTCGTCGGTGCTGGTGGGCGCCAGCCGCGTCGCGCAGTTGCAGCAGAACATCGCGTCGCTCGACATCACCCTGACCGAGGATCAGCAGCAGCGTCTGGACGACGCGAGCCGGCCGCCATCGCTCAACCCGTACTTCATATTCCAGCTGCCGCCGCGGATGCGTTTCGGGGTCGAGCATGCTGCGGGGTGGGGGCAGCGGTAGCGAATCAGGGGCGCACCCGTGCTGCGCGGCCTCGAGGGCGGCCATGACGCGCAGCGCGGCCGGCGCTTGTGCGGTCTCCCTTCTTTGATGTCGATCATCGACCGAGGCAGATAGTCGCTGGCACCGGTAAGGGCGCACTGAAGGAGACGGTCAAGCCACAGCGTGGGCCGCATAGATCGAGGGCTGTGGCTTCAGCACATCGCGAATCCGACTTCTATATAGTTATATTATTACATTACAATTCTGGGCCGGCATCTTCGGATCCGGCGCGCAGGTCGGCAGCGCGGCACCCACACACCGGGGCCCGCGCCGCGTGCGCGCAACCGCCTTCCTCCCACGAGACCCAGAATGAAAACCCGCGTGTTGTCCTCCACCGTCGCCAGCATCCTGCTCGCGCCACTGGGCGCGTTCGCCCAGGGCCCGTCCTCTTCGCTCCCCGTCGATCTCGACGAACTCCAGGTGGTTGGCGAGCGTCGGGTGCAATCGCCGCTTGCGGCGTTGCCCACGACCGTGCTGCAAGGCGACGCGCTCGCGCGTCGGCGGCTGGGCGGCCTGGGTGAGACGCTGGCAGGCCTGCCGGGCGTCCATCTGGACAGTTTCGGCGGCGGCGCGTCGCGGCCGGTCATTCGAGGCCAGACTCTGCCACGCATCGAAATTCTGTCCGACGGGGCCGCGCTCTTCGACGCGGCTTCGGTATCGCCCGACCATGCGATCACGACCGACCCGCTGTTGCTGGACGCGATCGAAGTCATCCGCGGCCCGGCGGCGGTGATCTATGGCGGCAATGCCATGAACGGTGCGGTCAATCTGATCGACAGCCGGATTCCGAAGGCGATTCCGCGGAACGGTTTGAGCGGAGGTGCCGAAGTGCGTCTGGGATCGGGCAACCAGGAGAAGGCCGGCGTCGGCCGGGTGACGGCGGGCGCGGGACAGTTCGCTGTGCACGCCGAGGTCGCACGCCATCACAGCGACGACTACGACATCCCCGGCGGACAACTGCGGGACTCGTTCGCGGAGGGGTCGACCGGATCGCTGGGCGCCTCGTGGATCACCGACCGCGGCTACATCGGCATCGCCCACACCCGTCAGGAGGCCGAATACGGACTGCCCGGGCATTCGCATCTCAACGGCGTGTGTCACACCCACGGGATCGATCTGCATTGCGAGGCCCATGGTTCGTACGAGGATCCGTTCGGCTCGTCGGACGACCACACCGCACGTATCCGGCTGCGCAACGAACGCACCGACGTGCGTGCCGACTACACCGATCCCTTTCCGGGATTCGGGCATCTCCGGCTGCGCCTGTCGTCGACCGATTACCGGCACGACGAGGTCGACGGGCCGGCGCTCTTCAGCCGCTACACGAACGAGGTCCAGGATGGCCGGATCGATCTGACCCATGCGCCACTCTGGGGATTCACGGGGACCTTCGGCGTGCAGTACACCGACGGCACCTTCAGCGGGCTCAACGTCAACACGCTGCACCGGGCGTTTCCCGAGAACGGTTATGCGCTGGTGCCGCCCTACACACACGTGACCGAGAATTACGGCGTATTCCTGAGCGAGCATCGTGCCTTCGGGCCGTTCGATCTCGACATCGCCCTGCGCAAGGACTGGCGGACCATCACGGCGCCCGCGCCCGGATTCCGGCATTCGCTGACGCCCACGTACCAGGCGCTGTTCGAAGGCTGGTACGGGCCGGACTGGGAGCAGGTGCTCCGGGACGAGGTGACGCTTAGCTACACCGCTCGCAACCCGGACGCCCGTCAGAACCCGTTCTCTGCATCGGTCGGCGGCACCTGGAACATCGATGGCGGCTACGCGGTCGCACTTTCGCTCGGGCGCACGCAGCGCGCCCCCGGCGTGCGCGAGCTCTACGCCTACGGCAACAACCTGGCCACCAACAGTTACGAGGTCGGACTCGTGCGCTCGCGCAGTGCGTCGCCCACGTTTCCGGCAAACCGGCCCGACCTGATCGAGACCACGCGCTCGGCCGATCTGACGTTCCGCGGCGCGGGTGGTCCGGTCGAGTTCGAGGTGGGCGTGTTCCACCAGGACATCAATGACTACGTGTTCGCGCGGCTGATCGAAACC
Source organism: Luteimonas sp. WGS1318 (assembly GCF_043187535.1). Taxonomy (GTDB): domain Bacteria; phylum Pseudomonadota; class Gammaproteobacteria; order Xanthomonadales; family Xanthomonadaceae; genus Luteimonas. Next base: position 337,471 of record NZ_CP171131.1, read on the forward strand.
GACGACACCACCGGCGTCGCGCACAACTATCTGCTGTACACGGCAGCGGACGCCACGTTCACCGGGATCGATGGGCAGGTCAGCGCACGACTGACCGACGCGCACCGGCTGACTCTGCTCGGCGACTACGTGCGTGCCGATCTGCGCAGCGAAGACGACCGCGTACCGCGAATGCCGCCGGGCCGCCTGGGCCTGCGCTACGAGTGGACGAGCGGGCCCTACGCGGCGGACGTCGAGTACTTCAGGACCGCGTCGCAGGACCGCATCGCGTCTTACGAAACGCGTACGGCGGGCTACGACATGCTCAACGCCGGTGTCGCCTATCGCCTGGCGCTGAGTCCGCGCCAGTCGACCGAGTTCTACATTCGCGCGACCAACCTGCTCAACGAAACCGCCTACGTGCATACCTCGTTCGTCAAGGACCAGTCGCCGATGCGCGGCCGGCACATGGTGCTGGGCGCGCGCTACGCGTTCTGAGCGCGGGTAGCGGCGCCGCGCAACGGTGCGGCGCCGCGTGTGGCTGTCGGTACGCGCTGGCCGCGTCGGGCACGAACGCGTTGCGCGCCCGTCGCGCAATGCGTGCAGGACGGTCTGCATCCGGCCTTGCCAGGACGGCCGCTAGACTCGGCCGACCTCATCGCCCTGGAGCACCGTGGAGACCGAAGCAGACGCCGAACGCCTCAACGTCGTCGAGCGCACCGGACTGGCCTTCCTGCGCCGCGGCTGCCGTCGCGACGACAGCGAATTGCGGCCGTGGCGGGACGCGGATCGCGCGCGCATCCGCCGGTTGCAGGCGTGGGCGATCGGCCTGTGTGCGCTGGCGGGTGCGGTCTCCGCGTCGTTGATCGGCGCGGCGGATCTCTGGCTCCAGGACGCGTTGGTCAGCGGCGGCGAGCCGTCGCTGCTGTCCCCCGGCAGCGACGTGGCGTACTGGGCGTGGTACGGCGGCATCGCGTTGCTGTTGAGCCTGCTGGAAATCCTGGCGATGTACTGGGTGCTGCTGCGCTGCGTGGCAGGCATCGCCGACGCGGCCGGGCTGTCGTTCTCCAACGGCGATTCCGAGGACGTGCTGACGACGGGGCTGTCGCGCGCGGCGCTCGACATTCCGAATCCGCGCCGCCCGTTGCACGGTCTCGATCCCTACGCGCGCACCTCGCGTCTGAAGATGCTGGCCTACACCGCGCTGTACCGCATCAAGGTCGGCGCGACGAGCTTCATCGTGCGCATCCTCGCCCGTCGCGTGCTGGCGCGCAGCGGCCTGCGCGTGCTGCTGCCGTTCGCGGCGGTGCCGGTGTTTGCGGGCTGGAATGCGCTGATCGCGTGGTGGGTGATTCGCGAGGCACGCGTGCGGGCGGCCGGGCCGTTGGCGGTGCGCGAAGCGGTCGCGGCGCTCGAGCGCGCGCAGCTCGACGACGACGGCCGGCGTCTCGCCCTGGATGCCGTGGCGGAGCTGGTCATTGCGGCCGAGGATGCGCATCCGAATTACGACCTGTTGCTCGCGCACCTGGGCGAGGCCTTCGACATCGAGCCGCGTGTGCCCGAGTGGCCGGACGTGCGCGCGCGTCTCGCCCGTGCCGATGCGTCCATGCAGCACGCCGTGCTGGCGCTGATGACCACGACTACGGCGCTGCGCGGACGCAGCAGCCGTGGTCAGCGTCGCGTGCTCGACGCCGCGCATGCGGCCTGCGACGTGCCCCTCGGCGACGCGCTGCCCGCGGCGCGCCGGCGGATCGCAGAAGGCCGCTGCGCACCGGAATGAGATCATCGGTCGCGCGCGGTGCGTCCGTGTCACAGCCACCGGGCGCACCATGCGGCGTGCGTGTTATGTCCATCCGGACATGCCATGCGGCGTCTCACGCTGCTCTGGGGCGCGCGATGCTTCGGTGCCAGGCGCGGCGAGGCGCGATTGCACGGATCAGCCGCGCGGGTCGGCGCATCTCCAGCCTGGGCATGTTCCGGCGATGTGTGGCTGGCTCAGGGCGCACATCGCGACGTCGCCCATGGATCCAAGCAGAGCGTGTAACGCTGTTCGACCTCCCGGTGATGGACGGGCGCGCCGCGCTCTCCCGTCACGCCGGCGTGCGGCTCACCCATCCGTGGATCAGCCCGGCCTGGAAAAACGGCACGGGCGTTGCGAAACCGCCGTCTTCGAGCATCGCCGTCACCTCGCGCGGCGGCAACACGGCGACATCGCGGCCGTAGGCCTCGCGGATGCGCTGCAGCGCCTCGGGCGAGACATCGGCCATCGCCATCATCCGCATCCACGCGGGCAGCAGCACGTCATAGGCGGGCGATGCGGTGTCGAACGCGAGATCCGAACTCGCCAGCAGCCCGTCCGGACGCAGGCGCGCGGCGATCTCGGCGAAGAAGCGCACACGGGCGGCGCGGTCGACGAGGAACTGCGACACCAGAAAGCACGTGGCGGCGTCGAATGGCGCCTCGGTGGGCAATGCGTCGAGGAACCCGTGGTGGAAGCGGCACCGCGCGGCGAAGCCCTCGGCCTGGGCGCGTGCGCGGCAGGCGTCGATCATCGCGCCCGAGGGGTCGACGGCGACGAAGGTCCAGCGCGGACACGCCTTCGCCAGATGCGCCAGCTCCTGGCCCGTGCCCACGCCGACGCACAGCACGCGGGCGTCGTCCGGCAGTCCGGCCAGCAGCGGTTCGAGCAGCAGATACATGCCGTCGCGGATCGCGGCGGTCCTGGCCCATTGCCGGTCGTAGCCGGGCGCCTGCTGGTCGAAGAGGGCAACGAGTTCGTCGGGCTGCATCGCGGACACCTTTGAGCCATGGGATCACCTTCGATGCTACCGAGGGCGTCAAGTCAACGATGACGCGGCCGCGTGCCTGCGACGATGCTGGGGGACATGACGCGCGACGCGATGCGCGCCCCGGCCCTTCGAGACACCACCTCCGACAGCGGCGATGGGCCGCCAGCCGCGGCGCTCGACGTCGGCAGGCGCCGATTACTGCGGATCGGGTTCCTCGCAGCGCGCAGGTGCCTCCGCGCCGTCGAGGAACGCCGTCGTCGCCGCGACGAAGCACTGCGGCGCGACGTAGGCGAGCAGACCGCGACCTCACCCTGCAGGCCAGTGCCAATACGCTCGGCGGGCATTCGGTGTCGCGCATCGATGCCGGTGGCGATCTCGCGCTCGTCGCCGGGCGCGATCTCACGCTGCAGGGCTCGAAGCTCGCTGCGGGTGACAACCTTGTGCTGCAGGCAGTGCAGGACCTGCGCCTCGAAGCGCTGTCCAATACGCAGACGTTCTCGAGCAACCGCAGTTCCGGCAGCATCACCACCCACCAGGTGGTGGACATCCAGGCCGGTGGCGATGCGGCGCTCAGTGCCGGCCGCGACGCGCTGCTGCAGGGCAGCCGGGTGGACGCCGGCGGCGCACTCGCCCTCGTCGCCGGACGCGATGTCGATATCCAGGCCGTCGTCGACGAACGCAGCGTCGAAAGCCGGGGCGCCGTCCGCCGCGGCAGCTACCAGCGCAGCGAGTTCGACCAGACGGTGCACGGTGCGGAACTGACCGCAGGCGGTGATATCGCCATCGTCGGCGGTCGGGATGTCACGCTCGAAGCGGCGTATGTCGGTTCGGACGCCGGCGGCGTGGCCATCGGCGCCGGGCGTGACCTCAGCCTGATCGCGGCCGAGGAGCAGCACAACTTCGAGCAGACCACGCAGACGAAGAAGTCCGGCCTGTTCTCGTCCAAACGCACGACGACCTACGACCGCGTGGACGAGACGCTGGCCGTCGGCACCACGATCAGCGGTGAGACGGTCGACCTGTCCGCAGGCCGTGACATGTCGTTGATCGCGGCCCAGGTCGCGGGCACCGGTGACGTCTCGTTGATGGCCGGCCGCGACCTGCTGATCGGTGGCGCGCAGGAAACCTACAGCGCCACGCACGACACCCAGACGCGGAAGTCCGGCCTGTTCGGCAGCGGTGGCATCGGGGTCACCTGGGGCACGCGCGAGACCCGCAACACCGCCGACATCGAGGAAACCACGCACATCGGCAGCCTGATCGGCAGCAGCGCCGGCCGCGTGGACATCGTCGCCGGGGGCGATGTCGCCATCGTCGGCTCCGATGTGTTGTCCAAGGCCGGCATCGGCATCAGTGGCGAGAACGTTGCGATCGTCGCGGCTGACAGCACGATGTCGGTCGAAGAGCGGCAGACGATGCGTCAGTCGGGGCTGAACATCAGCCTGAGTGGTGGCGTCATCGATACCGCGATGGCCGTCTACGGCGCGGCGCGCCGTGCGACCGAGGTGGATGACGACCGGCTGGCTGCTCTGTACGCGGCCAAGGCCGGGCAGACGTTCGCGGGCGCCGGCAATATGGCCACCGATGCCTCGGGTCAATTCGCGGCGCTTGCGAACACCGATCAGAACACCGCAGGCGGTGGCGGCAGCAGCGGCATCAATCTGCGCATCGGCTACGGCGCCAGCAGCAGCACCAGCACCAGTGAGCTGGCCCAGAACACCCATACCGGCAGCCGCATCGGGAGCGAGGGCGACGTCAGCATCGTCGCGCGCTCGGGCGACCTGGCGGTGGTGGGTAGCACGATCGATGGTGACAACATCGCCCTGGTGGCCGCCAACGACATCCTGCTGCGGAGCAGCCAGGACGTCAGCACGCATACCAGCCGCAGCGAGTCGCAGTCGGGCGAGGTCGGCATCACCATCGGCACCGAGGCGGGCATCGGCGTCTATGTCGCCGCCGCCATGGCCAAGGGCCGCGGCGACGGCAGCGGGCTCGTCCACAACGAGACCGTTGTGACCGCCGCCAACGGGCTGACCTTCGTCAGCGGCAACGACACCACCTTGCAGGGTGCGCAGCTGATCGGTGAAACGGTGACCGGCCGCGTGGGTGGCAACTTCACCCTGATCAGCGAGCAGGACGCCGATACCTTCGACCGCAAGGACACCTCGATCTCGGGCAGCGCGGCGATCGGCTTCGGTGGCGGAAGCGCTAGTGTCACGCTTGCCCAGAGCAAGGTGAACAGCGACTACCTCAGCGTGCGCGAACAGACCGGTGTGCAGGCCGGCGGTGGCGGCTTCGATATCGCGGTCGGCGGTCATACGCAACTCGACGGTGCCGCGCTTGCAAGCGCGACTGCGGACAACCGCTTGAGCACCGGCACGCTGGGCTGGAGCGACCTGGAGAACCGTGCCGAGTACAGCGCGTCCAGTATTTCCGTCACTGCAGGCACGAGTGGGGGCTTCTCGCCGAGCCTCGGCCTTCCGCAGTCAGGGGATGCCAGCAGCACGACCCGCGCCGGTATCGCCGCAGGGATCATCGAGGTGCGCAGCGATGAGACCGCACTTGATGGGTTAAATCGCGATGTGGCCGCTCTACAGCAGGCCGGCCTGGACACCATCTTCAATGAGCGCAAAGTGGCCGAGCAGGCGGAGCTTGCTGGGATGTTGGGGCCGATGGCGTTCAACGCGGCCGGCACACTCGCAGAACGCGCAGGCTGGGAGGAAGGTAGTCCTCAAAAGACCCTTCTTCACGGTGCGGTGGGTGCTGCGGTATCTGCGCTGACGGGCGGAAATGCGCTCGACGGCGCACTCGGCGCGTCTGGCAACCAGATTGCCTTCAAGGCCATTGCAGCGGCTCTCGAAGCAGGCGGGCTGGTGGAAGGCACCAAGGCGTTCAATGACCTCGCAGAACTGGCGAGCCTGGCAGTCGGTGCAGCGTTGGGGGGCAGAGGCGGCGCCGCTTCGGCATTGTTGGCAGAGCAGTTCAATCGACAGTTGCATCTTGATGAAGCGAAAGTACTGGAAGGCCTTAAGAAGGATGCGTCACCTGAGGCGGCATCACGCCTGGATGCGGCAGCGTGCGCGTTGGCCAAGTGTGCGGAAGGCGTGCCATCAAGCGATCCGAATTACGCGAACCTCGTAGCTCTGCAAGCTAAAGGCGAGAGGTACACAGCAGAGCAAAGCACTCTTCTCGCAACAGGGTTATTCAGATATTCCGATCTAGATGCAAGTAACGATTGGTTGCTGTCGCAGGACCGATGGGTGTCCCAGGTGGGTAGCGGAATCCGAACTGTTGGGGGCGCCGCCGGCGCTGTCGGTGGTGTGGCGGGCGGAGTCGTAAGTTCTCCTGCGTGTACTACCGTTGTCGGCTGTATTGCGCCAATCGGCATGTTCACGTTGGCGGGATATTCTGCAAAAGACGGTTGGGAAGCTTCTCAGGAATTGTTCGCGCCTTACAACAGCACGCAGGGGCAACGAGTAATTGACTCGTTCCTGCCGGCAACTCACTGGGGGGCTCAGAATCCATCGGTTGATTTAGCAGGAAACGTTGGGGCTTCCTTGCTAGGCACCTTTGCGGCAAAGTTCGGAGGTAGGCTGCTAACCTCCCGCCCCGTCGCGGCTGACGTCGTGCATCAGAAGCCGATTCACGTTGCTGACGGGAGTGTCCCTCCACCGGCAACAGGATCTGGAATTGATTCGCAATTAAACCCTGCTTTCATACAACAGCGAAACTTCTGGACAAGCGATCCTGTTAATTTTGGCGGCAATAAGGTATACCAGCGGAACGATCTATTTGATCCCGGTCTTCAGACAACGTGGATTGAAGGAGGTAAAAGCGTAACTGGCACAAATATAGAGCGCATGGCCTCTGGGCGAGCTCCCATGGGAACGGACGGCAAGTTTGTCAATCTTCACCACATGACCCAGTCGCAGGACGGGCCATTGGCCGAGATGACCCAAACGTTCCATCGGATTAACAGTCGGACCATCCATATAAATCCGAGTTCAATTCCTTCCGGGATTAATCTGTCGCAATTCGATGCTTGGAAGGCTAGGTATTGGAAAGATCGGGCTGCTGGATTTTAATGAAAACCATGAATAACATTAAGCAATTTAAAGTTAAAGAAGTAATCGCTGATAATTCGGCAATTGTTAACTTTGGATCCGGCGCGGACTGGGTTGGTGATGAATGGATTTCTATGGCCGAGGAAAGACTCGGGCTTCAATTCACGGACTCCTATAAATGGTTCCTCAGTAACTACCGCGGCGGAGAGATTGGGTCAGAAGAGATATATAGTGTGTACGGCATAGATTTTGAAAGCGCGAATGGTGGCGATATTGTGTTTCAAAACTTACAGTCTAGGAGTAGTGGGTTGATCGGAGCGGATAGCTTGATAGTTAGTGAGACTGATATGGGAGAAGTATTTTATTTAGATTACAAATTTTTTTCCAATGGCGAGTGTCCGGTAAGAATGCGCTTGCCTTCTGGCCAGAGCGTTGAGTACGCTTCTGATTTTTACGATTATTTGTGCGAGCGAATAATTTGCCACATGTCGTAAGCTCCCCCGTTCGGGAAATTAGTGTCAGAGTGGGTAGGCCCGCATTCCACAGACGAGTAGTCAGGATGCAGCTCTGAGCGATTGATATTCCCGCTCTGCCTGCATCGGCGAACGGTATCGAGGGCCGAAACAGGGTTAGAAGCAGGGGTCAGAGTGCAATTCCTTTCTGCTCCGCAGGCTCTGATACATCCGCCCGAGCCATTCTCGGGCGTCCCGGCTTACCAAGTCCGAGCACGCGCCCGAGCTGGTCTTCGATGGCGCGACGGAAGCGATCGGGGCCGTAGAGATGCCGAAACAGGGGTCAGAGTGGAGTTTAGTTCGTGGCCGCGGGCCGTGACCTCACGCTGCAGGCCAGCGCCAATGCGGTCGGCGGACATTCGGTCTCACGCATCGATGCCGGTGGCGATCTGGCGCTCGTGGCCGGACGCGACCTGACGCTGCAGGCCTCGCAGCTGGCGGGCGGTGACAACGTCGTGCTGCAGGCCGGGCAGGATCTGCGGCTCGAGGCACTGTCCAACACCCGCAAGATCGCCGACAACCGCAGCTCCAGCAGCATCACCACCCACCAGGTGGTCGACATCCAGGCCGGCGGCGATGCGTCGCTCAGTGCCGGCCGCGATGCGCTGCTGCAGGGCAGCCGGGTGGACGCCGGTGGCGCACTCGCCCTCGTCGCCGGACGCGATGTCGATATCCAGGCCGTCGTCGACGAACGCAGCGTCGAGAGCCGGGGCGCAGTCCGGCGCGGCAGCTACCAGCGCAGTGAATTCGACCAGACGGTGCGCGGCGCGGAACTCACCGCAGGCGGGGACATCGCCATTGTGGGCGGGCGGGATGTCACGCTCGAAGCGGCGTATGTTGGTTCGGACGCGGGTGGCGTGGCCATCGGCGCAGGGCGTGACCTCAGCCTGATCGCGGCCGAGGAACAGCACAACTTCGAGCAGACCACGCAGACCAAGAAGTCCGGCCTGTTCTCGTCCAAACGCACGACGACCTACGACCGCGTGGACGAGACGCTGGCCGTCGGCACCACGATCAGCGGTGAGACCGTCGATCTGTCCGCAGGCCGTGACATGTCGCTGATCGCGGCCCAGGTCGCGGGCACCGGTGACGTCTCGTTGATGGCCGGCCGCGACCTGCTGATCGGTGGCGCGCAGGAAACCTACAGCGCCACGCACGACACCCAGACGCGGAAGTCCGGCCTGTTCGGCAGCGGCGGCATCGGGGTCACCTGGGGCACGCGCGAGACCCGCAACACCGCCGACATCGAGGAAACCACGCACATCGGCAGCCTGATCGGCAGCAGCGCCGGGCGCGTGGACATCGTGGCCGGCGGCGACGTCGCCATCGTCGGTTCCGACGTGCTGTCCAAGGCCGGCATCGGCATCAGTGGCGAGAACGTCGCGATCGTGGCGGCCGACAGCACGATGACGGTCGAAGAGCGGCAGACCATGCGGCAGTCGGGGCTGAACATCAGCCTGAGTGGTGGCGTCATCGATACCGCGATGGCCGTCTACGGCGCGGCGCGTCGTGCGAGCGAGGTGGACGACGACCGGCTGGCCGCGCTGTATGCGGCCAAGGCGGGGCAGACGTTCGCGGGGGCCGGCAATATGGCCACCGATGCCTCGAGCCAATTCGCGGCGCTTGGGAACACCAATCAGGAAACCGCAGGCGGTGGCGGCAGCAGCGGCATCAATCTGCGCATCGGCTACGGCGCCAGCAGCAGTACCAGCACCAGCGAACTGGCCCAGAACACGCATACCGGCAGCCGTATCGGCAGCGAGGGCGACGTCAGCATCGTCGCGCGCTCGGGTGACCTGGCGGTCGTGGGCAGCACGATCGACGGCGACAACATCGCCCTGGTGGCCGCGAACGACATCCTGCTGAGGAGCAGCCAGGACGTCAGCACCCATACCAGCCGAAGCGAGTCGCAGTCGGGCGAGGTCGGCATCACCATCGGCACGGAGGCCGGCATCGGTGTCTACGTCGCCGCCGCCATGGCCAAGGGTCGCGGCGACGGCAGCGGGCTCGTCCACAACGAGACCGTTGTGACCGCCGCCAACGGGCTGACCTTCGTCAGCGGCAACGACACCACCTTGCAGGGTGCGCAGCTGATCGGTGAAACAGTGACCGGCCGCGTGGGTGGCAACTTCACCCTGATCAGCGAGCAGGACGCCGATACCTTCGACCGCAAGGACACCTCGATCTCGGGCAGCGCGGCGATCGGCGCGGGTGGCGGCAGCGCCAACATCGCGTTCTCGCAGAGCAAGGTCAACAGCGAATACCTCAGCGTGCGCGAGCAGACCGGCGTGCAGGCCGGCAGCGGTGGCTTCGACATCGAGGTGGGCGGGCACACGCAACTCGACGGCGCAGCGCTCGCCAGCGCAAGCACGAACAACCGCCTGAGCACCGGCACGCTGGGATGGAGTGATCTCGAGAACCGCGCCGAGTACAAGGCATCGAGCATCAGCTTCAGTGCCGGGACCAGTGGCAACGACAAGGGAAGCTCCGGCAGTTTCAGCCCGGAGCTGAGCCCGCCCCAGTCCGACAGTGCCAGCAGCACCACGCGGGCTGGTATCGCCGCGGGCACCATCGAGGCGCGCGACGGTGCGGTGGATCTCAGTGGACTGAATCGTGATGTGACCGCACTGCAACAGGAGGGGCTGAAGACCATCTTCGACGAGCGGAAGGTCGCCGAGCGGATGGAGATGGGTGAGATTGCGGGACAAGTCGGCTTTCAGCTAGCCGGTGATCTTTCGGCCCATATGCGAGATCGGGCCTCGGCAGAACTAGAGGCTGCCCAGGTATCGGGTGATCCTTCCGCGATTGAAGCTGCGCAGAAAAAAGTGAACGCGTGGAGTGAGGGCGGATACGGAAAGACGGTGCTGCACGGTGTTACAGGCGCAGCAATGGCCGCACTCGGAGGTGGAGATGCATTCCAGGGTCTGACGGGCGCGGTCGCGAACCAGGTCGCAAGTAACGCGATGCACGGCTACTTGCTGAGCCTCGGTTACATCCCAGGCACGCCCGAATTCGACAGCATGTTGCAGCTCGGGAGTCTCGCAGTGGGCGCGGTAACGGGCGGCGGAACTGGAGCTGCAGTCGCGCTCTCGGCTACCCAGAACAACTACCTCAATCATGCAGAGCGCATGGCGTACCTGGAGGCGGCGCTTGCCTGCGCGCAGGCCGGCGAGGCCTGCGGGCGAGCGGCTGAGTTAGAGGTGCTCTCCGAAAGTCGCAACGATGTGCTTCGAAACGCCTGTGCGGATCGGGCAAGCAGCGCGTGCCAAGGGGCGCTGCAGAGCGCCATCGAAGCAGCACGCGATCACCAGAGCAATCAGCTGGAATACCTGAGCTGGATGGCGAGTAATGGACGCGCGTTGTGGTCTGCTGGCCAGGAAATACAGAACGAATCGTTGATCCGGAATATCGTTACGCAGACAACAACCGGGGATCTAGTCTGGAAAATTGACTGCGCAAATGCAGGAAGTAACTGCAGCAAGTTTGGATCGGCTCAACTACTCGCGCAAGGTGATGTGGCAAGCGCTCTGCGTCACGAAGCGATGCGTGCTGCTTTAGTCGGGGCTGGCCAGGTCGGAGGCATAGGTGGTCGAGCAGTTGACACTGTCACAGGTTTAGGCGAACTGCTGGGTGAATCTAACACTGTTGTCCAAGGCTTAAGGGTTTGGAGCGCGCTCGAATACGTCAATGAGCATGGCTTAGCCGCCTATATCGAACTGGAGCAGGCGAAATCAAGAGACATGCGCCAAGCACTATTGGGGAGCGCTAAGAGCTACTTCGGTGACATAGGTAGCGCTCTGCAAAACAATGCGCTAGGCGGGCCGCAGTGGGATATCTACGATGTCCTCATGCAGGGAAATACCGAAGGCAAGGTTGGTTTTGACGTAGCTGGTCTATTCTTCGGAGGAACGGAGGTCAACGCATTCGCAAAAGCGGCACTAGCCGAGCGAAGAGCGGCGGCAGTCGTAAAAAATGCGCAGGAAGAGATCGCGATAAGCGGTAAAGCTTTCAATGACCTTGCCCCGCCCGCAGTGCCTCCGCCGAACCCGCGCTTGTCACTTCCATCACCGGACTACAAGGTTCCCGATGGCTATACCCTTAGTCTGAATCCTGATGGGTCGGCTCACGTCGTGGGTCCACTACGTGCGCATTATAATTCGACAGGAAATTACTCGCCTGACGGAAAGCCAATATTCCGTGACAGTAGCGGGGGGTATGTCACTTTTGAGGGCGGGCGAACGCCAGTTAGTGCGCCTCCTAGATACGATTCTGTCCAGATCCATCATATTTGCACAAACAAATGCGAGGTCGGCTCCAATGGAAAAATACCCTGGACTCGAGAATTTCAACATTTCTTCGATGGCGCGGGCTTGGATATTAATCGAGCGATGGAGAATTTGGTTGAGGTGCCAGGTCATCGAGGGCCACATCCGGAGGCCTATCATCAGCACGTGTACGGCCGTCTCGATCAGGCTACCAGGGGCTTGACTCCAAACACCTCGGAATATAACTTGGCTGTCACAGGAACGTTGAATAGAATAAAGTCGGAAGCAGTTATTCGTGGCAGCCAGATCAATAAGTGGTTAACTAACCCCGGGGATTGAAGTGAATTATTATTTACTCAGAAGCGATTTCACAGTGGATGGTAAGTGGAGGCTGGGTGATGTCCGGGATGTTGATAATTGGCTCCTAATCAATCCGCCTGTCAATTTCATGGAGCCTGGGAGCTACACGATCGATACTCGGTTCGAGGGTCGGGAAGTGGACTACTCTTTGGCGGGCTACGCGAGTGTGCCGGTGCTTAGCGAAAGCGCAGTCCAATCGCTTCTGGGTATTCCCGAGGTAGATGCGCCTTATGAACATGTTGTGTTTGCGCCTATTAATATCGAGCCTCAATCAGCTCGAAGAAATTATTTTCTGATGATAATAGAAACTCAGATCGATTGTGTCGACGAAGAACGATCGGATTTCATCAAGTTTGACTCCAAGGATCCGGTTCGTCCGGACTTGTCGGGAAGTTATCAATCTTTCTTCAACCTGGTTGTCGACCCTAAGAAGATTGGAGACTCTCACATATTCAGAGTTATGGGCTATATCGGCGCTATCGTGGTGAGCGAGGAGGTGAGGGATCGTTTCGAGCGGGCAGGTGTGGTTGGAGCAATTTTTGAATCTGTGAATGGTGATCGGGTGACGGTGGCCTGACTGTCTTCTTGTGTTCGGAGCGGAAATGGGGGTCAGAGTGGGTCGGCCCGCGTTCCACAGACAGATAGTCAGGATACAGGTCTGACCGATTGATATTCCCGCTCCGCCTGCATCGGCGAACGATAGTCCAAGGCCAAGTGCATGCGCCCGCGGTTTTCGAATGGCTTGTCGTCCATCAGCTCCAGCTTGAGCGTTGCGAATAAACTATCGGCCATCGCATTGTCGTACGGCATGCCGGGCTTGCTCATGCTCAGCTGGATATTCGCTGCCCTCGCGTTTGCACGATAACGCGCGCCGGTGTACTGGCTTTCAAGATCATGATGAAGGACCAGGCCTCGCTCTTGCACGCGAGATCGAGCGGCAAAAGCAGGCGAGGCCTGGCGTCTTCAAGTGAGCAGGTTGGTCAGTCGCGTCGGAAGTGAATCTGGAACAGCCATGCCAACGGCAGAGGCGATTGACCGCGTTGCAGTCGTGAACCCGGCGCGCTCGCTCGGCATTCAAAGGGCAGCGCGGCTGCGCCGCGCTGCCCTGCGCCTGCATCATCGCACGTGCGTTGCACTGCGACCGGCGAGGCCACCGGCATGGCCGTACGCGGCCGGCATCTCAGTAACGGGGTCAGGTTTACTTCCTCGCCCCGGTTACTGCTAATTCCGCCGGTTCCCGCTTCTGCAGCTGGTGCAGGCTGCCACTTACGGCGTCGAATCCGACGCGTCGGCGTCCGTAAGCTCCCCCGTCAAGCAGACACATCAAAAATAGAACTTCGGGCGTGTTGGTGGCGGTACTCGACGGGCGTCAGCCCGCCGAGTGAGTCGTGGGGTCGTGCTTCGTTGTAGTCGATCGTCCACCAGTGGGTGGCTTCGCGGACGTCGTCGAGGCGGGCGAACAGATGTTGGTCCAGCACTTCTTCGCGGTAAGTGCGATTGAAGCGTTCGATGAAGGCGTTCTGGTTCGGCTTGCCGGGCTGGATGTACTGCAGCGCCACGCCGTTCGCCTTGAGCCAGTTGGTGAACGCTTCGCCCAAGAACTCGGGACCGTTGTCCGAGCGCACGACCTGCGGCAAACCATGATCGCGTTTGATCTGCTCGAACACACGGACCAGCCGTTGCGAGTTGATCGACGTGTCCACTTCGATGTGCAGGGCTTCTCGGTTGAAGTCGTCCACGACGTTGAACGTGCGAAACCGTCTGCCGCAGGCGAGCGCGTCGCTCATGAAATCGACAGACCAGACCGTGTCTGGCAGCCTCGGCACATAGAGCGGCACCCGCTCGCGCTTGGGCAGGCGCCGTTTGGCGGCGCGGCGCAGGTTGAGTTTCATGGCCTTGTACACGCGATAGATTCGTTTGGGATTCCAGGCCGGCTGCTGCTTGCGAAGATGGTTGCTGCACTTCCAGAAGCCGCGGCTGGGGTGCGCCTCAACGAAGCGCGCGATTTCAGCGATCAGCTCGGCATCGCGCACCGTCCAATCCAGAGGCGGCGCGTACCACGCCCCTCGCGACAAACCGACGCATGCGCAGGACCGGCGCAGCGGCCGCGCGTGGACCTCGACGAGGAACCGCACGGCCTCGCGCTTGCGCGCCGGCCCTAGAGTTTTTTTGCGATCAGGTCCTTCATCGCTGCGTTGTCGAGCGCCAGCTCGGCATACATCCGTTTGAGCTTGGCGTTCTCGGACTCGAGCTCCTTGACCCGCCGAAGCTCGGAGGCCTCCAGGCCGCCGTACTTGCTCTTCCACTGGTAGTACGTCGCGGTGCTGATGCCGACCTGGCGACAGATGTCTTTGACCGGCACGCCTGCGTCGGCCTGCTTGAGCGTCGCGATGATCTGCGTCTCGGTGAACTTCGATGTGCGCATGGAACCTCCTGGCTGAGGAAACGATGCCAGAAAGATCTACTTATGCGGTGTCTGTCAGGTGGGGGAGCTTACGCGGCACCACGATCAGCGGTGAGACCGTCGATCTGTCCGCAGGCCGTGACATGTCGCTGATCGCGGCCCAAGTCGCGGGCACCGGGGACGTCTCGTTGATGGCCGGCCGCGACCTGCTGATCGGCGGCGCGCAGGAAACCTACAGCGCCACGCACGACACCCAGACGCGGAAGTCCGGCCTGTTCGGCAGCGGCGGCATCGGGGTCACCTGGGGCACGCGCGAGACCCGCAACACCGCCGACATCGAGGAAACCACGCACATCGGCAGCCTGATCGGCAGCAGCGCCGGGCGCGTGGACATCGTGGCCGGCGGCGACGTCGCCATCGTCGGTTCCGACGTGCTGTCCAAGGCCGGCATCGGCATCAGTGGCGAGAACGTCGCGATCGTGGCGGCCGACAGCACGATGACGGTCGAAGAGCGGCAGACCATGCGGCAGTCGGGGCTGAACATCAGCCTGAGTGGTGGCGTCATCGATACCGCGATGGCCGTCTACGGCGCGGCGCGTCGTGCGAGCGAGGTGGACGACGACCGGCTGGCCGCGCTGTATGCGGCCAAGGCGGGGCAGACGTTCGCGGGGGCCGGCAATATGGCCACCGATGCCTCGAGCCAATTCGCGGCGCTTGGGAACACCAATCAGGAAACCGCAGGCGGTGGCGGCAGCAGCGGCATCAATCTGCGCATCGGCTACGGCGCCAGCAGCAGTACCAGCACCAGCGAACTGGCCCAGAACACGCATACCGGCAGCCGTATCGGCAGCGAGGGCGACGTCAGCATCGTCGCGCGCTCGGGTGACCTGGCGGTCGTGGGCAGCACGATCGACGGTGACAACATCGCCCTGGTGGCCGCCAACGACATCCTGCTGCGGAGCAGCCAGGACGTCAGCACGCATACCAGCCGCAGCGAGTCGCAGTCGGGCGAGGTCGGCATCACCATCGGCACCGAGGCCGGCATCGGTGTCTATGTCGCCGCCGCCATGGCCAAGGGCCGCGGCGACGGCAGCGGGCTCGTGCACAACGAAACGGTGGTGACGGCCGCCAACGGGCTCACCTTCGTCAGCGGCAACGACACCACCTTGCAGGGCGCGCAGCTGATCGGTGAAACAGTGACCGGCCGCGTGGGTGGCAACTTCACCCTGATCAGCGAGCAGGACGCCGATACCTTCGACCGCAAGGACACTTCGATCTCGGGCAGCGCGGCGATCGGCGCGGGTGGCGGCAGCGCGAACATCGCGTTCTCGCAGAGCAAGGTCAACAGCGAATACCTCAGCGTGCGCGAGCAGACCGGGGTGCAGGCCGGCAGCGGCGGCTTCGACATCGAGGTGGGCGGGCACACGCAGCTCGACGGGGCAGCGCTCGCCAGCGCAAGCACGAACAACCGCCTGAGCACCGGAACGCTGGGATGGAGTGATCTCGAGAACCGCGCCGAGTACAAGGCATCGAGCATCAGTTTCAGTGCCGGAACCAGCGGCAACGACAAGGGAAGCTCCGGCAGTTTCAGCCCGGGGCTGAGCCTGCCCCAGTCCGACAGTGCCAGCAGCACCACGCGGGCTGGTGTCGCCGTGGGCACCATCGAGGTGCGCGATGGTGCGGTGGATCTCAGTGGCCTGAATCGTGATGTGACCGCACTGCAGCAGGAGGGGCTGAAGACCATCTTCGACGAGCGGAAGGTCGCCGAGCGGATCGAGATGGGACAGGTGGCGGGGGAGGTTGGATTCCGCGCCGCAGGTGATATTGCGGATCGCATGGGCTGGGAAGAAGGTGGCCGGGAGAGGGCGCTGCTGCACGGAATGACAGGTGCCGCGGTCGCGGCTCTGGGCGGCGGTGATGTGCTGCAAGGCTTGGCAGGTGCTGCAGCCAGCCAGTTGGCCACCGTGAAGATGCAGGAATATTTGGACGCCAACGGCATCCATCCGGATTCGCCGGAAGGCAAGACGCTGATGGAGTTGGGAAGCCTGGCAGTCGGCGCTGCGATCGGTGGTGGCGCGGGTGCAGCTACAGCGCTTATGGGGGAGCAGTTCAATCGGCAATTGCATCCAAACGAGAAAATGCTGATTGAGAGGAACGCTGAGGAGTTTGCAAGGCTGCTTGCGAACGGTGAAGATCCGACGCCAGAGCAGGTACAGGAAGCGACGCTGCGGCTGATGTCACAGAGCCTGAAGCAGATTGATTCCTCGTGGGCAGTGCGCCTTGTCGATGACCCCCAAGCCACAGCGTTTTTGACTCAGGTCGCTTGGAACAACCCCGGCTTGGCCACGGGCGGCGGGATGCTATTCGATGCCCGTAACACAACTAGCTATGGCCAGCACTGGGTAAACAGCCAATTCCTGCCAGCGACACGCGGGTTGTACGACATGCTTGGACCCTTGCCGGGCATCATTTCGGGGGTGAGGGGAAGCTATGTGGCACTGTCCGATGCCGGGCACGATCGCGGGCTGGGCGCCGGCGGGCAAACAGCGCTTGCGGGCATCTTCGCTGCGGCAAGGAATTTATCCTCCACAGCATTCAACCCTTCTGAGAACAACGCTGTTATTAGCGCTACTCTTGGCGCTGCCGGTAACTCGCTTCCAGCAGATGGCAGGGTCACTCCCGAGGTGGAGGCCGCTCTTTCCTGGGCAGTCAGTAAAGCGCGATTTGAAGGCTTGCCTATGGATGGGGGAAGTGTGGGCTTCAGTGGCTTAAGGCCCGCCAGGATTGTTTCGGGTGTGACAGGAAATAGCACTCATCATGCTGCAACCGGTGTAAGTCCTGTTCCCTTGGGTCTTGGATCAACTGGCAGAACTACCCCGGCCAATCTTAAAGAAAAACTTGCGATGGATCAGGTGCGTTCTAATGTGGAGAACGGTAGGCCGCTTCCGGTGCCTATGACCGATCCGAGGTGGCCTGGTTCAGAAGGCTGGGTAAAATGGTCGCAAAATGTTAATGGCGTAGAGATCCATTATCTGCGAAATTCCAATACAGGGCGAGTTGACGACTTAAAATTCAAATAGGTGGAGTATGATCGCTAAATGTATATGTGTTACCGGGAAGGGTGTTCCGCCTCATATGCGTCATCTTGGGGAAACTGATGTTACTTCTTATGGCCCTATAGTTGAGGGTGGGGAATACCTGGTGCTAGGGTTGATAATTATTAAAGACAGGATTGATTTTCTAGTTTATGATGGCGTGGGGTGTGCAATTGCTGTTCCATCAAACCTGTTTTGCGTTGTGGATTTAAAGTTGCCTTTGAATTGGCGTGCGTTGATAACCAAGGATAGCGACGAGTTCAATGGTTTGCTTGCTATGGGGGTGTCCGCCGTTATTGGTTACGCTAAATTGGTGGAAAGCTTGTCAAGCTATGTTGATATTGTTGAAGGCAACTCCGCTGCGATTAAGCAACTTATTGATGAGGTGTTCCTGATCGATTAGAAAAGGTCTGAACAACTCCGGTGTTTTGGGCAACATTACGGCACCACGTCCGCAAAGAAATCGATGCAGCTCTCGTTTGGTGATGCGGAGGCTCTGGGCCAGCGCAAGCGCACCCGGCACGAGGTGTTCCTTGCGGAGATAGGGAAAAACAGGGGTCAGAGTGCGATTTCCGTTTGCTCCGGAGGTTCTGATCCATCCGCTCGAGCCGTCCTATGGCGCCCCGGCTTGCCAGGTCCGAGCGTGCGCCCGAGCTGGGCTTCGATGGCGCGACGGAAGCGATCGGGACCGTAGAGATGCTGGCGCTGCAAGTGAAGTCGAATGGCCTCGGTTTCTTCGGGCGTCACGGCGTCCAGCACCAGTTGTCTCCAGCGTTCACGTCGGAGTGCGTCCGTTTCGCCAATCGCATGGTTGCCCGCATGTGGCATGAGCAGGGAATCGCGGTGCGCCGATGCGGTGCCTCGATGGCTGGACCATGCGTAGTCGCCGGGATCGGTGACCATCCGCGCGCGCACGGGATTGAGCTCGATGTAGCGCTGGCAGCGCAAGAGATAGTCGTCCCCGGTCACCAGGCTGGATTTGAAGCGCCGTTCCCACAAGGTGCCGGTACGGCGGTAGCGGTCATTGACGTAGCGGACGTAGCGTCCGCCGAGCGCTTGCATCAATCTGCCGACATCGCCGAGGGCCTTTGGCGTGAGCAGCAGGTGGACGTGGTTGGTCATCAAGACGTAGGCGTGGATTCTGCGCTCGCGCCAGCGCAAGCTCGCGCAGATCCTGCAGGTACCGGACGTAATCGTCGTCCGTGAAGAAGCATGGCTGGCGATCGTTCCCCCGCTGGACCACGTGCTGAGGAACATCCGGCAGATCGATGCGCGGGGCCGCGGGGCATGGGTGTGCTCAAGGGAAGGGCACGCCACGCTTGCACTCGGGCTGGACCCGCAACAGCAGGTGGTACCTGATGTCGCCGTCAGATAAATTGGACTCTGACCCCTGTTTTGGATCGCAAATGAGAGCGGAACGACCGTAACGTTGCGCCCTCAAGGGCTTGCCAGCACATCGACCCGAGAAACCACCGCCACCGTGGAAGTTAACAATCCAGCGCTCCGGCTTGGAAATGGAGGGAGGTCGCCAAAATTAAAGTTTCCAGAGAAAGGCGCTGCGGGACCGAATGCGAGGAGCGGGCAATGAAAATGTCAATTGATGATGCGAAATGGTTGCAGGAATGTTTGATAACCATGGCTACAGATGACATATCTCCTATTTCATTCGCATATGGAGGGGGTGATGATCGCGATCAGTGGCAGCGTATTGTGGACAGGTATTACAGGTTTCTGGTTTGCGAAATTGCAGAAACTTATCCGTCGCTTTTAGGGCATAACGAAATCCAGGATTATGTAAAATGTTTGTCTTTGGTTGATCCGTTTGATGAGAGCGGAAAGAATCCCGACGATCTGGTTGTCTGGTACGGTTCGGACATCCGCTGCAGTTACAAGGGGGGGCTGATCGTATCCAAGTACGGATTGCTAAATGCAGATGCGGCGGAAGATCTTGCGGCGCATTGGATGCATACTGCAAAGATAAGCCCGGAACGTTTTCCGGCCAACGGAATCAAGGATGCGGATGCTGCCTTGCTTTTGGCAAAACAACTTTTCGAGTGCGCTGCAATCTCACGTGCCGCAGGCTGGAGGCTGTCGAATGAATGGCCAGAGTTGAATTTGGGTTTAATCGAAGAACTTGAGGATATTTTCGATAAGTATGGGGTGCCTTGGAATGAAGGGCCGTTGGTTCCTATCCGCTCTTTGTAAATAGGGGCAGAACATTGGTCAGTGGGAAAGCAGGGGTCATAGTGCGATTTCCGTCTGCTCCGGAGGTTCTGATCCATCCAAGCGCGCCGTCCTGGGGCGCCCCGGCTTGCCAGGTCCGAGCGCGCGCCCGAGCTGGTCTTCGATGGCGCTACGGAAGCGGTCGGGACCGTAGCGATGCTGGCGCTGCAAGTGAAGTCGAATGGTCTCGGTTTCTTTGGGCGTCGCGGCGTCCACCAGCCGCTGCCCGCAGCGATCACCGCAGGCCACATCCGCGCCGATCCATGCCCGCCGACCTGTTGCTTATCTTGAGTGAGGCATCATGGCGGCTTGAGCCTATGGAGCGTGGTTGCATGGAAGAGGGTGTTGATCTGGCGGGCACGCTGCGTGACGCGTGCCGGGCAACAGCGGTGGTCGGGATGGCGATTGCGCTCAGCGGATGTTTCGTGGCCAGCACGCTCAAGAGCGAACTGTCGCGCTATGCGGAACCCACGGGCGAGGATCTGGCGCACATCCGTCTGATCGGTTCGGTCAACGTCAAGGTGTATCCGAACAGCACATGCGCGCGGCTGGACGTGCCGGGCGGCGGCTATCCTGCGGGGCCGCAGCTGGGCGGTCAGCGAACGCGCGATCTCGGTATGCCGAAGATGGCGGATACGCCGAGGCACTTCGTCGAGATCGCGGCGCGCCCGGGCGAGCCCATCGCCGCCAGGTTCGCGTTCTACACGGAGCAGATACGGCCGGGGATTGCCGGCACAGGCATGCCGAACACCAAGGAGACGTCTTTCTGCAACGTGACAGGCAGCTTCGTCCCCGAGGCCAACGCGAATTACGAGGCGCGCGCCTCCTGGGATCGGGACGCCTGCGTGCTGATCGTGCACCGCTTGGTGGAGGTGGACGGGCAACTGCAGCGCGTGCCGGTCGCGCGCCCGGCCGAGACGACGTGCGGCCCGGCGGCAACGGAGGCAGATACCGCCGCAGACGCCTGATGCCCGGATTGGCGGAAAGCCGCGTTGGGGCGGGTCCGTGTCGATGGTCTGAAGCACGTCCCGTTCGCCGCGTCTCAGCCGCTGCGTCGCCCGCTCGCCACGCTGCGCCGATGGAATGGCAGACCAACCCCATGCTGCGCGAAGAGATCGCGGTGGTCCGGCGCGTGCCGAGGGCCACGCCGGTGCGCTATGCGTGGCGCCCGGGCGCCGGGGTCTGGCTGCTGGTCTGGAATGGCGAGACGGTGGGCGCGGTGTATCCGGGCGGGCGCTACTGGCTGCGCTGGCGGCGGCGGGAACATGTCGGCACCGCGGCGTCACCGGAGCAGGCCAAGCGGTTCATGACGCGCTGGCTGGATGCGCGGCGTGAGGCCGCGCCGCTGCTGGACGAGGATCTGCCGCCGAAGACGCTGGTGCCGCTCGAGACCTTCCTGCGCGAGTACGAAACGCTCGAGTCCTGACGCGACCTGGGGATCCTCCGGACACGTCCGTCATTCCCGCGAACGCGGGAATCCCGCGTCTTCGAGCGATCGAGTCGGACCGTACTGCATTCGCCAGCCGTTCGGCTGTTGAAAAGCGCATCCGCGTTCGCGGGAATGACGAGCAAGGGCGGAGGTGTTCAGACCTGCCTAGCGGCCGCGGGGCGGCTCGCAGCCCACGCCGTCGTTGTCGCGATCGAGATGCGGGCCGTAGCCGGGATCGCCGCGGTGCACCGGGGCGGCGCCGGCGGCGCGGGCTTCGCTGCAGTTGCGGAACACGTGGTGCGCGGGCGATGGCTGGGCCGCGCGGGCTGGCAATGGCGCGGGGCGCGGGGCCAGCGATGGGACGGGCGCGGGTGCCGGCGCCGCCGCGCGGTGGCAGTGATAGCCGCCGTTCTTGCGGTCGTTGTGGCAGCCGTGCCGGTCGAGGCCACCGCCGTGCGCGTGGGCGGTGCCGAGCACGAGCATGCCGGCGAGTGCGCCGAGCACGACTTGGAGGCGTTGGGGCAGGGCAGGCATGGCGGTCGGCAGGCGAGAGGTCCCTCGCAGTCTGCATCGTTCGTGCCACAGGCCTCGCGCCGCATGTTGCGGCAGGTGGGCCCGGCGCCGCGGGCTGGGTCGGGGATGGGCCGTCGTCGTACGTCGAGGTCGGTTCCCGCACCGCCCGCCCGGCGTGATGCGGCGCCCCAGGGCGTGAAAGCGACGCCGTGCCATGGACCGGCCGTCCACGCGCCGCCGCGGCCATCCCCGTATTCACCACCGCTCCCGGCCCGCAGCGCTAGGGTCGCGCCTTCATCGATGAGGACGCCCCATGAAACCGACCGCTTCCCTGCTCGCCGCTGCGCTGGTGCTCGCGCTGGCAGCCTGCAACAACCAGGATCCTGCGAACGACACCACGGGCCTGTCGGTGGACAGCACGGCCACCGCGCAGGGCCCCGACCACGCGGGCCGCGACGC
Organism: Luteimonas sp. WGS1318; assembly: GCF_043187535.1. Taxonomy (GTDB): domain Bacteria; phylum Pseudomonadota; class Gammaproteobacteria; order Xanthomonadales; family Xanthomonadaceae; genus Luteimonas. Next base: position 359,563 of record NZ_CP171131.1, read on the forward strand.
CGACGCCGGTGATGCGGCCGGGCTGGCCGAGGGTGACCGCACGGCACTGCGCAGCGTCGCCGAACTGGATCGCCACATCGCGGCGGCAGCGGAGACCGCGCTCGGGAAGAACGTCAGCGGCGACGTGCGCGCGTTGGCCGAAGCCCTGCGCGATACGCACAGTCGCAATCTCGCCGCGACGCGCAACCTGCTCGACAGCGGCGTGACCGGCAGCTACGCCGCCACCGCGGGCGACACGGCCGCCGTCACCGGCTCCAGCGATCCGCAGGCACCGCGCGGCGATGCGGCCGGCGCCCTCGCGCCCCGCACCGAGCGCACCGAGGCGGACGAGGAGATCGACCTGCCGCTCACGGCCGAAAGCCGCGCGTTGCGCGAGCGCTATACGGCGGCGCGCACGCGCGTGTCCGCGCTCGATGGCGACGCCTTCACCAGCGCCTGGCTGACGGCCATGGTCGAGGATCACGAAGCGGCGCTGGCCGAACTGGACGACACCCTGATTCCCGCTGCCGCCGACGAAGACGTGGCGCGGCACCTGCAGCAGACCCGCACGGCGATCGCCGAACACCTCGACACCGCCCGCGCGCTGCAGACCGCCCGCTGATCCCGCCCGCGTCGCGTCGCCGAATGTTCGGGGCGCGCGCGGGAGACCGCCGTCGTCGATGCGCACAACGACGGCGCAGTGAGGCTGCGGTCTCACCGCAGGACGCCCACCGTTCGAGGACGCCGCAATGCCAGATCCGACCATGACCGCCATCGCCATCCGTGGCGGCACCGGCGCTGCCGATGCGCTGTATCCGGTGCAGGTGCCGCGCCCGGTGCCGAAAGCGGGCGAGGTGCTGATCCGCGTGCGCGCGGCCGGCGTCAACCGGCCCGACATCGTGCAGCGCTTGGGCAAGTACCCGCCGCCGGGCGCGCCTGCAACCATAGGTCTCGAGGTGGCAGGCGAGGTCGTGCACGGGGCCGGACGCTGGCGCGAAGGCGACCGCGTCTGCGCCCTGCTGGGCGGCGGCGGGTATGCCGAATACGCCGTCGCCGACGCGCGCCACGTGCTGCCGATTCCCGATGGTCTCGATTGGGTACACGCCGCGGCGCTGCCGGAAACCGTGTTCACCGTCTACGCCAACGTCTTCGAGCACGGCGCGCTGCAGCCGGGCGAATGGCTGCTGGTGCACGGCGCGACCTCGGGCATCGGGGTGGCCGCGATACAGATGGCCCGGGCCGCCGGCGCACATGTGATCGCCTGCAGCCGTGGTGCCGACAAGGCGGCGCGCACCCGCGCGCTCGCTGCCGATGTGTCGGTCGATACCTCGACGATGGACTTCGGCGCGATCGCGAAGGAACACGGCGGCATCGACGTGGCGCTGGACATGGTCGGCGCGGCCACGCTCACGGCCACGCTGGACGCCCTGAACCCGAAGGGCCGCATCGTCTACATCGCCGCGCTCGGCGGTGCGGTGCTGGAGGTGCCGGTGATGCAGTTGATGCAGAGACAGGCCGTACTCACCGGCTCGACGCTGCGCTCGCGCAGCGCCGACGAGAAGGCACGGCTCGCCGTCGCCGTGGAGCGCGTGGTCTGGCCGTGGATCGCCGAGGGCCGGGTGAACGCGATCGTCGACCGCACGTTCCCGCTCGCCGAGGCCGCCGCTGCGCACGTGTATCTCGAGGCCGGCGACCACGTCGGCAAGGTGATGCTGGAGGTCGCATGAGCGCCTCGCCCCCGCGCTTCGACATCGGTGCGGTGCCCACGCACTGGGTCACGCTCGACGACGACGTGATGGGCGGCCACTCGCGCAGCCGGGTGGCCGTGCACGACGGCGTGCTGACGTTCTCCGGCACGACGTCGCTCGACGACAACGGCGGCTTCGCCTCGATCCGCGCACGCGGCGCATTCGATCTCGCCGGCGCGCGCGGACTGCACCTGCGTGTCCGCGGCGACGGCCGTGGCTACCAGTTGCGCATCGCCACCGACGCGCGGCATCGCGGCTCGAACGTGTCGTGGCGCGGCGATTTCGATGCCCCGGCCGGCGTGTGGACCGAGGTCGTCGTCGCGTTCGCCCGCATGCAGCCCACCTACCGGGGCACCGTGCTGGACGGACCGGCGCTGGACCTGTCGAAGGTGGAGGAGATCGGCCTTCTGATCGGCGACGGCCGCGCAGGCGGGTTCGCATTGGACGTCGACGGGATCTGGCCGGTGCCCACTGTGGCCTGATGGCCGGCCGCCCGTGTTCGGGTGGGATCGCAACGCCGGCGGAACCTGCAGGCCCGACGCGCAGACTCGATCGAAGGCGTTCCGCCACGTCGAGGCCACGGCTCGCGCGGTGCAATCCCCGATCGAACCGCACGCCGGCCGCAGCCCGGGGCGCGAACGGCACACGACGCGTCAGTCGCCGATGGCCTGCTGCCCATACCAGTCGGCATAGGGCGAGTTATGGACGAGGTGCCGGTTGTAGTCCTTCACACCATCGGTCCACCACACCGGCCCGCGCTCGCCGAGTGCGCGTTTCGCGGTGTCCACGGCGCGTCGGGCATCGGCCAGTTGAGCGTCGTCGGCGGCCTGCCGTGCGGACTTCACCGCACGTCGTGCATCCATCAGCGTGTCGACGAGACGCTGCCGCTCGGCATCGGGCAATGCGGGATTCGACGCGCGCCACAGGCGGCCGCGCACAATAAGATAGCGCTGGTCGGGCGTCTTCAACGGCGGCATGTCGATTGCGCGGGCGGGAGCGCCGAGTGTGGTCCGTCCGACGTGGAGGCGATGCACGCGCCGTGCATGGAAGTTTCACGGAATGCGAAGGCGCGCGCCGCGACGATCGATGCCCCGGGTCACGCGTATACGCGTGACCGCTCCACATGAGACTCCCCATGAAACCACCTCGCCCCGTCTCCGCTGCACCGCGCGTGATCACCCGTGCGCTCGTCCCCGTGTTGGCTGCCGTGGCGCTCGCGGCGTGCGCGCCCGACGCCGACGGCGCGTCGGCCGAGCTCGATACCGCCACGGCCACGCCCGTGTCGGCTCGCGCCGATGCGGCACCGCCCGAGACGTCAGCGCCGGAGGCGGCGGCCGGCACCGTCGGCGGCGACGGCTCCGACATCGTGCTCGAGGTGTTGACGGTGCAGGAGCTCGGCGGCGCCGGGCTCGAGGGCGAACTCGCCTGCAGCTTTTCTGAGGACGGCGCGGAGGGGCCGCTGCTGCACGCGATGGGCGTCGTCGCATCCGATGCGCCCGCGCTGGGCCTGGTCAAGGTGGCCGGCTACATGGAGCCGATCCGCGCCCCCGGCGGCTTCGACGGCATGACCCGGAACCCCACCTTCACCGGGCAGGGCAAGACGATCCGCATCGTCGAGACCGGGCCGGCGATCGGCGGCGGCGAGTCCCCGCCGCGACCGGCCACGTTGACCTACCTGCGCGCCGACGGCGCGAGCCGCACATTCGACGGGCAGTGGCAGTGCGGACCGTGATGCAGGTGGATTGAAGTCCTAATGCGCGGCGTGACGCCGCTGGCGAGCACGCGCAGCCGCGCATGTGGGCAGCGGCCGCGTCGGGACGCCGCGATGTCCCGCGCTCATGCGCATCGCGCGATGCGCCTGTTGCACGCGCCGCCGTTCGCGGCGCGCGCAACAGCGTGCAGGCTCAGGGCCTGACGCTGCCCTCGATCGAATCATCGAGCGTCTTGCCGATCGCCGCGCCGATGACCATCTTGGTCGCCGCGACGAGTTCGCCGTGCTTGTTGTCCCAGTAGTAGCCGGAGGTCGGGACGACCTTGATCACCGTGATGCGCGGATCGTCCTTGCCGCCGGTGAACCAGGTTTTCATGATCGGGTTCCAGAGCGCATCGATCTGCGCGCGGTCGCGGCTGATCGTCGCGTGGCCGTCGAGCGCGAGAAAGCCGGAATGCTTCGATGATTGCAGGAACAGGCGCACGGCCGGGTCGGCTTCGATCTCGGCATTCTTGTGGCTGTCGGACGCGCTCAAAAACCACAGCGCGCCGGCTTCGTCGGCTTCCTGGATCGCCATCGGCCGCGTGCCGCCGGTCTCGCTGCCGGGCAGCGGCGTGGTGCAGAAGAAGCAGGAGTCGGCGTCGTCGGACATCGCGCGGATACGTTTGACGGCAGCTTGGCCGGCGAGGTTCTCGTGGTTGTGTTCGGGCTGGTTGCGGTTGATCGAATCCATGGGTGTCTCCGTTGATCGGGGGCGGTGTTCGGGGCGTGGGCGGAGCGTGGGCGCGGCCGGGTGATCCGCGCGTGACCCGGGCGGCGCGTCAGCGCGAATGGGTCAGACAGAACGCGAGAATCAGCGCCGAGGCATCCGGTCCGCGGCCGTCGGTGTGGCTGCCGGCCGGATCGCCGCCGCTCCAGGCATGGCCGGCGCCGTCGATGACCACGTGTTCGACATGCACGTGCCCGTTGGGGTCGGCAAAGCCGGTGCGCGTGGCGGCGCGGCCGTTGACGTGCAAGGCGGCCGGCGCGAGCGCACGCAGCGGCGGCGCGCCCGGGCGATCGGCGATGGCGTCGTCGACGATCGCGTGGCCGTTGTCGGCCTGCACGGTGCGGTCGGCGGTGCCGTGCAGCACGATGGTGGGCACGCGCGGGACGTCATCGACCCGGGCCGCGTCCGCGCCGCGGGCCTTGCCGCGGCCCTGCATCGCGGCGAACGCGCCGGGCACGTCGACCGCGGCGGCGAACGGCAGGCCCGAATGCGCGCCCACGGCGGTGAACACATCCGGATAGGTGCGGCCGAGGATCACCGCCATCGCCGCACCCGCCGACAGGCCGGCCACGTAGACGCGTCGCGGGTCCACGCGCTGGCGCGTGGCGATGTCGCCGACGATGCCGGCGAGGATCGCGGGCTCGCCGCTGCCGCGCTGCTGGTCCTCGCGCCGGAACCAGTTCCAGCAGCGCGAGCCGTTGTCGCGGCGGGTCTGCTCCGGATAGGCCACCAGCACGCCGTGCGCGTCCGCCAGTGCGTTCATGCGCGTCCCGGCGGCGAAATCGTCGGGCGACTGCGTGCAGCCGTGCAGCATCAGCAGCAACGGCGCGCCGTCACCGGCGGCCGGATCCAGTCCGGGCGGCACGTACAGCACGTAGGCGCGCGTGCCGGCCGCATGCGAGTACGCGAACTCGGTCGAGGTGCCGCGCCCAGGGCCGCGTGCATCAGGCGGCGACGCCGGCCGTGCCTCGGGCGGGAGCGCCGTGCGCGCAGTCGCAGCACGCGGCGCGATCGCCGTGGCCCGCGTGGCGATGGGAGTCCGTCGCGTTCCGGCAGCGGGCGCACTCTGGCGCGGCGCGGCACGGGGCCGCGGCTGCGCGACGGGCTGCGGGCGCGTGCCCACGCCGAGGCCGGCCGCGGCCAGCGCCCGCTCGATTGTGGTCTGGATCTGCGCCGTGGTGGCGCGGACGGCGGTGACCGACGGTCGCAACCGGGCCAGATCCGGTCGCGCGGGCAGGGGGGCGCCGAAGCGTCGGGCGAGCTTCTTGAAAGGGTTCACGGTGACATCCAGGCGGGTGGGGGGAATCCGCCGGTGCAGCCTAGGCGCCGCGCCGTGAGCGCCGTGGGGCGGACTCCGACGTCAGAGGCGTACGGATCGCAGGTGTTGCACCCCGATGCGGGCCGATGCGGCGCTTTGCGAAGCGCGATCGCCGTGGACCGGGCCGCAGGATGAACGGGGGCGGCGTATCGCGGGGGCAACGCACGGATTACGCGCTGAATCAAAACGTCGCGGCGACGCCGGATGCGGGCGTGTACCCGGTCCGATGGCGCTCACTGCGCCGGAGCGAGCGCCCCGTCGGCCGGCGATGCCGGCGTGCCGCACGCCGCACCGCGGCCGGAGCGATCGTCTGGAAGATGGTGGAGGCTGCCTCGACGCCACCTCGAACGAAGCGGGCTACGACGCCCGGGCGGCGGCCAAGACCGCGTCGAGCCGCCGTAACCGGACGCCCGGGCCGATCGACCGGGGCGTGTGCGATCAGGTCTCGCCGAAGCTGCGGCTGGACTGCGCACCGAAGCTCGGTGCGGGCTCGAGGTCGACGCTGTCGGCCAACCGCACCGGATCGCCATGGGGGGCGGTCCGTGCACCGGCATCGAGCCGCGGTGCGGACGGGGCGGTCGGCGTCTTCTGGCGCTGCCATGCACGGTAGGCGACGTAGCTGAGGGCGCCGGCGGCGAAGATTCGGAACAGCTTCATGGGGGACTCGTGACGGTGTGGACGGGCGGCCAGAATGGAAGCGCGCCGGTGATCCGGGCGTGACTCCATACGCAACTGCCACGCGCGCGCGGCCTGCCGGTGGTGGGTCGGCGGACGGTGCGGCACGCATGCACGGCGGTGGCCCGGGCCGGGCGCTCAAGAACCGCGGCGCTTCGTCCGATACAGAACCGGATCGGTCGCAGGCACGCCGCCGTCCGGTCGCGCCGAGGCGCCATTGGACGGACAGGTGGCGCGGTTGCGTCGATCAGTCGTACCGTCGCCGTATCCGGGTTTGCCAGACAGCATGCGCACAGTGGAGACATCGCCGGGGCCCCCTTCGTCCGCACCGCCACTCCGGCGCCGGGGGCGGTCGGCCGGTCCGGGCGCATGGCCGCCGCTGGCCTGGGCCGCGCTGGCGCTGGTACTCGGCCTGGCGACCACGGCGATGCTGGGGCAGCGCGAACGCGAGGCCGCCCAGCTGCGCGCCGACACCCTGCATGCCTCGCTGGCCGACGCCGCGCAGTCGCGCCTGCGCGAACCGCTCGACGCGGCGTCGATCGCGCTGCGGGCGATGCAGACGGTGTTCCTCTCCAACGATGCAATGGACCAGGACGCCTTCGCCCGCTACCAGGCCAACCTGCGCGCGGTGGACAACGTGCCGGGCTACCGGATCACCGGATTCGCCCGCTACCAGCCCGCGACCGCCGACACGCCGCTGTCGTACCGCTACACGCTGATCACGCCGCTCGAAGGCAACGCCGCGGTGCTCGGCTTCGACGTCACCGCGCAACCGGCGAACCTGCGCGCGCTGCAGGTGGCCCGCGACAGCGACACGGTGGTGATGTCGGCGCCGTTCCGTCTCGCCCAGGTGCAGGCGCCCGGTACCGAGGCGCTCGGGGTCACGCTGCGGCTTCCGGTGTATTCGCAGGGGCCCGTGCCGGCGGATGTCGACGAACGCCGCGCACGTGAGATCGGCGCGCTGGCGATCAGCCTGCAGCTCGATCCGATGGTGCGCACCGCGCTGCAGGGCCGGATCCTCGAATTCCTGCACCTCGAGGTCCGCGACCTCGATGCGGCCGCGGACGACGCCACGGTGTTCATCGGCGGCGCCCGCCCCGGCCACGACGGCGAGGTGATGGTCCGCGGGCTCGCCTTCGGTGGCCGACGCTGGGAACTGCGCATGCAGCCGATCACGGCGCGTCCCGACAGCGAGCGCGTGCGTGCCACCGTGGTCGCAGGCACGGCGATCAGCGTGTTGCTGGCGCTGCTGCTGTGGTCGATCGCCAGCACGCACCGCCGCGCGCTGGTGCTGGGCCAAGGGATGAGCGCCCGCTTCAGCGAGAGCGAGGCGCGGTTCCGCACGCTCAACGAACTGCTGCCGGTGCTGGTGCTGCTGGCCGACGGGGCGACGGGACGGATCACCTATGCCAACCAGGCCGCGCGCCAGCGGCTCGGCGACATCGAGGGCCGGGCGCTGTCGGCGATGTTCGCCGATCCGGCGGTGCACGACGCCCTGCAGGTCGCCGCACGCGACGGCGGCTGGGACGGCCGCGAGGTCGTGATGACCGGCCGCGATGCGCCGTTCTGGGCCCGCGTGTCGCTGGCCCCGGTGGTCGTCGACGGCGCCTCGCACCTGCTCCTGACCGCGGCCGACAACAGCGAGCACCGCGAGCTCACCGAGCGTCTCAGTTACCAGGCCTCGCACGACGCGCTGACCGAGCTGTACAACCGGCGCGAGTTCGAACACCGCCTGGCCCGCGCACTGGCCCAGCGCATCGGACAGCCGGGCGCGCCGCCGTTCGCGCTGCTGTATTTCGATCTCGACCAGTTCAAGGTCATCAACGATCTTTCCGGCCACATGGCCGGCGACCAGCTGCTGATCGAGCTGGTCATGGCGCTGCGCATGCAGATGCGCGACGGCGACCTGTTCGCCCGTCTCGGCGGCGACGAGTTCGGCCTGATGGCCTTCGACGTCGACGAGGCCGCCGCGCTCACGCTGGCCGAACGCTTGCGCCGCTGCATCGACGCCGTGCGCTTCGTCTGGCACGGCCGCACGTATTCGGTCAGCGCCAGCATCGGGGTGGTCATGGCCGACCGTGCGGGGCTGAGCCTGAAGGACGTGATGGCCTGGGCCGACAGCGCCTGCTACCAGGCCAAGGAGAACGGCCGCAACCGCGTCCACCTCTACCGCGAGGACGACGACAGCACCCGCCGCCACGGCGAGATGGAATGGGCCAACCGCCTGCGCGTGGCGATGGAACAGAACCGGCTGCTGCTCGATTACCAGGAGATCGTGCCGATCGACGACGCGCCGAACGGCGGTGCCCACGTCGAGCTGCTGCTGCGCCTGCGCGACGAATCGGGGCACGAGATCATGCCGGGCACCTTCCTGCCTGCCGCGGAGCGCTACGGGCTGATGCCCGCGGTGGACCGCTGGGTGATCGCCACCGCGGTCGCCCATTTCGCGCGCCTGCATCCCGACGCCGCCGCGCTGCGGACCTGCGCGATCAACCTCTCGGGCGCCAGCATCGAAGACGATGATCTGGCCGACTTCATCCTCGGCTGCATCGCCGAGCACGGCGTGCCGGCCGACCGGTTCTGCCTCGAGATCACCGAAACCGTCGCGGTGCGCAGTCTGCTCAAGGTCGCCGGCGTGATCGAGCGGCTGCGCGCCGCCGGGTGCCGGATCGCGCTCGATGATTTCGGCGCCGGCATGTCCTCGTTCGGCTATCTGAAGAACCTGCCGGTGGACATCATCAAGATCGACGGCAGCTTCATCCGCGAACTCGGCAGCGACCCGATGAGCCGCACGATCGTCAGCGCGATCGTGCAGATCGGCCACCAGCGCGGTCTCGAGGTGGTGGCCGAATGGGTCGACGACATCCGCGTGCGCGAGGTGCTGGCCGAGCTCGGCGTCGACTACGGCCAGGGCTTCGCGCTGCACCGCCCGGAGCGGGTGTTGTTCCAGCGCTGAGCCGAGGCGTCGGCGCGCAGGCGCATCGCGCCTTTCGGTCCCGCCGACGTGCTCAGCCGTAGTAGGCGAGGAACATGTCGACCGCGGCCTCGGCCACCCGCGCCTGACGCGCGTCGTCGAGCGGCGGCTGGCCCATCGACAGCTGCGGCCACAGCGCGAAGCTCTTGACCAGGCCTTGCAGCTGCATCGACGCGAACAGCGGGTCGTCGGTCTTCAACCGCCCGTCGGCCGCGGCGGCACGCATCCACACTGTCAGGCCTTCCTCGCGGTCGCCGAGGCGCGCGAGCATGTCGCGGGCGAGGTCGGGCGAATGGAGGCCGGCCGCCATCGCCACCCGCGCCAGATCGACAAAGGCCGGGTCCCGCAACAGTTCGAGCTTCTGGCCCACCAGTTCCAGCAGTTGCGTGCGCAGCGGCCGGTCGGCGCGGTAGGCGAGGTCGGGCCCGACGATGCCGCGCTCGAGCATCGTTTCGAGGATGCGTACGAACAGCGCGTCCTTGCCCGTGAAGTGGTTGTAGACCGTGCGCTTGGACACCCCGGCCCGCGCGGCGATGCGATCCATGCTGGTGGCCTCGTAGCCCGACGCGCGGAACTCCTCGACGGCGGCATCGAGAATCGCCGCGTGCTTGCGGTCGGTAAGACGGAGCGGGGGGTCGACGGGAATCACTGGAGAATTCTACACCGACCGGTTTACTTCCTGGATCCGATATGTAAACTGCACCGTGTAGTTCTGTGGAGTCGCCCGTGTCCGTCGTGCCGCCGCCGTCCCATCCCCCGCTACGCCGGCGTCGTCGACGCCTGCTCCCGTCCCTCGTCATGCTTGGAACCGCGCTCATGAGTGCCTGCCTGCTGTCGTACGCCCGCACCAACCATCCGGTGGCCGACTATGCGGCGTCGCCGCAGTCGGACGACGGCCGTTTCCGCAATGTGCGCGAGCGCCCGGCGATGGGGCTCGGCAAGAGCCTGCGTTTGTTCTGGGAGGTGGTGCTCAACAAGCCGCCGGGCACGGCGCCCTCCGATCCGCTGCCGGTTGTGCCGCTGACCCGCGCCGAGCTCGACGCGGCGCCGGACCGCAGCCTCTACCGCCTGGGCCACTCGACGCTGCTGCTGAAGCTGCGCGGCGGGTTCTGGATCACCGATCCGGTGTTCGCCGAGCGCGCCTCGCCGGTGCAATGGGCGGGTCCGCGACGCTTCCACGCGCCACCGATCGCCCTGGACGACCTGCCGCCGCTGCGTGGCGTGCTGCTGTCGCACGACCATTACGATCACCTCGACCGCGCCACCGTGCGTGCGCTGGCCGACCGTGCGGAGGTGTTCCTCACGCCACTCGGCGTCGGCGACCGCCTGATCGCCTGGGGCGTGCCGGCCGACAAGGTCCACCAGTTCGACTGGTGGCAGGGCACGACCGTCGACGGCCTGCAGTTCACCGCCACGCCCGCCCAGCACTTTTCCGGCCGCGGCCTGTTCGACGGCGACCGCACGCTGTGGGCCTCGTGGGTGATCGTGGACCCGCCGGCGTCGACCGAGGCTGCGGAGCTGCGCCTGTTCTTCAGCGGCGACACCGGCTACTTCGACGGCTTCGCCGAGATCGGCCGCCGCTTCGGGCCGTTCGACGTGGCGATGGTCGAAACCGGCGCCTACGACCGGCGCTGGGCCTTCGTGCACATGCTGCCGGAGGAGACGGTGCAGGCCCACCAGGATCTCGGCGGGCGCGTGTTGCTGCCGGTGCACAACGGCACCTTCGACCTGGCGATGCATGTCTGGACGGATCCCTTCGAGCGGGTCGCGGCGCGCACCGCCGAACTCGGTATCCCGCTGTCGACGCCGAAGATGGGCGAGCGTGTCGACCTCGCCGCGCCGCAACCCACCGAGGCCTGGTGGCGGACGGTGGCGAAGTGAGCGAGCGGCGCGGCGCGCGACTGTGCGATGGGATCAGCGACGGACGCCGAGCACCCCGTCGAGCGCCAGTTCGGTCTTGAACCCCGCGGTCTCCAGCCGCCGCGCCACTTCGCGCGGCACGTCGCGGCCACTGGTCAGCCGGTTGGGCGCTCCGGTGTAGTGGAACAGCCGGCCGCCGCGACGGAGCACGCGGGCCAGATGGTCGTAGAACACCTGCGAATACAGCTCGCCGGCGATGCCGAAGCGCGGCGGGTCGTGCAGCACCGCGTCGAACGCGGCGTCGGGCAGCGCGGTGATCGCCTGGGCGATGTCGCCGTGGGTCAACCGCAGACGACCACCGGTATCCGATGCGGCCGGGTCCGGTGACCACGGATTGAGCGTGCGCAGCCACAGCACGTCGGCGTTCTTCTCGAACGAGTCGATCGCAGCCACGCCGGCCTCGAGCGCACAGGCGGCGAAGTAACCGAGCCCGCCGCAGGTGTCGAGCACGCGCTTGTCGCGCGGCGCCACCAGTGCGACCTTGCGCCGCGCATCCTCGATCGGCGAGATCCGCGCCGACACCAGCATTTTGATGCCGTCGATCTCGAACGTCGGCGGGCCCCATTCGGTGGGCACGAGCTTGATCAGCGAGCCGGCGTAGCGCGAGACCGGCCGCCAGTCGTCACCGTCGCGGTGATACAGCGTGCGGTCCTTCAATGTGCCGGGCCACGGCTGCGCCACACCGGCCCAGTGCCAGTGATCGTCGTCGAGCGTCGCGGTGCCGGTGCTGCGTCCCAGATCGAGCGACCCGGCCCATTCGCGTGCGCCGGCGGCGTGGGCCGAACGCAAGGCTTCGGCGGTCTCGCGGGTCAGCAGCGGCGCGGCGGCAGGGGTCACAAGGTGTGCTCTCGATCGACGTGGAACGGCGGTCGGCATCGTACCCGAGCGGCCCAGGCTTAATGCCTGTACAGGCAACACGCGAACGTTCCGAATGTGGGCCGTGTCGGCATCGCGCTCGCGCAAACGCGCGCGGGACGCCGCTCGCACGGCGGTTCGTGCGACGCGTGCGGGCCGCAGCTGTGAACGATGTCGCTCATGATCTGCGCAAGTTCCTCATCGACGTAAACCGCGCTTGAACACGCGCGTTAGCGCGCGGTCCAGAGAGCGTGAAGGTTTGCACGCGCTTCAGCTTCGAACGTCTCTACTGCCACCGCGCCGGACGCACCGTACGTCCACGCGCCGACGTTCCGGGCCCGTGATCCCCCTTGGTGCGCGAGTGGTTTTCTGCTCGGCACCGCGCGGTCCCACACCAAAAAACAGAAGGACAAGACCCCGATGAACAAGCTCATTCTCCCCGCCGCGCTCGCGGCCGCCCTGTGTGCCCCCACCGCATTCGCCCAGAGCATGGGCGGCGACACCTACCGTCCCGACCTCCAGGTCGGCGAGGGCAATGCCTTCGTCGCCGGCAACGTCGGTCGTACGGATGGCGGCACCGCCGGTCGCTTCGGCACCGGTGATTTCAACGTCTTCGAAAGCCGCGACGGTCGCAAGACCGGTTACGGCCTGGTCGCCGGCTACCGCTGGAAGGTCGCGCCGAGCTTCGGCATCGGTGTCGAAGGCGGTTACACCGATCTGGGCAACATCGAGATCCGCAACGTCAACAACAGCGACGACGTGAGCCAGCGTGCCGACAGGAATGCGCTGCGTGGCTGGCAGGTCGGCGGCAACGCGCGCTGGAACGTGGCGCCGGCGTGGTACGTCAGCGGCCGCGGTGGCTATTTCCGCGCCTCCGACAACAACGTCGACTACTACAACTCGGTCGGCCAGAACCTTGGCCTCGAGAGCGGCGGCAGCGACGGCCGCAACAGCTGGTATGCCGGCGTCGGCACCGGCTGGAACGCCACCGAGAACTTCAGCGTCGGCGTGCACTACGACTACTACCGCGCCAAGTCCGGCGACGTGCGTGACCCGGTCTCGGGTGCGCGTTTCGACGGTCCGAAGCGTTCCACCGCGCTGCTCGGCCTGACCGCCGAATACGCGTTCTGATCGTGCGTCCCGGGGCCGCACCGCCCCGGGACACCGGTTTCAAACGCTGCACATCAGCAAGGGCGCCCTCGGGCGCCCTTGTTCGTATCGGAATCGTCGAGCGGGCCGCGATTGCGCGGCCGCCCGGCTCAGGCGGCGGTGGCCGTGAGCACGGGTACCGGCGTCGTGGTGACGCGCGCAGGCTCGGCCGCGGCGTCGCCGAGATGTGCGATGGAGGCCGTCTCGGTGCCGAGATGACGCACCAGGTCGCGCTCGTAGCTGCCGTCGGCATTGCGGATGCGCAGCACACCGTCCGCGCCCACGAGTTCGTGGACGAGCCCGCCCTCGGTGGCCTCGCGCCGGCTCAGGAACGCACGCACCACGCGCGCGGACGCGTCGTGGCGGAGCACCCACAAGCACTGCGACATGTCGTATTCCAGGGTGAAACTGTCCACGGGGCGCTCCTCCTGTTGGGGTGGCGCGAGTCTGGGCACGCCTGCATCGGTGGCGCGTGAACCGAAGGGTGTGCCTGTGTGCAGGGTTTGCAGCGGCGTCCTCGGCGTGTCCGCCAGCTGTACCGCAGCGGTATCGCGGGTCCGTACGCGCGCATGCTTCACGCCTCGGCGCAGTGACGCGGTCGAGCATGGCCGCTCCCCCGTTCCCCCGGAGTTCCCATGACGTCCGTTTCCGCCTCCCCACGCGTCCGCCTGCATGTCGAAGATTCCGGCGGCAGCGGCCGCCCCGTCGTCCTGATCCACGGCTGGCCGCTGTCGGCGGCCTCGTGGTCCGAGCAGGTCGGGCCGCTGAAGGACGCCGGTTATCGCGTCGTCGCCTACGACCGCCGCGGCTTCGGCCGCTCCGACACGCCGGCCGACGGCTATGACTACGACACGCTGGCCGCCGATCTTGCCGGTGTGCTGGACGATCTCGACTTGCGTGATGTCACCCTCGTCGGTTTCTCGATGGGCGGTGGCGAAGTCGCACGCTATGTCGCCCGTCATGGTGAGGATCGCCTGCACAGCGTGGTATTCGCCGCGGCCGTGCCGCCGTATCTGATGAAGACGGACGACAATCCCGACGGACCCTTGACCGAGGACAAGGCCAAGGCGATGGAAGATGGCCTCAAGGCCGATCGCGACCGTTTCTTCGACGGCTTCACGACCGATTTCTTCAGCGTCGACGGCGACCTCAAGGTCGACGAATCGCAGCGCCAGGACGCGATCGCGCTCGCCCGGCAGTCGGACCAGACCGCGGCCCTGGGCTGCATGAAGGCGTTCGCCACCACCGATTTCCGCCAGGACCTGACCCGGATCACCGTGCCCGCGCTGGTGCTGCACGGTGACGGTGACGGCACGGTGCCGTTCGACGGCTCGGGCAAGCGCACCCACGCGGCGGTGGCCGGCAGCGAACTGGTGGTGATCGAAGACGCACCGCACGGCGTCAACGTGAGCCATGCGGACGCCTTCAACCGCGCGCTGCTGACGTTCCTGCAGCGCTGAGCATCCGAGCGGGACGCGGCGCTCCCCGCCTGGAGCGCCGCACCTACGGATCATCTCTTCGTCCTTGTAGGCGGGCGCTCGCGCGCGATGCGGCGTTTTTGCGATGGCCCCTTCGCGCCCAAGGGCGCTCCTACGCGACGGTCACGACGTTGCCGATGTCGTCGGATCAGAGGCGCGTCGTGCAGGCGCGCGCTCGCGCGCGATGTGACGTTTCAGACGCGCCCATCGCGCCCAAGGGCGCTCCTACGCGAAGGTAACGACGTCAAGGATGTCGTCGGATCAGAGATGCGCCGTGTAGGAGCGCGCTCGCGCGCGATGTGGCTTCTTCCGATGCCCTCTTTGCGCCCAAGGGCGGGCCTACACCCAGCCCGCCGCGCGGCGACCTCTACCTCACTCGATCAGATCGACCTGCAGCACCGAGGTCTCGCTGAGCAGGCCGAAATGCCCGGTGGCGACCGTGTAACTGGCGTTCTCCCCACCGATCTGCGAACTGTGCACGCCACCGACGGTGCACACCCCGGTCGCGCAGACCACCTGGTCGATCCACGATTTGATCGAGACCATGCGCAATCCCAACGGACGGCCCTGCAGCCGGGTCAGCAGTGGACTGTTGACCGACAGGCCCTGGACGCCGCAGGTCGGGGTGGCGACGTTGAACGGATACGTCCCGCAGCTCCACAGCCCGCGCGTGGCGCCGGCGATGCCGACGAAGGTGTGCACGTCGTTGGCGAGGCGGTAGTCGACGATCTGCTTCGCTGCCAGGGTGACGCCCATCGAATGCGCGATCACGTCGATGCGGCCTGTGCACGAGCGCGCGATCGCCTCTACCAGCGCATCGCGCACCGGCGTTTCCTCGCTGCCGGTGTGGTCGTTGCAGGCCGCGCAGGTGCGGCTGCCCCAGGCGGGCCGCAGGATCTCGGCATCCGCCCAGCCGCGCGCGCGCAATTCGACGTAGGTCGCGTCGAACTGTGCCGGCGTGCCGGTGTTGCCGTGGACGAGCACGACCGCGTCCCGGCAGGTGGCGTGGGCGCTCGCCGCCAGCGCGGCCAGGATGATCGGGAGCGCGGCGAGGGTGCCGCGACGGAACTGACGCATGGCGTCCTCCTCGGCCCGGGGACGGGCCGCACGTGTGACGGGCGCACCCGGGCGGGTGCGTCGCTGGCACGTGGTGGGGGACAGCGGCCAGTGCCAACATGCGAACATCCGGCCGCATGCGCCGCGATTGGCCCAATGGCCATCCGTGACCGGCATCACGCCCGTTGGGTACGCAGGTCGATTGGCGGCATTCCCGACGTAGGCGTAGGCTGGGGGCTCCCTGAGCCGCGGAATGCACCATGCACCGTTCGCCCGCGGCCGCCGACGTCGAGGCGGTCTCCCGCCTCGAAGCGGTACCGAAGATCCTCGACACGGTGGTCCACCTGACCGGCATGCGGTTCGTCGCAGTGGCGCGGGTCACCGACGCCGACTGGACCGCCTGCGCCGTGCACGATGCGATGGGCTTCGGCCTGGCGCCCGGTGACGAACTCGAGCTCGGCACCACGCTGTGTGATCAGGTGCGCCAGCAGCGCGAGCCGGTGGTATTCGGCCATGCCAGCCGGCATCCGCTCTATGCCGAGCACCCCACGCCCCGCCGCTACGGGCTGGAAAGCTACATCTCGGTGCCGATCCAGCGCGGCGACGGCCGCATCTTCGGCACGCTGTGCGCGATCGATTCGCGCCCGGCGGATCTCGACAACCCGGGCATCCTGCGCACCTTCGAACTGTTCGCCGACCTGATCGGCACCCAACTCGACGCCGAGGAGCGTCTGGCCGCCAGCGAATCGGCGCTGACGACGGCGCTGGACGTCGCCCAGGTGCGCGAGCGGCTGATCGCCGAGGTCAGCCAGGACTTCAAGGCGCCGATCCAGGCCGTGCTGATGGATGCGTACCTGATCCGCGAGCGTGCGGGCGACGATCCGGAGCTGCGCGCCCGCGTGCGCGCGATCGAGGCGAACGCGTGGACGATGGCGACCCTGCTCGACGACATCGTCGACGTCTCGCACCGGCGGCTGTCGGACGGCGTGCCGCTGGTGCAGAAATCCGCCGAGCACATCACCCAGGAATGCGAGCGCGTGGTGGCCCAGGTCGCGGCGCGGCATCCGTTGCGGCCGTTGGCGGCCTCGATCGAGATCCGCCATCCGGTCGACTGCGACCTGCCGCGGATCGGCCAGCTGCTGGTGATTCTGGCCACGCACGCGCTGGCCCATGGCGATGTGCGCAGGACCGCGCGCATCGACGCGCGTACGGACGGCACCACCCTGCGGCTGTCGGCCTTGCTGGCGGGCGGGGACTTCGGCCCCGAGGCTTTTGCCCGGCTGTTCGAGCCGGCACTGCCGCTGGCCAGGCGCGCCGACGGCGCACAGGACGCCCCGGGCTGGGATCTGTTCATTGCGGCGGAAATCGCACGCGCGCACGGCGGGCGTCTCGATACCGAAGTCGACAGCGCCGGCACGCAGCTGGTGTTCTCGATGCCCTGTCGTGCCGACCGCAAGGTCCCCGCGTCCGAAGCCCCCGGACACGCGCAGGCCTGAGCCCGCTCAGGGCGCCAGACCCACCCAGACCTGCATGTCGACGGTCGTCAGCCCGCCGTGGTTGGTGAGGAAGGCCACATCGGCGGCATCGCGGCCGGTGGCGACGACGATGCGCCCGCCGCGCGGCCGGTCCTGGGTCGGATCGAAGGTGTACCAGCGCCCGTCGAGCCACACCTCGAACCACGCATGCAGATCCATCGGCTCGAGCTGGTAGAGATACCCGACGACCATCCGTGCCGGCAGCCGCAGCGCCCGGCACAGCGCGACGCCGACATGGGCGTAGTCGCGGCACACCCCGGCGCCGTGGCGCATCGTCTCCAGCGCATCGGTGCTCGCGTTGCTCTCGCCGTAGCGGTAGACGATGTGCGAGCGGATCCAGTCGCAGATCGCGTCGACCTGGGCTGCGCCGGGCGCCGCGCCGCCGACGATGTCGAGCACCTCGTCGAACAGCCGGTCGGACGGGCAGTAGCGGCTGGGCAGCAGGAACTGCACGGTCTCGTGCGGCAGCAGCGCCGGCGGCGTCGCCGGTGCGGTCCCGGCCAGCGGGATGTCGGCCTCCGTCTCGACCTCGATTTCGGCCCGGATCGTCATCCGGCCTCGCGGCACGATGAAGCGCTGGCACACGTTGCCGAAGGCGTCGATGTACTCGGCCGGTCGCACCTGCGGCGTGAACCGCCACGATTCGCTGACCAGCCACTGCAGCGCGGTGCTGCGTGGGCGCAGCATGGCCACCACGGCGCAGTCGTCCTCCGCCTCCACCACGATCTCGCAACCGGCCTGAAGGCGCATTGGACATGTCCCGTATGAAGCCGTGAGCGTAGACGAGACGATGTGCAGCGCGTGCACACGCGGGCCGGGATTCCTCGATGGCCGGTCACGATTGCGCCACGTCCCGGCACTTACGGTGGAGCGCCCCGTCCCAGGAGCCTCCCCGATGAACCAGCCCGCCCAGCAGCAGGACGTCCCCGGCGTCGAAGGCAAGCTCGACCCGCCGGCCGACCACGGCGAAACCAGTTACCGCGGCAGCGGCCGTCTGCAGGACAAGGTCGCGATCATCACCGGCGGTGACAGCGGCATCGGCCGCGCGGTCGCGCTGGCCTATGCGCGCGAAGGCGCCGACGTGCTGGTGAGCTATCTCAGCGAAGACGAGGACGCGCGCGAAACGCAGCGCCTGGTCGAGTCCGCGGGCCGCCGCTGCGAACTGGTGCCCGGCGACATCGCCGATCCGGCGCACTGCCGCGCGATCGTGCAGAAGACCGTCGACGCCTTCGGACGCATCGACATCCTGGTCAACAATGCCGCGTACCAGATGAGCTACGACGCGCTGGACGAGATTCCCGACGACGCGTGGGACTACACCTTCCGGGTCAATGTCGGCGCGATGTTCCACCTGTGCAAGGCCGCGGTGCCGCACATGAAGCCCGGTGCGTCGATCATCAACACCAGCTCGATCAATTCCGACAAGCCCAAGGCGACGCTGCTGCCGTACGCGGCGACCAAAGGCGCGATCGCGAACTTCAGCGCCGGCCTCGCGCAGTTGCTCGCGGACAAGGGGATCCGCGTGAACTCGGTCGCGCCGGGCCCGATCTGGACGCCCTTGATTCCGTCCACGATGCCGCCGGACGAGGTGGCCTCGTTCGGCTCGCAGGTGCCCCTCAAGCGGCCCGGCCAACCGGCCGAATGCGCGCCGATCTACGTGCTGCTGGCATCGGACGAAGCGAGCTACATGAGCGGCGGCCGCTATGCGGTGACCGGTGGCGCGCCGATCCTGTGAGCGCGTTGTGTCGCGAGCGATGCGTGAATGCGGTCGTGCATGAATGCCGGGCATCGATGCACGGCGTCGGTGTCGGCGCTGCGCACAACTTCACTCCTGCGTCGCGCGGCGCCCCCTACAACGTGCCCACCCTGCAATCCCCGCAGGCGGAGCGATGACGATGGACAAGAACCGGACCGAAGGTGCGAAGAACCAGATCAAGGGCACCGCGAAGGAAGTCGCCGGCAAGGTGACGGGCAACACCGGCAAGGAACTCGAGGGCAAGGCCCAGAAGACCGCCGGCAAGGTACAGAGCTCGGTCGGCAAGGCCAGCGACGAGGTCCGCAAGGGGCGCTGAGCGCCATTGCGACGCGTCATACGACAGGCGGCTTCGGCCGCCTGTCGCGTTATGGAAGACCTGCATCACCCGAACGGGACGCACGTCAGTCCGACGACGTGCAGGACGTCACCGCATGTCCACCCGGATCTGTCGGAGCGGTTTCCTGCCCGGGCCGACGGCCCCGCGTCCCACCTGGGCGGACGGCCCACGCGAGGGTCGAGCACGATGAGGACGGGCTGACGACGCGAGCCGCTAGCCGATCACGCGCTCGAACGGCGGCAGCGCATCGAGGATCGTCTTGCCGTAGCGCCGGCTGATCAGCCGCGAATCGAGAATGATCACGCGTCCGGTATCGCTGGAGGTGCGGATCAGGCGGCCTGCGAACTGGGTCAGCGTACGCAGCGCATGCGGCACCGCGATCAGGTTGAAGGCGTTGAGGCCGCGGCCCTCCAGCCACTCACTGAGCGTCGAGGTCTGTGGATCGGTGGGCACTGCGAACGGCACCTGGGTGATGACCACCGTCGTGCAGGCCTCGCCAGGAAGATCCAGGCCTTCGCCGAACGAGTTGAGACCGAACAGCACCGAGCCGTCTTTCGCCGCGACCCGCTTGAGATGCTCGGCAACGACCTGCGATTTGTTGGTGCTGGTCTGCATCTGCACCTGCGCGCGGCGCGAGGCCGGCAATAGCTCGGCGACCTTCTCCATTTTCCAGCGCGAAGTGAAGAGCACCATGCTGCCTTTCTTCCAGTCGAGTTCGCGCACCAGGTACTCGGCGATCGCCTTGGGATGACCTTCGCGGTCGTCGGGCGTGACCGGGAAGTTGGGCACGATCAGCTGCGCCTGCTTGCGCAGGTCGAACGGCGAGGGCAGCGAGGCCATCTCGGCGTGGTCGGGCAGGCCGGTATCGATGGCGAAGGACTGGAAATTGCCGCCGCCGGTCAGCGTTGCCGAGGTCATGACCACCGAATCGACATCCTTCCACAGCAACTGGCGCAGCACCTGGGCGGCCGAGACCGGCGAGCAGTGGCAGACCAGGTCGCCATCGCGGGTGGCGGTGACCCAGCGTGCGAATGGCGGCTGGCCGTCGCGGTCCTCGCGTCGCCAGCCCGACCACAGCGCGTGCTGCTGCTCGACCATTTCCAGCGCCATGCCCAGGCTGCGCTGCAGGCGCTCGCGCGCGGGATCGTCCTGCTTGCTGCGCGCGACCAGCGACTGTGCCGCATGGATCCAGTTGAACAGCGCGCGGGTGTCCTCGCCGATCTCCTCGATCGCCGGCAGCCAGGCGTCCGGCAGCCGGCCGTTGACCGCGCGCCACATCGGGTCGCGGTCATCGGGCTCCGGCCGCCAGACCGCATCGATCTCGAGCCGGAACGCCTTCAGCGCCTTGGCCACGCGCGTCGCGAGCTCGATCGCCTCGTTCGGCAATAGCGTGCCGATCTTGTCCTTGTCGGCCAGCCGGTAGGCGCCCGCGATCAGGATCTGCAGCCGCGACACGCGCCGCGCCATGTCGCCCAGCGGCAGCCGCGCGGCGCCCTGGTCGATCGCGACGCTGGCGATGTGGTGGCCCTCGTCGAGCACCAGCAGCATGTCGGCCGGCGCGGCGAGCAGCGGCTGGCTGTTCTCGGCATCGCCCAGCGACAGCGACGAGAGCAGCAGCGCGTGATTGGTGACGATGATCTGCGCTTCGCGCACGGTGTTGCGCGACTTCAGCACCGGGCATTGCTGGGCGAAGCTGCAGCGGCGGCCCGCGCAGCTCGAGGCCGGCGTGGTGATGCGGGATCGCAGGGCAGGCGACACCGGCTCGGGCGCCGTGTCCAGATCGCCATCCCACAGCCGGTCGGCGTGCGCTTCGAGCAGCCGGCGCGCGGCGTCGGCTTCGTGCGGCGCCAGCGGCCGGTCGTAGAGCTGGGCCTCGTAGTCGCCGCCCTCGTCGGCGCCGAGCGGCGCATCGCCGAACATGCCGGTCTGGCTGCTCTCGCCGTGCAGCTCGGCCGCATTGCGCGTGCACAGGTAGCGCGTGCGGCCCTTGGCCAGCGCGACGGTCGCCTCGATGCCGGTCGCCTTCAGGAACGCGGGAATGTCGCGTTCGACCAGCTGCGACTGCAGCGCGACGGTGCCCGTGCTGATGACCAGCTTCTTCTTGGTCGCCAGTGCGATCGGCACGCCTGCGGTCATGTACGCCAGGCTTTTGCCGACGCCGGTCGGCGCCTCGGCGATGCCGATGCCGCCCGACGTCGCCAGCGCGCGCGAGACCAGCGCGATCATCTGGCTCTGCGAACGCCGCGTGCTGAAGCCTGGCGTGTTGGCCTGCAGCTTCGCGTACGCATCGCGGATGTCGGCCTTCAGCGCATCGGTCAGCACGCGTGGCGGCGCGTCGGCTGCGGCAGCGGCAGCCGGCGGTGTGGTCTCGGGTTCGCCCATGCCGTCATTGTCCCACGGCCGGTCGCGCGGACCGAGACCCGCGCCTGAAGCGCGATGATCGCCACCGACGCCGTCAGTCGGGTCGGCGGCCCGCCGTCGGTGGGCCGATCCGCGTGTCCGGCACGATGCCGGCGGGCGCGCCCTCGAGCATCGTCAGGCGTTCGCCCTCGAACCGGTAGTCGAGCGCGGCCTGCAGCGTCTGCAGCGCGCGCACCTGGGTGCACAAAGCTTCGGCGCGGCCTTCGAGTGCGGCGCTGCGCGCGTCGATCCGGCGGGTGAGTTCGGCGTCCATGCGTTCGGCGCGGGCCTCCATGCGCGAGGCGCGGCCGGTGACCACCTGCCACATCACGCTGCGGCCCAGGCGGCTGCCCGTCTGCTCGGCGGCCGCCTCGATGCGCGCTTCGAAGCCCGGGCCGAACACGGCCTGCTCCCAGCGTCCGCGGCCGAGCGTGTGGTCGATGTATTCGGTGGCGTCGGCGTGGAGGCGTTCGACCTGGCGAACCTTGCGCGCGCTGCCGGTCATCGACGCGACGACGCCCGACAGCGCGTCGAACGCGATGCCGGCGCTCTGGCGCGCGACCTCGGCAACCTCCGGCATCAGCGCACGCGCGCCCGATTCGAGCTGGCGCAGGCGCTCCGCATCCACGGCGCTGACCGACTGCACGGTGCGGTCCACGCTCAGCCTGCCGTCGTGGAAGACGATCTCCCGCGGGCGCCCCTGGTCGCGGTAGAGCCAGACGCCGCCGGTGTCGACGAGCACGTTGTACGGCGTCGACACCGCGCAGCGGTCGGCCGACAACGGCGCCGGCTCGTCGTCGCCGGACGCGTGCGCGAGCGCGGCGGCGAAGCCCAGGGCGAGCAGGGCGGCGAGACGGGCAGGGCGGCGGCGGATCATGGAGCGCGCTCCGGGGAGATGCTGCGAGCATCGCCGCTCGCGCCCCCGCGCTCGCGTGCATGAAGTCACGGCGCCGGTCATGCGTGCTCGCCCGGCCCTCCGGTCACCGCGCGACGCGCCGGGGACGCGGCCGCGGTGCTGCCATGGGCGGGTTGCGCGCGTGCGATCGTCACCATCGCATCGCATCGCCTTGCGACGTCCGGCGGGCGGGGCGCACGGGGCGGCGCCGTGGACTCAGGCGCTGCGCGCGCGGCGCGTCTTCGGCAAGGCCGCCAGACGCGCTTCGAAATCAGCCGCGACGTCCGCCAGCGTCACGTCGACGCGGCTGGGGATGCGGTGAGCCCGATGCACAGCGTGACGCTGGCGATCGCCGCCGGTGTGATCGCCGGCGTCGGCGCGCACCAGTCGCTGGTGGCCGAGGCCGCAGCTGGCGGCGGCTCCGGCGCCTGACGCTGCGCGACCTGACCTCGTCGTTCACTGCCGGTGCTGCGCACATCCGGATACTGCAACGATGACACGCTGGCTCTCCCTGCTGCTGTGCGCGCTGCTGGCACAGGCGGCGCCCTTGGCCTCCGCGGCCACCGCGCCGCACCTGGACCAGGTCCTCGACGACGCCGAGGCACTCACGCCGCTGCGCACGGTCATCGTCGCGCGCGACGGCCACGTGCTGGCCGAACGCGGCTACGGAGGCGGCTCGCCGTCGCGTTCGACCAACATCAAGTCGGCGTCCAAATCGGTGGTGTCGGCGCTGGTCGGCATCGCGATCCAGCGTGGCCTGCTCGACGGTGTCGACCAGAAGGTCGCGCCGCTGCTCGCCGACCGGCTGCCCGAGTCGCCGGATCCGCGCATGGACGCGCTCACGATCGGCCATCTGCTGTCGATGCAGGCCGGCCTGCAGCCGACGTCGGGGCGCCAGTACGGCCGCTGGGTGGCGCAGCGCGACTGGGTGCGCGCGGCGCTGGCGCAGCCGTTCGTCGACGATCCGGGCGGCGGCATGCTGTATTCGACCGGCTCGACGCATCTGCTGTCGGCGATCCTGGTCCGTGTCGGCGGCAAGCCGACCCTGCAGCTCGCGCGCGAGTGGCTCGGCCCGCAGCCGGGCTTCGCGATCACCGATTGGGAGCGCGATCCCCAGGGCATTCACCTGGGCGGCAACCAGATGGCGATGACGCCGCGTTCGCTGCTGGCCTTCGGCGAGCTCTACCGCAACGACGGCCGCACCCGCGACGGCGCCCAGCTGCTGCCGGCGACATGGATCGCGCAGTCCTGGCGGCCGCGCACGCGCTCGATCTACACCGGTGACGGCTATGGCTACGGCTGGTTCACCCGGCGCATCGAAGGCCAGGACGTGCGCTACGGCTGGGGGCACGGCGGACAGATGGTGTACATCGTTCCGGCACTCGAACTGACCGTGGTGATGACGTCGGACGAACGTACCGGCACCGCGCGGTCCGGACATCTCGCCCAGCTGCATGGCCTGATGGGCCGGATCATCGCAAGTCAGGCCGGCTGAGCGCTGCAGCACTGCCACGCTGCGGAACGGGGGTGACGCTTTTTTGCGCCTCGCGCGTGGCTCCATCGTCTGAGGGTCGCCGTCCGCGACGTGCCGGCCGTTTGCCGTGTCCCGTCTGCCCGTCCTGTACGTATTCCATGATTCGCCGATGACCGCGCTCGCGCCCGGTCGCGTCGGCGCGCGTCTGGCATAGCGCGCGCCCTGCCGCGCCCGCGCGCGATCGTCGTCGCCTCGGCCACTAGCTGACGCTGCGGCCGCGGGTGGGGGCCGGCGGCCAGGCCGGCGACGATCCACGATTTCGGCGGCGTTCCGCAGGCGCTGTTCGAGCTGCGCTATCCCGCGCCGGGCGAGCCTGCGCTCGCAGACCAGATCGCAGGTCTGCTCGCGGGCGCGGGCCTTTTTGTCGACGTCGACCCGGGCCGCGGTCTCGACCATCGCGTCTGGGTGCCGCTGCGGCGGCGGTATCCGGACGTCGACATTCCGGTAGTGCCGCTGTCGATCCAGCCGGCGCTCGGTCCGGCGCATGCGTGCGCGGTGGGGCGTCAACTGGCGCCGGTGCGCGATGTGGGCGTGCTGGTGATCGGTTCGGGCAGCATCACCCACAACCTGCACGACCGGCGCGGCGCCAATGCGCCCGAAGCGCCGTATGTGCGCCCGTTCACGGACGGGATCAAGGCGCGCCTGCGCGACGCCGACGACGTCGACGCGCTGCTCGACGATCGGCGCCGTTCGGGATGCGCGTGCATCCCACCGACGCGCATCTGCTGCCGCTGTTCGTGGCGATGGGCGCGGCGGGTGATGCCAGGCGGCGCGCAGCGGATCGAGGCTGGCATCGACCTAGGGGATTCTCGCGATCGACCTCTACCGCTTCGACGGCGCGGTGGCCTGAGCGATCGCGTGCGCCCACTGGGCGCGGTCATCGAACCGGGCGACGTAGCGTTCGCCGACGTCACGGCCGATCATGGTCGCCAGGCCGCGACCTGCACGCGCGCTGCCGCACAGCGCGTCGAACGTCGGGGCGCCGAGTTCGCGCGCCGCATAGACGTAGACGGCACCGTGGCCGAATTCGACCGAGAGCGTGTCGCCGTGGATCGCCCAGGCGGTCACGCCGCTCTCGCCGTGCCGGTTCGCATAGGCCTGCAGCCGCGGCGGTGTCATCGCGGCTGACCGGTATGCCGCACGGCGCGGGATCCGCTGCGCGCCGGCGCCATGTCGGGTGGCCTGTCCGCAGGCGAATCACCGCCTGCCCTGGTACGCGGCTCGCATTCCGCGCCCGGCCCCATCGCCCGCGGCCCACGCGTATGACGTCCCGGGCGCAGACCGTGCATGCGGCACGCCGCCCGACGTCGGCTCAGGCCGCGGCGGACTGCGAGGCCAGCACCGCAGCCTCGACGCTGGCGACGAGCTCGTGCTGCCGGAAGGGTTTGCTGAGGATGGTCAGCCCGGGGCCGAAGTCGGCCATGCTGGTGTAGCCCGAGACGATCACCACCGCCGTCGCCGGCAGGCGGGTGCGCACGCTGCGCGCGAGTTCCGCCCCGGTCATGCCCGGCATCAGGTGGTCGGTGACCATCACGTCGGGGGTCAGGCCACCGTCGAGAGCCTCGATCGCTTCTTCGGCCGAGGCCGCTTCGATCACGCGAAAGCCCATGTCGTCCAGTGCGTCCGCGGTGCACATGCGCACCGCCTCTTCGTCGTCGACGACGAGTGCGATGCCGCGGGAATCCCCAGTGGTGGTCACGTCCTGATCCTCGTTGTGATGTTCGTGTGCGGCTGCAGGCCGGCTCCCGACCGGCAGCCAGAGTTCGATGGTGGTGCCCGCGCCGGGCGTACTGTCGATCGCCAGTCGTCCGCCGAGCTGCGACGCCAGGCCGTGGGCCATCGACAGGCCGAGCCCGGTGCCCCTGCCGACGCCCTTGGTCGAGAAGAACGGCTCGATCGCGCGCTGGCGCGTGGCGTCGTCCATGCCGTGGCCGGTGTCGGCCACCGACACCACGACGTACTCGCCGGCAGCCAGGTCACCGCTGCAGGCGGTGATCGTGCGGTTGCGTACGCCCAGAGTCAGCACGCCGCCGTCGGGCATCGCATCGCAGGCGTTGACGCTGAGATTGAGGATCGCCATTTCCAGCTGGTTGGGATCGGCCACCGCGGGCAACAGACCGCTGCCGACGTCGACCACCATCTGGATCCGCGGGCCACTGGAGCTTTCGATCAGGTCCGCCATGCCGGTGACCAGGCTGCCGACGTCGAGATCCACCGGCTGCAGGGGCTGGCGCCGCGAGAACGCGAGCAGGCGCTGCACCAGGGTCGCGGCGCGGTCGGCCGAGCGCCGCGCCACCGCGATCATGCGCGTGCGCCGTTCCTCGCGCGAGGCGGGATCGGCGGCCAGGTCGAGCGCAGTGACGATCGGCGTCAGCAGGTTGTTGAAATCGTGCGCCACGCCGCCGGTCAACTGGCCCATCGCCTCGAGCTTCTGCGACTGGCGCAGCGCGGCCTCGGCGTTGCGGCGCTCGGTGGTGTCGATCGCTTCGGGCACGATCGCAATGATGCGGCCGCCCGGATCGCGGATCGGCCGGATCGACAGGTCGTAGCTGCGGCGCCCGGAGGGCAGGTCGACGGCGATCTCGTCGCGCACGGTCTCGCCGTCGGCGGCACGCAGGAACAGCGTGCGCACGTGTTCGGGCATGCCGGGGGTGCCGCTGAACCACGGCGTCGTCCACAACGTACGCCCGACGACATCGTCGAACTCGGCCTCCAGCGCCTTCAGCACGGTGCCGTTGGCGTCGGTCAGCGTGCCGTCGAGCGTGCACATCGCCTGCAGCTGGTAGCTGGTCTCGAACAGCACGCGCAGTTGCGCCTGCGAGCGCGACAGGGCCTCGGCCGCGGCCTGGATGTCGGTGACGTCGCGCGCGCTGCAGTAGAAGCGTCCGCCTTCCGGCGTCGCCACCCAGGACAGCGTGCGCAGACTGCCGCCGCGCGTGCGCCAGCGGTTCTCGAAGCTGCGCACCGGCCGCCCTGCGCGCAGCGACGCGAGCACGGCCCGGGTCACGGGCTGGTCGTCGTCGCAGACGTGTGCCCACCAGCTGTGGCCGGTCAGCTCCTCGGCATCCCAGCCCAGCAGCTGGGTCCAGGCCGGATTGACGGCTTCGATCGTGCCTTCGGGATCCACGACCGCGAGCAGGTCCGGCGTGACCTGCCAGGTCAGCGAGCGGTCGCGTGCGCGCTCGATCACCTGGCGTTCGAGATCGCTGTTGATCGTCTGCAGTTCCGCCTCGCGCTCGCGCAGCGCGAGATCGTACAGGCGCCGCGCGGTGACGTCGACGCCCTGGACGAAGATGCCGGTCACCCCTCTGTCGTCGGTGATCGGCTGGTAGACGAAATCGAGGTAGCGCTCGACGGACGCACCACCCGGCGTGGCCTGCACCACGAACCGGGCGCCGTCTGCGGAGTAGGCGCGCGCGCTGCGGTAGACCCCGTCGAGCAGGTCCAGATAGCCCTGGGCGACGGCCTCCGGCAGCGCCTCGGCGACCGGGCGACCGACGACCTCGCGATTGCCGATCAGGCGCTGATAGGCCGGATTGGCGTACTGGAAGACGTGATCCGGGCCGGTCAGCATCGCCATGAAGCTCGGTGCCTGCTCGAACATCCGGCCCAGCTGCTCGACGTCCGCGCGCAGGCGGCGCTCGTTGAGCACCATGCGCGTGACGTCGGTGGTGATGTTGAGGAAGCCGCAGATCGCATCGGCCTCGTCACGCACCGGCGTATAGGAGAACGTCCAGTACGTCTCTTCGGGATAGCCGTTGCGCAGCATCGTCAGCGGCATGTCCTCGCTCCACGTCGACGCACCCGACATCGCGCTGTCGACGAGGGGGCGGATGTCGTCCCAGACATCGGACCAGATCTGCGTCAACGGCTGGCCGAGCGCACGCGGCTCCTTGCCGCCGAGCACGGGCCTGTATGCGTCGTTGTAGAACAGCGTCAGCTCCGGGCCCCAGCACAGGCACATCGCGAAGCGCGAATCGAGCATCAGCGCGATCGTCGTGCGTAGCGACTGCGGCCAGTCGGCGATGGGCCCGAGCGGTGTTGACGCCCAGTCGAACGCGGCAATCTTCGCCGCCATCGCGCCATGCGTCGGCAGGAAATCGAGAGGGCCAGGGGAAGTTGCAGGCACGTTCAAGGGTCGTCGGGGCGACGTCGGGACGCGGCATCCTGACACACGCCCACGTGGTGGGGTGATGAGGATTTCACGAGCGTTTGCAGCGTGGCTGCATTTGCGACCGCGCAGCCCGCGGCGGTGTTGTCGAAGATCACCCACTGACGCGCGCTGCTGCATCCGCTGACCTGCGCCGCGATCCGGGCGAGCGCGTCGGGCGGGTAGTCGCTGTAGTAGATGCGGGGCGCGCCGTGCCACCGCCAGTAAGCGAGCGAGCGTGTGCCGCCGGGCTGCGCATCGACGGCGTGACGCGGCGGATCGGCTGCCACGCGGGCGATGCGGTGGCGCTGCAGCAGTGCATCGGCCTCGGCCGTGAGCCAGCTCGCATGGCGGGGTTCGCAGGCGATGTCGCCCGCCCAGCGTCGACGCAGCATCGCCATGAATGTCGCGGCGACGCGGGCGTCGTAGCGCAGCGACGGCGGCAACTGGACCAGCAGCGCGCCCAGGGCGTCGCCGAGATGGCACGCGGCGGCGAGGAACGTGTCCAGTGCCGGCGCGCAGCGCTGCAGGCGCGCGTCGTGGGTGATCGTGCGCGGCAGCTTGACCGAAAAGCGGAAGGTCGGCGGCACGCTGGCCGCCCAGCGCGCATACGTCGCCGGCCGGTGTGGTCGATGGAACGAGGAATTGATCTCGACGCAGTCGAAGCGCGTGGCGTAGCGGGCCAGCAGGCTGTCGCCATCACCGAACAGGGCGGCATCGCGGGTGGCGATCGACCAGCCGGCGCAGCCGATGCGCGGGCCGGTGTCGTCGGGCGATGGGGTGTGCACGGAATCGGACGGCTCGGCGGACAAGGCGTCACCGATACCCGAGCGGCATCAGCGACCCTGTGAGGAGTGACGCGCAGAATCTGCAGATGTGCGTCGGACACGCATGCGATCACGCCCTGCCGAGCGTGCGGCTCGACCTTCGGACGTGGGCCGACGACGTCGCGTTCCCGCCATGCGCGCATGGCGCGGCGGTGCCGTCAGCCACGCCCGCCGTCGGCGGCACTGGAGCTGCGAATGCGACGATTCCATGCATCCCTGTGCTCGCAGGTCGCGCGATCACGGCTGCCGCCCGCGCGCCGGCCAGGTCTCGGCGACGATGCCGGCCCCGGATGCGTACCGCGCTCAGCCCTTGATCGGCGGATACGGGTGATCGGCCAGCAGACGGGCCAGATGCGCCGCGTTGCTGGCGATGGTGCGGATCGTCTCGCGCACCTTGTCCGGGGTCGCGTCGAGATCCTTGTAATCGGTGCTGCCCATCGCCTCGCCGACCCAGTACGGCGGCGAACCGCCGGGAATGGTGAAGCCCACGTCGACCAGGCCCTGGCACAGCTGCGCGTGCACGTGGTGCGCGCCGTCCTCGTTGCCGACCACCGCGGGAATCGCGATCTTTCCGAACGTCGGATAGCGGCCGTCGTCGCCGATCTCGCCCAGCACCGCGTCCAGGCGCTCGAGCACACGCTGGGCGATGCTCGACGGATGTCCCATCCAGATCGGAGTGGCGACGACCAGTATCTGCGCATCCATGATCCGCGTGCGCAGGTCGGGCCACTGGTCGCCATCGCCCTCGTCGGCGCTGAACCCGGGTCTGACGTCGAAATCGACGACGCGTGCGCTGTCGGTGCGGATGTCGTGCTGCGCGAGCGCAGCGAGCACCTGGTCGAGCATGGACTGGGTCGACGAGGGGGCGTCGCCGGACTTGAGCGTGCAGTTGAGGCCGAAGGCGGTCAGGGGCATGGGCGTGAGGCAATCGGAAGCGGAGCGCCACTGTTCGCGTCGCGGCGTCCACGCGGCGTCATTCCGGCACGCGCCGAGGCTGAACCGACCCGGATGCGGCGGCGGTGTGCGGGGCAGGCGCGGAACACCGGTTTGCTGCAATGCAGCATAATGGACCGCTTCGACCGCGTGCCCCGCCATGACCCGCCTCGCTTCCGAACCGGCTCCTCTCCCGCGTCGCACAGCTGGCTGGATCCTCTGCGTGCTGGCGCTCGGCGGCTTTGCGATCGGCACCAGCGAGTTCGCGATGATGGGCCTGATGCCGGAACTGGTCCGCGCCTTCGGCGTCACCGAGCCGCAGGTCGGCCACATGATCAGCAGCTATGCGCTCGGCGTCGTGGTCGGTGCGCCGCTGCTGGCCGTGCTCGGTGCCGCCTGGCCGCGCCGCTCGCTGCTGATCGCGCTGATGGCCTTCTATGCGCTCGGCAATCTCGCCACCGCGCTGGCGCCCAGCTATCCGACGATGCTGCTCGCGCGCTTCGTCGCCGGTCTGCCGCACGGCGCGTACTTCGGCGTCGCGATGCTGGTGGCCGCGTCGATCAGTGCGCCCGGCCAGCGCGGCGCCGCGGTCAGCCGCGTGCTGCTGGGCTTGTCGATCGCGATCCTGCTCGGCAACCCGCTGGCGACCTGGCTGGGGCAGATCTCAAGCTGGCGCTGGACGTTCGCGCTGGTCGCGGGTCTCGCGCTGGTGACCGCGGCCTGCGTCTGGCGCTTGCTGGCGCCCACGCCTGCCGATGCGGCGCAGACACCGATGCGCGAGCTGCGCGCGTTCAATCGCGCCCAGGTCTGGTACGCGCTCGCGATCGGTGCGGTCGGCTTCGCCGGCATGTTCTGCGTCTTCAGTTATCTCGCGCCTACATTGATCCACGTCACCGGCGTCGCCGAACGCTGGATTCCGGTCGCGCTCGCGGCCTTCGGCGTCGGCGCGATCGCCGGCAATCTCGCGGGCGGCTGGCTGTTCGACCGCCTGCAGTTCCGCGCGGTCGCGGTGATCCTGGGCTGGTCACTCGGCGTGCTGTTGCTGTTCCCGCTGGCGGCGCAGACGCCGTGGTCGATCCTGCCGGCGATCGTCGCGCTGGGCACGATGGGCGCGCTGGCGCCGGTGCTGCAGGCGCGGCTGATGGACGTCGCCGGTGATGCGCAGACGCTCGCCGCCGCGTCGAACCACGCCGCGTTCAATACCGCCAATGCGCTCGGCCCCTGGCTCGGTGGGTTGGCGATCGGTGCCGGCCTCGGCTGGACCGCGACCGGCTACGTCGGCGCGGCGACCGCCGCCGCCGGCCTTGCGATCTATCTGTACGCGCGCCGCGATGCGCATCGTGCGCAGTTGGCCGACGCCGCCTGCTGACGCGTCGCCTTCACGCCCGTTGCTCACTCGCGCATCGACACTGCGGGCCGAACCCAGGATTGCGGAGTGACCGATGGCATCGCGAAACACCAAGGCCGGACAGGATGCGCAGACGATCGCGAAGCTGATCGAGGACATCGACATCACGATGTTCACCACGATCGGCAGTGAGGGCTATCTGGTCAGCCGGCCGCTGTCGACGCAGAAGGCGCAGTTCGACGGGCAGAAGGTCTGGTTCTTCGTCGCGTCCGACAGCCCGAAGGTCGCGGAGATCACCCGCAATTCGAAGGTCAACCTGGCCTATGCGTCGAAGGGCCGGAACACCTACGTGTCGATGGCCGGCGATGCCTACGTCAACAACGATCCGGTGAAGATCGAGGCGTTCTGGAACGACGCGCTGAAGGCCTATTTCCCGCGCGGCGTGAATGATCCGAAGCTCACGCTGATCGAGGTCGCGGTGCGCACGGCCGAATTCTGGGATGGCCCGGGCTCGCTGATCGGCAAGGCGTTCGCATTCGCGGTCGCGCGCGTGACCAAGCGCGACGATGCCATGGGCGAGAACCGCATCGTGGACCTGCGCCCGGGGCGCGTCACGTCGAAGACCCCGGGGAAGAAGGCTGCGACCAAGAAGGCCCCGGTCGAAAAGACTGCGGCCAAGAAGACTGCAACGACTGCGGCCAAGAAGACTGCGGCGAAGAAGGCGCCGACAGTGCGAGGCGCATCCACTGCAAAGAGGCCGGCGAAGAAGGCGTCCGCGCGCAAGACCGCGAAGTCCGCGAAGACCACGCGCCGCTGATGCGGCAGCGGCCGCGCGCCGGCGTGCCGCCTGATCGATCCACGGCCCGCGCCCTGCGCGGGCCGTGTCGTTTCGGCACCCGCGACACCCGGGCTCGGCGCTCCGTCGCCGTCGCAGCGCGCGCTTCGCCCCGGCGCACGTTTGCCGGCACACTGGGCGCCCCCTGCACACTGCGACCGCCATGCTGCCCGACCACGAGTTCGATCCCGACGACAACTTCGCCACTGGCGATGGCGATGCTCCCGAACTCGACGACGACGCTGGTCTCGAGGCGCTGGTCTGGCAATGGCTGCTGCTGGTGAATCCAGGCGACGAGGATGCGGCGCAGCAGCAGTTCCGCGACTGGCAGGAGACCAGCGGCGGTGACGACGCCGTCGACGTCGCCGTGGCCGCGCTGCTCGACGCCACCGACTGGCGCGCCACGTTTCGCGTGCACGAGGCCGAGCCCGGGACGCTGATCGATGCGATCACCGCGCTCGCAGGCCGCTTCCGCGTGGAGATCGATTGGGGCGTCGAAGATCCGACCGACGCCGCGCAACTGGCCGGCCTGTCCCCGGGTGCGCTCGTCGAGGCGGCGTACGACCAGCTGCGCATCGAGGGCTACACGCTGTGGGTCTGGGATGACGGTGAGGCCACCGTCTCCGGCGCGATCGCGGTACGCGACGACGACGAAGGCATGCGCGTGCTCGGTCATGCGCTCGGCCTGGACCTGCGACCCGGCAACGGCTGAACAGGCGGCCTGCACGCCGCACTGCACCCGGGCCTGCTAGCGTCGATGCGTCGATCACCGCATGGGAGGGTGCGATGGACGCGAAGCGGATCCCCACACGGTCACATGCCGCGTGTGCGGCCTTGATGTTCGCAATCGGCTGCAGCAGTCCTGCGCTCGCGGCCGGGCCGACGGCGACGGAGGCGATCGATCCCTCGTATCCCGTGCCGCAGGCCGCCCAGGCCCCGTGGCTCGAGCCCATCGAACGCAGCCATCCGATCCGGCGCATGTCGTCGCTGAAGGCCGAATACCGGCGCATCCGCGACCTCCGCCGCGAGCAGGTCCAGCCCGAGTACGAGCGCCGGCTGGCGCAGGGCGAAGACGATGCCGACGCCTGGCGCGAGGCGACGCTGCGCGAAGTCGCACGTCGCGACCTGCGCGATCTGAGGGCGCGGCTCGACCGCTGAGCGGGCCGCGTAGCAGGCGCGATCCGGCACGCGCTGACGCCGTCGCAGAGTGCCGCGGACCGACGCGTGCGAGATGCACCGGCATCGGCGCCGTCGTCACCTTCCTGCAGGAGCCCCCTTGGGCGCGATCGCTGTCTCGCGACACGGTCAGACCGCGCGCGCTTGCGCGCGAGGCGTGCGCGCGTCGACACGTTCAACGCGGCACAGGGGCGCGGTCGGCGTCCGTATGATCGAGGGCGTCTTCGGCGTCCTCCTCGGCTTGCGCGTCGACATCGAGACCGGCATCGGGGTCGTTTTCCCCGGGTGACAGCGCCAGTTCCACCAGAATCGGAAAATGGTCCGAGCCGATGTCCGGCAGCCGCCGCATGTCGACGAGGGTGAAGTGGCGGCTGTGGAACAGGTGGTCCAGCGGCCAGCGCAGGCCCGGCAGGCGGGCATGGAAGGTGTTGAACATGCCGCGCCCGATGCGTGGATCGAGCAGCCCGCTGACCTTGCGGAACAGGCGCGTGGTGCGCGACCAGGC
Organism: Luteimonas sp. WGS1318; assembly: GCF_043187535.1. Classification (GTDB taxonomy): domain Bacteria; phylum Pseudomonadota; class Gammaproteobacteria; order Xanthomonadales; family Xanthomonadaceae; genus Luteimonas. The sequence continues at coordinate 393,426 of NZ_CP171131.1, forward strand.
CACGTCGTTGAGGTCGCCGGCGACGATCACCGGCACGGGTGACGCGCGCGCCGCGCGGCCGACGGCCACCAGTTCGGCATCGCGTTCCTCCGAGCTGTCGGCTTCGGTCGGGCTCGGTGGGCGCGGATGCAGCGCATGCAAAGCGATGCGCCTGCCGTCGAGCTCGAGCGTGGCGTGCATCGACGGGATGTCGTCTTCGACCAGATAGCGGATCCGCGGTGACTGCAGCGGCAGGCGCGAATAGACGTGCATGCCGTAGAGGTTGTCGAGCGGGCAGCGGATCACGTGCGGCATCGCGTCCTGCAGCGTGTCGAGCCGGCCCTCCCACCAGGCATCGGTTTCCAGTGCGATCAGCACATCCGGGCGGTGCTCGCGGACCAGCGCCAGCAGCCGGTCCGCATCCCGGTTGTGCATCAGCACGTTGCTCGCCATCAGGCGGATCCGCGGGTGTGCGTCGGCCGCCGCGGGCTCCACCTCGGTGCGGGCCAGCCGCGTGTACGGCAGGATCCACCACGCCTGCCACAGCATGCAGGCCGCGTTGACCGAGACGATCGCCAGCGTCCAGACGTCGTCGAGTGGATGCGACGCGAGATGCAGCACCAGCACCAGCGCCGAGAGCAGTGCCAGCTGCAGCCTGGGGAAATCGAAGCCGCGGATCCACCACGCGCCGCTGCGGATCGTGGGCGTCAGCGTCGCCACGACGAGCAGGCCGGTGGCGATCGCGAAAGCGACGGTGAGCATGGAGCGTCCCGTGGAGAGGAGCGCGCACTATCGGGCAGACGGGTGGCTGTTCAGCGTGAATACGGCTCAGCGCGGGGCACGCCCCTCGGGACCGCCGTACCACAGCGCGAGACCGTCGCGGTCGCGCAGCATCCGCGTGCCGCGCCGTGCGAACCGCAGCAGCAGCCGCAGCTGCATCCAGGGCGAGGCATGGGCGAGTTTGCGCCCCGAGGTCTGCACCGGCTCGCGCAGGATCACGAAGCGGCCGACACGGGCCAGTGCGCGGCTCATCGCCACGTCCTCGCCGGCGAACAGCGTGGTGTCGAAGCCGCCGACGGCGTCGAACGCGGCGCGCGTGCAGAACAGGAAACAGCCCGGTGCGATGCCGGTGTAGCGGAAGGCCTGGCCGACCAGCCACACGCCCAGGCGGAGCGGCCATGCACGCGGCCCCTCGAGCCGTACACGGCAACCGCCGCCGACCGCGCCTGCCGCCAGCGCGTCGAGCGCTGCGCGCAGCAGCGTCGCGTCGACCCGGGTATCCGCGTCGACGAACACCAGCAGCGGTGCGGTACTGGCCGCGGCGCCGGAGTTGCGGGTGGCGGCGATCTGGCGATGGGCGACCTGCAGCACGCGCGCGCCGCCTGCGACCGCCAGCGCGGCGGTGGCGTCGCTCGACCCGTCGTCGACGACCAGGATCTCGCCGTCGACCCCGACCGCCGCGATGGCCTCATGCAGCGCCGACAGGGTCGCCGGCAGGCAGGCTGCTTCGTTCCATGCCGGGAGGACGAAGGCCACCTGCGGGGTGGGGGTCATCGCCTGCTCAACGGTTCAACGCGGACATGCCGGCCGCCGGATAGCGCGTGCCGGCCGCGGCGTCCGGCGGGAAGATCGCATCGATCCGCGCCCGGTCGTCTTCGGTGAGATGGATGTCGAGTGCGGCGATGTTCTCGTCGAGATAGCCGATGCGCTTGGTGCCCGGGATCGGCACGATATCATCGCCCTGGCCGAACACCCAGGCCAGCGCGAGCTGGCCGGGGGTCACGCCGTAATCCTGGGCGATCGCCTGCACCTGTTCGACCAGCGCGAGGTTGCGGTCGAAGTTCTCGCCCTGGAAGCGCGGTGCATGTCGACGGTAATCGTCGGCGTCGAAATCCTCGACGGTGCGGATCGTGCCGGTCAGAAAGCCGCGGCCCAGCGGCGAGTAGGCGACGAAGCCGACGCCGAGCTCCCGGCACGCCGCCAGCGTGCCGGTGGTTTCGGGCTCGCGCGACCACAGCGAGTACTCGCTCTGCAGCGCGGTGATCGGATGCACGGCGCAGGCCCGGCGCAGCGTATCGGCCGAGGCCTCGGACAGGCCGAGATGCCGCACCTTGCCCTGTTCGACCAGGCGGGCCATCGCGCCGACGGTGTCCTCGATCGGCACCTCCGGGTCCACACGGTGCTGGTAATAGAGGTCGATCGTCTCCACCCGCAGCCGCTTCAGGCTGGCCTCGCACGCGGAGGCGACGTACTCCGGACGACCGTCGATGCCGCGGACCTGCGGGTCGGACGGGTCGAGCTTGATGCCGAACTTGGTGGCCAGGAACACGTCGTCGCGGCGGCCGTCGATCGCGCGTCCCACGAGGTCCTCGTTGGTGTGCGGGCCGTACATGTCGGCGGTGTCGAGCAGGGTCAGGCCCTGGTCGAGCGCATGGTGGATCACGGCGATCGACTCGGCGTCGCTGCCGCGACCGCCGTAGAACGCGCTCATGCCCATGCAGCCCAGGCCGATGGCCGAAACGGTCGGGCCGCCGAGGCCGAGGGTGCGGGTCTTCATCGAGTGGCTCCGTCGCGCAAAAGGAGGCTCACTGTGCGGCCTGGCGTGGCAAGCCGGCGTCGAGGTCGGCGCGGCTCACTGTTTCGGCGCCGGGTGAATGGGTATCGTCGTGGCGCGGCGCACGGCCTTCTACCGGCGCCGGGCCCGACACCGCCGCCTCGCTGACTTCGTTGCGCAGCCGCGGCAATGCCTCGGGATGCGCGCGGTTGAGGAACGCAAGCATGCCCTCGCGCACCGCGCAGCGCAGGTCGAACAGATCGCCGGAATTGCGCGCGCTCACCAGCAGCCGCACTTCGATCGTGTGCCGGTCGGTTTCGGTGATCTGGGTCACGCAGACACGACGATCCCAGCGCGGGTCGGCCTCGCAGATGCGCTGTAATTCTGCGCGGATCGCATCGATCGGCGCGCGGTGGTCCAGCCACAGGAAGGCGGTGCCGAGCAGCTGTGCACTGCTGCGGGTCCAGTTCTGGAACGGATTGGAGATGAACCACTGCAGCGGCACCACGAGCCGGCGTTCGTCCCAGATGCGCACCACGACGTAGGTCGACGTGATTTCCTCGATCCGGCCCCATTCGCCGTCGACGATCACTACGTCGTCGAGCCGGATCGGCTGCGCCAGCGCGATCTGCAGGCCGGCGATCAGGTTGCCGAACACCGGCTGCGCGGCCACGCCGGCGACCAGGCCGATGATGCCCGCCGAGGCCAGCAGCGCGGTGCCGACCTGGCGCACCTGCGGGAACGTCATCAGCGCCAGCGCCACGCCGATCAGCACCACCGCGCCCTGCAGCACGCGGCTGATCACGCGTGTCTGGGTCTGCACGCGGCGCGCGGCGAGGTTGTCTTCGACGTCGACGGGATGGTCGAGCAGGATGCGGTCCTCGACCGCGCCCACCACGCGCGCGACCAGCCAGGTCAGGCACAGCATGCCGCCGAGGGCGATCCAGTGGCGCAGCGTGGCGACGAGCGCCGGGTCGAGCGGGGTCGCATCCAGCGCGATCGCCAGGAACAGCAACGGCAGCGCCACGGCCGCCGGCACCGCGACGACGTGGGCGATGCGAGCGCGCAGATGCTCGCGGGCATGGCGCCCGGCGGTGCGCGCCAGGCGGCGCAGGCTCAGGTGCACCAGCACGCCGAGGAGCAGGGCGACCGCGAGCGGCCAGATGGTGGCGGCCAGCGTGTTCCAGTCCCAGGCCATGCACGTCTCCAGTGTCGGAAGGGACGTCCGATGGTGCACTGCGGCAGGTCGAGGCCGCGTGGTTCCGGGGTGTGCAGCGGTCAGCCGCGAGGGTGATCCGCAGGGTCCGGCTCGAGCCGCCGCATCAAGGCGATCGCCAGCACCATCCCGACCGCCAGATAGGGCACGCCCGACGGCACCCACATCAACAGACCCGCCAGTTGCTGGTCGCGGGCCGGATCCACCCCGATCAACAGGGCGCGATCGCTGTAGGCGGGGTAGAGCAGGCGCGGCGCGAACGTCAGCAGTGCGCCCAGAAATCCCATCATCATCATCGCCGTGACCAGCGCGACCAGGCCGCCGACCGCGCCGCCGTCGCGCGCGCGCAAGCGACGCCACACCGCCGACCAGAACCAGAGGCCCGCCAGCAGGACGCTGGCATTCATCGCCCCGTGCACCGGCTCGCTGGCGAGTGCGGCCGAGGTCGCCGCCGGCAGGTGCCAGGCCAGCATGGTGCCGACGTGGGCCACCGTGGCCGGCGCCAGTGCGGTCACCGCCTCATCGAGCCAGCGCGGCAGGCGCCGATGTGCGCCGCTGCCGACGGTGACGGCCGCCGCCATCACCGCGCCCGGCCGCCCGGCCAGCAGCAGCGGTGGCACGAGCGCGAGCAGGGTCATGTGCTGGGCCACATGTGCCGACAGCGCGTAGGCGGCAAAGGCATCGAGCGGCCACACCAGGGCCAGCACCAGCGTCAGCACGCCGCAGGCGAACGCGGCAGCGGCGGCGATGTCGGCGCGGGCGACGCCCCGGCGCGGCCAGCGGCGGGCACACCCGGCCGCATACAGGACGACGAGCAGCAGCAGTGGCACCAGTGTCCAGGGTGTCAGGGTCCAGGCCGTGGCCAGGGTCGGCGGCGGCCCCTCGGGAAGCGCCGCCCAGCCGGGCGCGGCGACCCCGGTCGCGAGCAGTCCACAGAGACGGAAGGTTCGGCGCATGCCCGGATCGTTGCCGGCGCGCGCCGGTCCATCTGCGCGCACTGCGCGGGGCATCGACTCTAAAGGAGCGGCTGCCACGGCCGGGCGAACATCGACGTGCGACGCTCGACGCGCGTGCGGTGTCGGCCGGGGGCCTGCGCCCGGGAACGCAACGCGGGCTTGATCCCGGGCCGCGTAGGCTGGCGCATCGATCCGGCGGGGCAATGCGGTGTATTTCTGGCTCAAAGTGGTGCACATCCTGGCGATGACGGTCTGGTTCTCCGGCCTGTTCTTCCTGCCGCGCCTGTTCGTCGCCCGCCATCGACGCGAGATCGACGCTGATCCGACGTACTGGAATCCGGTCACCAATGTGCTGTTTTTCCGGGTGATGACGCCGGCGGCGCTGTTAACGATCACCGCGGGCGGCATCCTGATCGCATGGAACCCCGCGGGTGCGTGGCTGGTGCTGAAGCTGGTCGTCGTGGCCGCGGCGGTGCTGCTGCATCTGTATTTCGGCCTGCTGCTCTACGAGCTCGGCCACGATCGCGACCACCACGGCCCCACGTTCTACCGCGTGATCGGCTGGGTGCCGTTGCTGTTGCTGCTGCTGATCGCGGGCCTCACCGGCGCCAAGCCCTTGACCCTCGGCAACCTGCCGGCACCGCCATCGGGGGCAGCCGATGCCGAAGAGCTGGTGCCCGGACTGGAAGAGGGCGGCGAACTGCCGCCGCTGGAACTGCCGGGTTCGTAGCGGGCGTTCGTACTACCGAGTGTCTCGAGTGATGCGCGTCTTCGTCGGCATCATCGGTGCCACGCATCCCGCACGCAGTCGCACTTCGCATTAGATCCACCCGCTTTCACGGAAATGACGCTCCTGCTGCCATCCAGACCCGCAGGGCGCCGCACATGGATGTGCGGCGTTTTTCGACCGAGCCAGGAGGGCGAGTCGAAAAATCCCGGAACGATTGAAAGACCGGATTTGCCTCGTCGGGGAGGCCCTTTCTTTTGCTTACTTTTCTTTGGGCCAACAAAGAAAAGTGAGCCGCTCGCCGGCAGGCGAGTGGAAGCTCTGCACTTGCCCTCCGCAGGTGACGCCGAGGCAACATCAAACGCTTTAGTCCATTGACGCGGGAGAGTTCATTTCTTTTGGCAGATGCCCACGCGCGCAGTGCGAAAGGCGAAGCTGGCGCGTGGGGCGCGCATCGTAGATGCGAGTCAAAGAAAGGGAAGCGAAGAAAAACGTCTCCTGGACGAAGCAGCTCCAAGCGTCAGCCGTTCCGGGATTTTCCGACTCGGCATCCTGCCTCGGTCGGAAAACGCCGCGCATCCATGCGCGGCGCCCTCCGGGTCTTGGCCCTGCGCCGGCGCATCATTGTTCCGGCAACTGCAACTGCAACTGCAATCGCAATCGCAACTGCAACCGCAATTGCAACGCCAGGCCAGCTGCGGCTATGCCACCGTCAGTGGCGCAGTTGCCGAGCGCGAAGCGGATGTCGATCGACGCGAAGCGCGGGACCTAAGGCCGCAGCCTCACTCTGCCGGCGGCTTCTTGACCGCCTCACGTCCACTCAGCGCCTCGGTTTCCTCGTCGCCATAGACACCGATGCCGTGGCGGAAGCTCAGGGTGCCGCCGAGCCAGCCGGCCACGCCGACCAGCACCGCCATCACCGCCGACGACAGCAGGCCCCAGGGCCAGACCGCGGCCACGGGGTCGGGCAGGCGTAACCAGACGCCGAGCGCCGCCATCGCCAGCACCATCACCGCGACGATGAAGTGGTTCCAGGCCGACACGTGCCGGCGCACGACGCGGATCGACATCATGTCCATCGTGCCGACGATGCCGGCCAGCACGCCGAAGCCCAGGCCGCCGACGTTGAACCAGAACGACAGCTCGGCCCAGAACGGCGCGCCCAGCCACAGGTACAGCACGTCGGTGACCACGACCATCGACAGGAACGCGATCGGAAACGTCACCAGCATCGGATGGATCGGATGCTTGGCGATCGCGAGCACGCTTTCGACGGTATGGCTCTGGGTATCGGGAACGGGTTGTTTGAGATCCTTGCGCATCGGGTCCTTGGCGCCTCAGGCGCAGGTCGGAAGCAGCGCCAGCGGCGCCGCAGTGAAGGCCACGCCGACTGCGGCGATGGCCGCGCCGAGCAGGCTCAGGACCGCCATGAACTGCCGGCGTGAATGATCGGCGCGACCGGTGTCGTCGCTCGCCAGCAGGGCCTGGCGGATGCGCCACACGCGCATCGCCTCCCAGGCGATCGCGGCCAGGACGAGCGCCGTGAGCGCCCACAGCACCCAGGTCATGGTCTCGAGCCCGCCTACGGGCGTGCGCCACAGCTGCTGCGCGCAGGCCAGGCCCTGCAGGCTGTAGAGCGCGACGAAATGCAGCGCCCACAGCACGAACGGCGCGGACATGCGGGTCAGGGTGACGGTCGGGGGCGTGCTCACAGCCACCTCGGGAACAGGTGCAGCACCGCCCAGGTCACCGCGCCCAGGCCGACGACATAGCGCCAGAAGCCGACGGCGACGCGTGCATCGAGGCTGCGCACGGCGTCGACGTGGCCGCGGTGGATGCGCAGCGCCACGAAGCCACCGATCAGCATCGCCACCACCACGTGCAGCGCGTGGAAGCCGGCCATCGTCCACACCACCGATGCATAGGCATGCACCTGCGGCGCGCCGACGGCGGCCCACATCGCCGGCAGGTGCACGGCCAGGAACACCGCGCTGGCCACGATCGCTACGCCGTGCCAGGCGATCGCCGCGCGCGCACGGCCTGCCTGCAGCGTGGCCGATGCACGCCCGGCCGCGAGCAGCGGCACCGCCAGCGCAGCCAGCGAGACCAGTGCCGGCGTCCACGCCATCGCCGTGGCGCCGCCCGCCGGCCAGGCCGGCGCGTTGAGCCACAGGTAGAAGTAGGCGAACACCAGCGAGGCGAACAGCGAGCCGTCGATCAGCAGCGAGCCGACCAGCGCCCACCAGCCGGGCGCGTTCTTCGCCGCGGTCTGGGTCGGCAGGCGCAGGCCTGGCGCGACCTCGATCTCGACCGGCGCATGGCGGTCGCCCGTGGTCCAGGCCCAGCGCAGGAACAGGCCGATCAGCGGCACCAGCATCAGGATCGACAGCCAGTACTGGGAACTGATGAAGCCGGCCAGCAGCACCGCGATCGCCAGCGCGGCGAGCAGCGGCAGCCACGTCGAGCTGGAGATACGGATCACCTGCTCCGGGCGCCCGGACTGGATGCCGGTGCCGAGCAGTTCGCGGCGGTCGTCGTGCGCCTCGCCGAGCAGGCCGTCGGTGCGACGGGTGGCCTCGACCACCTCGGGGTTGTCCCACAGCGGATAGCGGCTTTCGATCTCCGGCACCGAGGCGAAGTTGTAGCTCGGCACCGGCGTCGGCACCGCCCATTCCAGCGTGCCGGCCTGCCAGGGGTTCTCGACGCCGCGGCGGCCGAGCACGAAGCACAGCGCCACGTCGATCAGGATCGCGATCACGCCGACCGCCATCACGAAGCCCGCGGCCGTCGACAGCAGGTTGAGCCAGTGCACGCCGAGTTCCATCGCGTACGTGTCCACGCGGCGCGGCATGCCGACCATGCCGGTCACGTGCATCGGCAGGAACGCCAGGTTGAAGCCGATGAACACCAGCCAGAACCCGCTGCGGCTCAGCGATTCGCTCGGCATGCGTCCGCTCGCCAGCGGCAGCCAGTAATACAGGCCGGCGAACAACGGGAACATCAGGCCGCCGATCAGCACGTAGTGCAGGTGGGCGACGACGAAGTGGGTGTCGTGGACCTGCCAGTTGAACGGCACGAAGGCCAGCATCACCCCGGTCAGGCCGCCACAGACGAACACCACGAAGAAGCCGATGATGTAGAGCATCGGCACGCGCAGCCACGGCTTGCCGGCCCACAGCGTGGCCAGCCACGCGAAGATCTGGATGCCGGTCGGGATCGCCACCATCATGCTGGCCGCGCTGAAGAACGCCAGCGCCAGCAACGGGATGCCGACCGCGAACATATGGTGCACCCACAGGCCGAAGCTGAGGAAGCCGGTCGCGATCAGGGCCAGCACGATCCATGTGTAGCCGATCATCGGACGACGCGCGAAGGTCTGCACCACCATCGACACCACGCCCGCGGCGGGCAGGAAGATGATGTAGACCTCGGGATGCCCGAACAGCCAGAACAGGTGCTGCCACAGCAGCGGATCGCCGCCGCGCGCGACCTCGAAGAACGCGAAATCGAACGCGCGCTGGATCTCGAGCAGGATGCTGGCCAGGATCAGCGGCGGAAACCCGAACGCGATCATGAAGGCGGTGACCAGCATCGCCCAGACGAACAGCGGCATCCGCCGCAGGTCCATGCCGGGCGCGCGCGTGATCAGGATCGCGACGATCAGCTCGACCGCCGACGTCACGGCCGCGATCTCGGCGAAGGTGACGCCGATCAGCCAGAAATCGGGGCCCTTGCCTGGCGAGTAGGTCGAATCGCTCAGCGGCGTGTACATGAACCAGCCCGAGTCGGGCACGCTGCCGAAAATGAAACTCGAATACAGAAACAGGCCGCCGAACAGGTAGCACCAGTAGCCGAACGCCGACATCCGCGGGAACGGCAGGTCGCGGGCGCCGATCATCTTCGGCACCAGATACATGCCGAAGCCGCCCATGATCGGCACGGCGAACAGGAACATCATCGTCGTGCCGTGCATGGTCACGAACTGCGCGTAGCGCTCCGGGTCCAGCACCTCCAGCCCCGGCCAGGCGAGCTGCAGCCGCATGAACATCGACAGCAGCCCGCCGACCAGCAGGAACGCGAAGCCGGTGACGATGAAGCGCATCGCGACCGTGGAGTGGTTGACCGCGGTCAGCTGGCCGACGAGGCCGGGGGCGTTCGACCACACGCGGTCGAGCAGCGCCAGGCGATCGGCGTGGCGCAGATGGTCGCCCGGCGTGGGGATGGTGTGGTCGGGGGTAGCCGGGCTCACAGCACGTTCTCCGAAGCGCCGTGGCGCGGGGGTGCGCGTCCGGCGGGTGCGTCGGCCGAGGGCGGCTCGTCGGCGGGGCGCGGCTCGCGCGTGGCCAGCCAGTCGCCGAGCGCGTCGGGCTCGACGATGCGCACCGGGAAGACCATGCGCGCGTGCTCAAGTCCGCAGAATTCCGCGCACTGGCCGCGCATCGGCGTATCGCGGTCGGCGCGCAGCCGCAGGGTGTTCACGCGGCCGGGAATCGCATCGATCTTGCCGCCCAGCCGCGGGATCCAGAAACTGTGGATCACATCCTCGCTGGTGATCCGGAATTCGATCATCCGGCCCCGCGGCATCGCCAGCTCGTCGATGCTCTCGCCGATGATCCGGTCGTCCGCGTCGCGATAGCGGAAGTGCCACTGCCACTGGCGCGCCGTCACCTCGATCACGGCATCGGGCTCTTCGCCGACGCCGGTCACCCGGGCGCTGGTCAGCGTGCCGTAGACCAGCAGCGCGGCCACGATCACCACCGGCAGCACCACGCCGCCCCAGAGGATCAGGCGTTCGGGGCGTCTGGGCGCGTCGCCGGGCTCGCGGCGGCGCAGGGTATGCCACAGCAGGGCCAGCACGCCGATCCAGACCACCGTGAACACGCCGGTCATCAGCCAGCCGCCGCGGGCGATCTCGGCCGCGGCGGGCCCGGCGGGCGCCAGCATCGATTGCGGGCCGGAGCAGGCGCTCAGCAGGGTCGCAAGCAGGGCCGTGGAAACGGCGCCGGCGCGCCCGAAGAATCGTGTCCGGATGTCGATGATCGTGCCGCCCCAGTGTCCGCTCGCCACGGGCCGCCGGTCGACGGGCCCGGAACGCACGCTACCGGTCCTGCCGGCCACAGAATGTGAATACGTCGCGGCTGAACAGGCATCACCACGTCCACGCCGCGGCGTCGGCAGTCTCACCGTTTGAGACGTCGAACCGCCACCGTGCCCGCGTGAATCTGACCGACAAGCTCGCGATCCTCGCCGACGCCGCCAAGTACGACGCCTCCTGCGCGTCGAGCGGCGCGAACACGCGCGACTCGTCGAAGACCGGCGGCATCGGCAGCACCGAAGGCATGGGCATCTGCCACTCCTACACGCCGGACGGCCGCTGCGTGTCGCTGCTGAAGATCCTGCTGACCAACTTCTGCATCTTCGACTGCGCGTACTGCGTCAACCGCGTGTCGAGCAACGTGCGCCGTGCGCGCTTCACACCCGAAGAGGTCGTGACGCTGACGCTGGATTTCTACAAGCGCAATTACATCGAGGGCCTGTTCCTCTCCAGCGGCATCATCCGCAGCGGCGACTACACGATGGAGCAGATGGTCGAAGTCGCACGCAGCCTGCGCGAGGACCACCGCTTCGCCGGCTACATCCATCTCAAGACGATCCCCGACGCCGCGCCCGAGCTGCTGGCCGCGGCCGGACGCTATGCCGACCGCCTGAGCATCAACATCGAACTGCCGACCGAAGCCGGCATGACCGCGCTGGCGCCGGAGAAGACCCACGCCGGCATCCACGGCGCGATGGGCGAACTCAAATGGCGCATCGACGAGGACAAGGACGCGCGCCGCGTCAAGCGGCAGGGCGTGACCGTGCGCCGCGCCAAGGCGCCGCGCTTCGCGCCGGCGGGGCAGAGCACGCAGATGATCGTCGGCGCCGATTCGGCCGACGACCGCAGCATCCTGGAAACCAGCAACCGCATGTACGGCACCTACCGGATGCGGCGGGTGTACTACTCGGCCTTCAGCCCGATTCCCGATGCGTCTAAACACCTGCCGCTGCAGTCACCGCCGCTGCTGCGCGAGCACCGTCTCTACCAGGCCGACTGGCTGCTGCGCTTCTACGGCTTCGACGTCGACGAGATCACGCCTGATGCGGCGAACGCGGAGGATGTGGACGCCGAGACGCCCGGCATGCTCGATCTCGACGTCGATCCCAAGCTGGCCTGGGCGCTGCGCAATCCGACGCGCTTCCCGGTCGACATCAACCGCGCGCCGCGGGAGATGCTGCTGCGCGTGCCGGGCCTGGGCACCCGCAACGTCGAGCGCATCATCGCCGCGCGCCCGCACGGGGCGCTGCGGCTCGACGATCTCGCCCGTCTGCGCGTGCCGTTGAAGAAAATCATGCCGTTCGTCATCACGCCGGGGCATCACCCGCGCCAGCGGCTCGACGACCCCGCACGACTGCGCAGCGAACTCGCCCCGCAGCCGCGGCAGGCGAGTCTGTTCTGATGGCAGAGCAGCCTTGCGTAGGCGCGCGCTTGCGCGCGATGGAGCGTTCCCGGTGACGCCCCGTCACGCGCAAGCGCGCGCCTGCATGCACGCGCCGGCAATGACGTGCCCGGCATGAATCGCCCCAGCGTCGACGCACTGGTCGCGGCCCACGTCGATCCGCCCTGGGACCCTGCCGCCTGGCGCGCTGCCGCGCGTGCCGCCCTGTGCGCAGCGTTGCCGCCCGAACAGCTCGACTGGAGCGGTGGCGCGCAGGGCTCCCTGCTCGGCGGCATCGACCTCGCCACGCTGCCGGCTCGACGCACAGCACCGCGCGTGTCGTCCGAATTCCTGGCCCTCGCCGGCGCCGTGCTCTGCCACCGCGCCGATGACCGTCACGGGCTGCTCTATCGCATGCTCTGGCGCATCGCCGAGGGCGAGCGCGCATTGCTGCAGCGTGCGTCCGATCCCGACGTGCATCGCGCTACCACGATGGCGCAGGCGGTGCGTCGCGACAGCCACAAGATGAAGGCCTTCGTGCGCTTCCGCGCGGTGCCGGGGGCCGAGGAGGAATACGTCGCCTGGTTCGAACCCGACCACCACATCGTCGATCGCGTGGCGCCGTTCTTCGCGCGCCGCTTCGCCGGCATGCGCTGGGCGATCGTCACCCCGTACCGCACGGCGTTGTGGGACGGCCAGGCGCTGGCGTTCGCGCCGGGCGGCTCGCGCGGCGACGCGCCGGCCGAGGACGCGCGCGAGGATCTGTGGCGCACGTACTACGCCAACATCTTCAATCCGGCGCGCCTCAACCCGACGATGATGCGTTCGGAGATGCCGCAGAAATACTGGAAGCTGCTGCCCGAGGCGGCGCTGCTGCCGGACCTCATGCGCGACGCCGGCCTGCGCGTGTGCGCGATGGCCGAGCGCGAACACCAAGCCCCGCGTCGCCGCATCCCTGCAGCGCCGGCGCCCGCGCCCGTCGTGGCCGGCACGCTCGACGCGCTGCGCGAATCCGCGCGCGATTGTCGACGTTGTCCCTTGTGGCAGCCGGCGACGCAGACAGTCTTCGGCGAAGGACCTTCGAGCGCGCGCACGATGATCGTCGGCGAACAACCGGGCGACGAAGAGGATCTGTCCGGACGCCCGTTCGTCGGCCCCGCGGGGCGCCTGTTCGCGCGCGCGCTGGATGAGCTCGGCATCGACCGCACCACGCTCTACCTGACCAATGCGGTCAAGCATTTCCGCTTCGAGCCGCGCGGCAAGCGTCGCCTGCACAAGCGACCGGACGTGGCGCACATCGAGGCGTGCAACGGCTGGTTGCGCGCCGAGATCGCGCAGGTGCAGCCCGAGCGCATCGTCTGCCTCGGCGCGAGCGCCGCGCGTGCGGTGTTCGGCCCCGGCGTGCGATTGACCGAAGAGCGCGGCATCTGGCGCACGCGCGAGGACGGCGTGCGCGCGTTCGCCACCGTGCATCCCTCGTGGGTGCTGCGACAGGGCGATCCGTCGGCCCAGGCGACGGCCTATGCGGGCTTCGTCGACGACCTGCGTCAGCTGGTCACGGCCTGAGCGCCGCCGCGTCACCCAGCTGAACGGGAGCCGCCGGGGTTCACCCCTGCTTCGCGCCGCCACGCCAAAACTCGGCCCACCTCAATGCAAGGATCGACCCCAATGAAGCAGACGACTGCTGTCCGTGGCCTCGTGCTGGCCCTGTCGCTGGCCGCCGGTGCCGCCGTTGCCCAGGATGCGATGACCAGCGTGCAGGTGCGCGCCGCGCTGACCGAGGGCGGTTACACCGACATCAGCGACGTCGAGTTCAAGAACGGAATCTGGAAGGCCGATGTCCGCGACGCCAACGGCAGCAAGATCGACGTGCGCCTCGATCCGGCGACTGGTCGCATCTATCCCGACAACGCCGGTGCGACCAGCCTCGGCGAAGCCGACATCCGCGCCAAGCTGACCGCGGCCGGCTACACCCGGATCGACGACGTGAAGTTCGACGACGGCATGTGGGAAGCCGAGGCCGACAACGCCCAGGGTGTGCGCATGGATCTCAAGCTCGACCCGCAGGACGGCCGCGTGGTCAGCGAAACCCGCGACTGAGCGACACCGTTCCGTTGCGCGCCGGTCGCCGGCGCGCACGCAGACAGGCCCGGCCCCGCGTCGGGCCTTTTTGCGTCTGCATGGGGCGCCATCGTAATTTTCGGTGACGCCGCTCAGTCCCGCGCGTGCTCCGGCACGGGCACATCGAGTGGCATGCGGTCGCGGACGCAGTTGGCAGCATCGCGCACGGCCTGCGCGTGTTCCACCACACACCGTGCGGCGATCACCGCCCAGCGCGAGACCGCGTCGTCGCGCTCGGCCAGCGCGCCGGTGTCGACCACCCAGCGGCTGATCTCGACGATGCGTGCGCGGTCATCCTGGGACGCGGTCGCATCGAGCGCAGCGGCGCTGATCACGAAGCTGTGGGCGAATTCCGAGGTCGCCCGTTCGGCCGCGGTCGCTGCTGCCGCACGCCCGTCCGGCGCGTCGATCAGCGCCTGCATGCGGATCGCGTCGCGCGCCTTGAGGTCACCGGCCGAGCCGATGCTCGTGCGCAGCATCACCGTGGTGCTGAGCGCGCCGATGAAGATGCCGCCCAGCAGCACGAAGACGCCGCCGATCAGCATCGGCGTGCGCGAGGACGCGCGGTCGTCGGCGTCCGGAGAAGTGTGGTCCACGAATCAGCTCCGTCGCCGGAATCGACCGGCGCGCCGCATAGGCTAGCGCATGCACCGCGCGCGGCGGCCGCGCGCGCGTACGCCTGCAGCGCGGTTCAGCGCAGCCAGCCCGCGAGTTCCTCGCGGCTCAGATGACCGTCGCGGTTGACGTCGATGGCGTTGAACTCGGCGTCCAGCGCCGGATGGGCGCGGGCTTCGGCGCGGCTGATGCGGCCGTCGGCATCCGCGTCCAGCGCCTCGAACTCGATCCGGTAGCGGTCAGACGCGACCTGCCGCGGCTCGTAGGACTGGACGATGATCTGCTGGCCATCCTCGCGCTCGAAGGTAACGACACCGGTCTGCCGGCCCGATTGCGTCGAGACCTGAGGCGCGTCGCTGCGGATCTCCAGCGGCGTGGTGCTGACCTGGGCGGCGACGATCGGCGAGGCCAGGACCAGGCCGAGCGTCAGGACGACGGCACACGGGCGACGACGCAGGACCATGGCGGACTCCTTCGAAAACGGGCCGCCACGATGCCGCGACGGCCCCGCATGCTGCGTGAACGGGCCGCGGCTAGCCGAGGCGGCGCTGGCGCAGGCGCAGCACCGCGGTCTGCAGCAGCAGCGCCGCGCCGATCGCGAGCGCCACCCAGGCCGAGGTCGTCGAGCCCGCGAGCGGCCAGTCGGTCTGCTTGATCCACACCGCGAACAGCCCCCACAGCGCCACCGCGGTGTAGACGGGATTGCCGCGCATGCGCGCGTTGAGCGCCAGCAACAGCGCCGCGGCCACGGCCCACAGCGCGAGGCTCCAGCCCAGCATGCGGCTGGACGACAGCACCTCGTGCGCGACCAGCGTCTGGGCCAGGTTGAGGAAGGCGGCGAGCGACAGCCAGCCCGCGTGCAGCGACAGCGCGATCCACGCCAGCAGGCGGCCGCGGCCCGCATCGACCGACAGTTGCAGCGCGCACCAGGCCAGCGCGGCGAGCGCGGCGAAGATCACGATCACGCAGGTCCAGAACATGCCGGCGGAAAACAGCGGCATCCAGATCGCGGTCAGCGCAAAGCCCACGGCCGCCACCGGCGCGATGCGCGCGAGCAGCGGGTCCTGGCGCCGGTCGCCTGTCGCCTGCCAGACGGCGTAGACGAGATCGAGCAGGAAGATCAGGCCCCACACCGAAAATGCGTAGCCGGCCGCGACCAGCAGCGTCGGATAGCGGTTCGAGATCTCGGCCTGGTCGGGACCGAAGGCGCCGGTCTGGGACAACCAGGCCACGACCGGCATCGCGATCGCACAGAGCAGGACGAGCAGGCGCATGGGAGATCTCCGGCGGAACCGGCGCGGATGCTCGCAT
The DNA here is from genome assembly GCF_043187535.1 of Luteimonas sp. WGS1318. Taxonomy (GTDB): domain Bacteria; phylum Pseudomonadota; class Gammaproteobacteria; order Xanthomonadales; family Xanthomonadaceae; genus Luteimonas. The sequence goes on from NZ_CP171131.1 coordinate 409,381, forward strand.
CGCCTGCGTGAGGATGTCGTCGCACGCGCGGCGGCCACGTCGGGCGCCGCACGTCCGCGGGTCTCGGACGTCTGCGTCAGGCGGCCATGCCGCCATGCCGCAGCAGCGCGGCGAGGTCGGGATCGCGGCCACGGAACGCGCGGAAGTTCTCGATCGCATCGCGACTGCCGCCGCGCGCCAGCACCTCGTCGCGGAAGCGCGCACCGGCCTCGGCCACGCCGTCGTGCCCGGCTTCCTCGAACGCCGCATAGGCATCCGCGCTCAGCACCTCGGCCCACTTGTAGCTGTAGTACCCGGCCGCGTAGCCGCCGGCGAAGATGTGGCTGAACTGGTACGGGAAGCGATGCCAGGTCGGCGTGCGGGTGACCGCCACCTCGTCGCGCACGCGCTCGAGCAGCTGCATCACATCGTCCCGCGCCGGGTCGAAGCCGGCATGCAGCTGCATGTCGAACAGTGCGAACTCGATCTGGCGCAGCGTGTGCAGGCCGCTGTGGAAATTGCGCGCGGCCAGCATGCGGTCGAACAGCGCGCGCGGCAGCGGCTCGCCGGTGTCGACGTGTGCGGTCATCGCCTGCACGCGGTCCCACTCCCAGCAGAAGTTCTCCATGAACTGGCTGGGCAGCTCGACGGCGTCCCATTCGACGCCGTTGATGCCGGCCAGCGGCAGTTCGCCGACCGCGGTCAGCAACTGGTGCAGGCCGTGGCCCATCTCGTGGAACAGCGTGGTGACCTCGTCGTGGGTGAAGGTCGCCGGGCGTCCGCCCTGGCCGCGGCCGAAATTGCAGACCAGATAGACCACCGGCGTCTGCACCGCATCGCCGCGCGTGCGGCGGTTGCGGCAGTCGTCCATCCACGCGCCGCCGCGCTTGCCCTCGCGGGCGTAGAGATCGAGATAGAACTGGCCGACCAGCGCGCCGTCGGCGTCGACCAGCCGATAGAAGCGCGCGTCGGCATGCCACAGCGGCGCGGTGTCGGGCTCGACCCGCAGGCCGTAGAGCGCGTGGATCACGTCGAACAGGCCGGCCAGCACGCGGTCCTCGGTGAAGTAACGCTTCACCTCCTGGGCCGAGTAGTCGTAGCGCGCCTGGCGCAGGCGATCGGCAGCGAAGGGGATGTCCCAGGACTGCAGCGTGTCCAGGCCGAGGCTGTCGCGGGCGAAGGCTTCGAGTTCGGCGCGGTCGCGCTCGGCATGCGGCCGCGCGCGCGCGGCGAGATCGCGCAGGAAGCCGGTCACGTCGTCGGGCGCGTCGGCCATCTTCGTGGCCAGCGACAGTTCGGCGTAATTGGCGAAGCCGAGCAGCGCGGCCTGTTCGGCGCGCAGCGCGAGGATGCGCGCGATCAGCGGGCCGTTGTCGAGTTCCGCCGGGCCCGCCTCGGAAGCGCGCAGACCGTAGGCGCGGTAGAGCGTTTCGCGCAGCGCGCGGTCTTCGGCGTAGGTCTGCACCGGCAGGTAGCAGGGCATCTGCAGGGTCAGCGTCCAGCCCGCGTGGCCGCGCGCCTCGGATGCAGCGCGCGCATCGGCGATCACGTCGGCCGGCAGACCGCCCAGGCGCGCCTCGTCGTCGACCTGCAGGGTGAACGCATCGGTCGCATCGAGCACGTGTTCGGAGAATGTCGCGCCCAGCGCCGCCAGTTCCTGGCGGATCGCGGCGAAGCGGGCCTTGTCCGCGTCGTCGAGGGCGGCGCCGCCGAGGCGGAAATCGCGCAGCGCGTGGTCGACGATGCGCCGACGCAGCGGGTCCAGGCCCTGTGCGTCGGCCTCGTCGGCCAGCCGCCGGTACCGCGCGAACAGGGCCGGGTCCTGGCCGAGCGCGCTGAAGAAACCGGTCACCTTCGGCAGCGCCGCGTTGTAGGCCGCGCGCAGTTCGGGCGTGTTGACCACCGCGTTGAGGTGCGTCACCTGGTTCCAGGCACGGCCGAGACGTTCGGTCGCATCGTCGAGCGGCACGACCACGCGGTCCCAGCTCACCGGCTGGGTCCGGCCGGCGACGGCCGCTGCGGCTTCGGCCTCGGCGACCAGGGCGTCGATCGCGGGCTGGACGTGGGCCGGCGTGATCGCATCGAAGCGGGGCAGGCCGGAGGTGTCGAGCAGGGGATTGGTCATCGGTGGGGCGCGGGTTCGGGCGAGCCGTCGATTCTAGGGGGCCGGACCTGAGTGCCGTGTGCGGCCGCGGCGGTCGTGACGTGCCGCATCGGGCCGCTCGTCCGGCGCCCGTGTGACCGGGTCCGGCATCCCCGCGAAGGCAGGGAGCCAGTGCCTTCACGGTGCTGCAGGTCGCACTGCGCGCCCGGTGTTCCGCGCCGCCGCCTCACGGCGCAGTCAACCGCTCCAGGTGTTCGAGCATCGCGAGCGCCGAGCGGCGCGAGGTGCCGCACATGTCCATCGAGGGGCGCAACGCGCTGCAGACGGCCGGGCGATCGGGATGCCCGAACAGGCGGCACCCCAGGGCGTCATCGAGTTGTATGCAGGGCACGCCCGCTGGCTTGCCCTGCGGCATGCCGGGAATGGCCGATGAGATCGACGGCGCGATGCAGCAGGCGGCGCAGCCGGAGCGGCAGTCCATCGCGGCGTCAGCGGAGGCGGCGCGTGACCGCCAAGGCCAGCAGGACGACACCGGTGCCGTTGAGCACCGCCAGACCAAGGTTCACCACCGGAGGTGCCCATCGCAGCACCTGGGGGTCGATGCGCTGCTGCAGGGCCAGCATCTGCAGCAGCAGATGGAACAGCGTCGATCCCAGCACCGAGACCAGCAGCAGCCCGAAGCCGCCCAGGGCCAGCCAGCCGGCCCCGCCGAGCGCGGCCCGCTGCCGCAGCACCAGGGCCAGCGCGATGCCGAGCCCGAGCAGCGTCGGCACGACGGGAAGCCGCAGCAGCAACAGGGCGGACAGGTCGTTCATGGCGCGACGGCCTCGCGGCTCAATCCGCGGTGACGAGCGACGCGGTGCGGCTCTGGAGGTCGTCGTAGACGGCGTCGGTCTCGGGGCGCTCGCCGTACCACAGCGCGAAACTCTCGGCCGCCTGTTCGACCAGCATGCCCAGGCCGTCGACGGTCTGCCGCGCCCCGTGTGCGCGTGCCCAGGCCAGGAACGGCACCGCGGCCTCGCCGTAGCTCAGGTCGACCGCCACGGTGCGCATGCCGACGAGCGATCGCGGCAGGTCGGGCACCACACCGGCACGGCCGGCCGACGTGGCGTTGACGATCAGGTCGAACTCGCCCATCTCGTCGAGCTGTTCCAAATAACGCGGGTGCACGCGCGCCGGATCGCCGAGGGCATCGGCTAACGCGTCGGTGCGAGCGGCGGTGCGGTTGACCACGGTCAGCCCGTCCACGCCGGCGTCGAGCAGCGCGGGCGCGACGCCGCGGGCGGCACCGCCGGCGCCGATCAGCAGCGTGCGACGGCCGCGCAGGTCCAGGCCCTGGCGCTCGGTGAGGTCGCGCACGAGGCCGGTGCCGTCGGTGTTCTCGCCGTGCCAGGTGTCGCCCTGGCGGACCAGGGTGTTGACCGCACCGGCGCGGTGGGCGCGCTCGCTGCAGGTGTTGGCCAGCGCGAACGCGGCCTCCTTCAGCGGCAGGGTCACGTTGGCGCCGGTGCCGCCGGTCGCGGCGAAGGCCTGCAGTGCGGCGGTGAACGCCTCGGGTGCGGCGTCGATCGCGGTGTAGTCGACCAGGTGACCAAGCTGCTGGCCGAACGCGGCGTGGATGCGGGGCGACAGCGAGTGCGCCACCGGATGGCCGAACACCGCGAGACGGATGACGTGGGACATGGGCTCTCCATTGGCCGGGGCGCCGGGGCGCGTCGCTGCAGTCTAGCGGCGGGCGGCCAGCCGATGGACGGGGCGGCTGCAGGCCTCACGCGACGCGTCAAAAAACCGTCGCGACTTGCGCCACGGGCGACAGAAAGTTGTATAAACCGTCATATTGCGTCAGTCCGGGGCAGGGGGACGGGCGCAAGGGTGTCGATGCGTCGGCAGTCCGGCGGGTCGGTCGTTGTGGTCTGGCAGGTTCATCTTTCCGGGGATTCTTCGCATGTCCAGTACCCGTAGGGTCGGCGCGGCTTCAGCGCTGCTCGGTCTCGCCGTCGTCGCATGGGCGGCCACCACCGTACTTCCATCCCGCGTGCCCGCCGTTGGCGGCGCGCTCGACGCGGCGAAAGCCGGCGTCGCGAGCGTGTTCGGCGCAGCGCCCGCGGCGGCGAACACGCAGGCCGGCGCGTCCGGCCCCGGCGCCACATCGGGGCCTGCCGCGGTCGATGAGGCGCCCGAGCGGGTGATCGTCGTGTTCGAGGAACCGGCCCTCGCCGCCTATCAGGGCGGGGTGACGGGCATCGCCGCACCGGCGCGCCGCAGTGATGCGCGCGGCAAGCTGCGCCTCGACGTCAAGGGTGCCAGCGCGCGTAATTACGTGAGCTACCTGCAGCGGCGCCAGTCCGATCTCGAAGGCGCGATCGCGCTGCGCGTCGGCCGTCCGCTCGCCGTCGAGCGGCGCATGCAGCATGCGATCAACGCCGTCGTCGTCGAACTCACCGACAGCGAGGCCGCGCGCGTGGAGCAACTGCCCGACGTGCGCTTCGTCGAGCCCTACCGCGAATACGCGCTCGACACCGACACCGGCCCCCGCCTGATCGGCGCCGAGGCGGTGTGGAACGCCGCATGGCCCGGTGCCACCGGCGCATTCCAGGGCGAGGGCGTGGTGTTCGGCATTCTCGATTCGGGCATCAACTTCGGCGCGCCCTCGTTCGCCGCGGTCGATCCGGTCGACGGCTACCAGCACGTCAACCCGTTGGGCAGCGGCACCTATCTGGGCAGCTGCGCGCCGGGCGGCATCGATGCGGGTCGCTGCAATGACAAGCTCATTGGCGGCTACGACTTCGTCTGCGGCGCGCCGGGCAACACCTGCACCAATCCGGGCTTCCGCGAGGAGCCGGGCTTCGGCGACACCAACGGCCACGGCAGCCATGTCGCGTCCACGGTGGCCGGCAACCGCCGCGACGTGGTGTTCCGCGGCAATCCGCGGCGCATTTCGGGCGTCGCGCCGCGCGGCAACATCGTCGCCTACGACATCTGCTACACCAACATCGCCACCGGCCAGGGCCTGTGCCCGAACGTCTCGGCGGTGGCCGCGGTGAACCAGGCGGTCGCCGACGGCGTCGTCGACGTCATCAATTACTCGATCGGCGGCGGTGCACAGCCGTGGACCGAGGCCGTGTCGCAGGCCTTCCTCGGCGCGACCGAGGCCGGCATCTTCATCGCGTCGTCCGCCGGCAACAGCGGCCCGGGCCCGAACACGATGGGGCATCTCGAACCCTGGGTGTCGTCGACCGCCGCCGCGCAGCATGGCCGCGGTGCGTTCGCGCTCGCCCTCAACGTCACCGGCCCGGCGCCGGTGCCCGAGCCGCTCGCGCCGGTGCTGATCAACGAAGGCACCGGCGGCGTGGCGTTCACCGCCTCGATTCCGGGTTCCACGCCGCTGCGCATCAGCGCCGGCATCAACGGCGTCGACGACGGCTGCGCGGCGTATCCCGCGAACAGCTTCACCGGTGCGATCGTGCTGATCCGCCGCGGCACCTGCTCGTTCACGATCAAGGCCGACAACGCACGCAATGCCGGTGCGATCGCCGTGGTCATCGCCAACAACATCGCGGGCGGCATCATTCCCTCGGTGCCCGGCGCGACCATCCCGGTGTTCGGCGTGAGCCAGGACGAGGGCAACGCGCTGCGTGACTTCGGCCTCGCGAATCCGTCCACCGCCACGGCCGGCATCCTGTACCCGCCGCTGGTGCTGCCGAACACGGCCGATGCGCTCGGTGCGTTCAGCTCGCGCGGCCCGGCCGGCACCTTCGACCTGGTCAAGCCGGACATCACGGCGCCCGGCGTCAGCATCCTCGCCGTCGTCGCCGGCACCACGATCACCGGCTTCGAACAGGCGCTCGACCTGTACAACGGCACGTCGATGGCGTCGCCGCACCAGGCCGGTGCTGCGGGCCTGATCCGTCAGGCGCGTCCCGGCTGGTCGGTGCCGGAGATCAAGTCGGCACTGGCGCTGACCGCCAAGACCGAGGTGTTCAAGGAAGACTCGGTCACGCCGGGGACGCCGTTCGACAAGGGCAGCGGCCGCGTGCAGGTGGACCGGGCGATCAACGCCGGTCTGGTCATGCACGAGACCACGGCCAACTACCAGGCCGCCAATCCGGCCACCGGCGGCGATGTTTCCGCGCTCAACCAGCCCAGCCTGGCGAGCCGCAACTGCTATTCGAGCTGCACCTTCGTGCGCACGTTCCGCAACCCGCACGGCGCGGCCTCGAGCTGGCGCATCCGCTTCACCGGCGTCAATGCCACCGCGGTGCCGGCGACGCTGAAGGTGCCGGCCGGCGGTTCGGCATCGGTGCGGATCACCGTCAACACCCGTGGCGCGGCCGCCGATGGCGGCTGGACGTTCGGCGAGATGGTGCTGGAGTCGACCGGGCCGATCCTCGGCACGCAGCGCACCCCGCTGACGTTGCCGGTCGCGATCGCGATCCAGGCGCCCGTCGTGCGCCTGCCCGACGCGGTCTCGCTGGCGCTCGCCGCCGGTCGCAGCGGCACCGCGACCGGATCGGTCGGCAATGCCGGCGGCTCGCCGCTGGTGTACTCGGTCGACAACACCGGCAGCGGTGCGGTCACCGCGGTCGCGCGTTCCAGTGATGGCGTCACCAGCGGCTTCCGCGGCACGCACTACAGCGATCCCGCTGCCGCGGGTGCGCAGGCGCAGTACTCGGCCGACGATTTCACCGTCGACCGGCCGCTGCAGCTCACCGCGCTGTCGGCACCCGGCTTCGTGGTCAGCGGCACCGCGCTGACGACTGCGGCGACCGCGCTGACCTGGGCGATCTACCCCGACGCAGGTGGCCTGCCGGCCGGTAATCCGACCTCGGCCGCCGCGGCTGCGGTGTGGAGCTACACCGCCGCGCCGACGGCGCCGGGCGTCGATGTCACCAATGCGGTGATCGCGTTGAACCTCCCGGCCGCGGGCCAGTCGGTGACGCTGCCGCCGGGCCGGTACTGGCTGGTCGTGTCCACCCGCGGCACGTTCGCCAACCGCTGGGCCTGGTACGGCTCGACGGCCGGCAATGGCGGCTTCGCCTCGCTCACCGTGGCCACCAACGGCAGCGGCGCCTGGGCCGCGAACACCGCGTTCGCGGGCCTGGGCATGACGGTCCGCGGCCTCGTGCCCTGCGGCGCGCCGTGGATCGGTGCGGTGAGCCCGCCGTCGGGCAGCGTGCTGCCGGGTGCCACGCAGGCCAACCGGGTGACGCTGAGCGCTGCCGGGCTGTCGCCCGGACGCCAAGTCGGCTACCTGTGCGTGGCGAGCAATGATCCCGTTACGCCGAAGGCCGCCACGCCGGTGGTGCTGACGGTCAACTGAGGCCGCGCACCGATCGGAACGGAAACGCCCGGGTCATGCCCGGGCGTTTTTTCGTCCGTGCTGGCGCCGGCGTGTTCGGCGCGATGCGTGGGCGTCAGCCGCGTTCGCGCAGCCAGCGCGCCGCGTCGAGTGCGAAGTAGGTCAGCACGCCGTCGGCGCCCGCGCGCTTGAAGCCGAGCAGGGCTTCGAGCGCGCACGCGCGCTCGTCCAGCCAGCCGTTCGCGGCGGCCGCCTTGAGCATCGCGTACTCCCCACTGACCTGGTACGCGAACACCGGCACGCCGAACTCGTCCTTCGCGCGGCGCACGATGTCGAGGTAGGGCATGCCCGGCTTGACCATGACCATGTCGGCGCCTTCGTCGAGATCCTGCGCGATCTCGCGCATCGCCTCGTCCGAATTGCCCGGGTCCATCTGGTAGGTGGCCTTGTCGGCCTTGCCGAGCGCGGTGGCCGAGCCGACCGCATCGCGGAACGGGCCGTAGAACGCGCTGGCGTACTTGGCCGCGTAGGCGAGGATGCGCACGTGCACGTGCGCATCGGCTTCCAGCGCCGCGCGGACCGCGCCGATGCGGCCGTCCATCATGTCGCTCGGTGCGACGATGTCGGCGCCGGCGCGCGCATGGCTCAGTGCCTGGCGCACCAGCGCCTCGACGGTGACGTCGTTGAGCACGTAGCCGGCGTCGTCGACGAGGCCGTCCTGGCCGTGGGTGGTGTAGGGGTCGAGCGCGACGTCGGTGATCACACCGAGCTGCGGAAAGCGCGATTTCAGCGCCCGGATCGCGCGCTGGCACAGGCCGTCGTCGTCCCAGGCGGCCGCGGCGTCGAGCGACTTCGCCTCCGGCGCGGTGACCGGGAACAGCGCGAGCGCGGGAATCCGCAGTTCACTCGCCGCGTCGGCCACGTGCAGCAGGGCGTCGATCGACAGGCGCTCGACGCCGGGCATCGACGGCACCGCCGCGCGGCCGTCGGCCTCGTGCACGAACACCGGGTAGATCAGATCGTCGGCGGTCAGCGTGGATTCGCGCATCAGCCGGCGCGAGAAATCGTCGCGGCGCATCCGCCGCATGCGGGTATCGAGTCGGGTCATGGCGCGGATTCTACGCGCGTGCCCGGCGGGCGACCCGGTGAGGACGCGTCGCTCGGCGTGCGGACGCCGGGTGCGCCTTTGCATCGTTCCGGTCGCGATGCTCCGGGCGGATGACCGGTCGCACGCCTATCGCCGGCGTTGCGGCACCCGCCAGCGTGATAGCCGGCCGCGCACGTGTGGAGCGAACACGGCGGCCGCTGCGTCGGCGGGCCGCGTCGGCCTCAACCGGCGTCGTGGACGCCGTCGATCTCCAGCGCCAACTCGCGCCGGCAGATCGCCGCATGCAGCAGCACGCGCGGGACGCGGTCGCCGAAGCGTGCATCGAGGGCCTCGGCGACGACCGGCAGGTCCTCGGCATCGCGCACGTAGACCTTGAGCCGCGTGCCGGGGCCGAACTCCGCCGGCAGTGCCGGGCGGCCTTCGCGGGCCGACGCCAGCAGCGCATCGAAGTTGGCGAAGGTCTCGTCGAGCTGGGCCAGCAGTTCGCCCTCGTGGATCGAGGCATGGCCGACCACGCTGGCGGTGCCCGAGAGCATCAGCGGCATCGCGCTGTCGTCGGGTGGCAGCATCGCGCGCGCGAAACTGGGCGCCTGCGGACCGTATTCCCGCGGGTAGCGATAGGCGCTGACCTGGCGCGGGTTCTCGACCGGCGTGCCCGGCGTGCGTGCGGCGAGCCAGTAGACCTGGATCCGCCGTGCATCGTCGCAGCGCCCGATCGCGGTTGCCGCGGGCAGGTTGGAGGTGTCGAACGTGCCCAGGCCGCGCGCGCGGCCCACGCAGAACTGGCGGTAGCGTTCGGCATCGCCGTCGCCAAGCGTGATCGCGTCGAGGTAGTTCCAGATCCGCAGCAGGTGCGGGTACTCGCTGCCCTCGACGAAGCGGGTCAGCGCCTGGTACGCGTGCTCGGCGGCCATCAGGATGCCGCTGTGGTCGCCGGCGCCGGTATGGCCGGCCGGTTCGTCGACCTCGATCGCGCCGAACAGCAACTGGCCGTCGCAGGCCCAGGCGATCTCGCCCTCGCGGCCGTGCACGACCGGCGCCTGCGCGTGCCAGACCTCCAGCGGCGCCGGGCCGTAGGGCTGCAGCGGCACGCGCAGCCAGCGCGGATCGTCGATCACCGGAGCATCGTTGCCGAAGCCGAAGACCGCGAGCACGTCGGGCTGCGCGAGCAGCGCCTGCGGTGTCGCATCGTCGATGTAGTCCACGCGCAAACGCGGCGGCGCGGCGGGTGGCTGTGGAAGCGGACGGCTCATGGGTTGCCCTCGTGCAGGGTGTCGCCGCGGAAGGCCGCGCGCGCCTGACGGCGCCGCGCGAGCCAGCCGCGCAGTGCCTGCGGCGCGATCGCGATCGCATTGATGGCGTAGATCAGACGGAAGACATACAGCCGCCAGCGCACCGCCGCGTTGTCGAACACGTCGCCGGCGAGCATCGAGATCACCGCCTGCTCGACCTGCAGATCGTTGCGCGGTGAGGAGAACAGGCGCTGCATGACCGGCGTGTTGAAGCGATAGATGAACCAGGTGAAGTGGCGCAGGCCGCGTTCGAGCCGCGCCTGCATCGCGCGCTGCAGCGCAGCCTCGCGCGCCGGTGCGTGCAGTGCGGCATCGACCAGCGCTGCGGCCTCGCGCGCGCTGTCCATCGCGAGGAACACGCCGGAGGAGAAGATCGGATCGACGAACGCGTAGGCATCGCCGACCAGCACCCAGCCCGGCCCGGCCATGCGCCGCGCGCCGTAGGAATAATTGCCGGTCGCGTGCACCGGCGCCACGCGCTCGGCGCCCTGCATCCGCGCCCAGACCGCCGGATTCGACTGCAGCGTGCGCATCAGCAGGGCCTCGTTGTCGAGGCGGCCGCCGTCGCCGCTGCGCTGCTTGAGGTACTCGGGGAAACACACCGCGCCGACGCTCATCACGTCGTCGGGCAGCGGGATCAACCAGAACCAGCCCTGGTCGAACCGCGCGATGGTGATGTTGCCGGCGTCGTCGCCCGGATGCCGGGCCACGCCGCGGAAATGGCTGAACAGCGCCGCCGACTGGTGCGCCGGATTCTTGCGCTTGAGCTTCAGGCGGTTCGACAGGAAGGTGTCGCGGCCGCTCGCGTCGAGCACGTAGCGCGGGCGCAGTGCCAACACCGTGCCGTCGTCGGCGCATGCCTCGACGCGCGCAGGCCGTCCGTCGTCGCCGAACCCGACGTGGGTGACCCGCGTGCGCGTATGGGTCTCCACGCCCTGGGCGCCGGCGTGGTCGAACAGCAGCGCGTCGAACTGGTCGCGGCGCACGTGCACGGCGAAATTGTGGCGCGGATCGAGCTGCCGGGTGAAACGGAACACGTGGCTGCGCGTGGCATCGCCGGGCAGCGGAAAATCCGCGCCGGCCTTGTGCACGCCGATCGCACGCACCTGGTCGAGCACGCCCAGTTCGTCGAGGATCGGCATGTTCATCGGCAGCAGCGACTCGCCGATGTGGAAGCGCGGATGCGCATCCTTTTCCAGCAGCACCACCGAACGGCCGGCGCGCGCGAGCAGCGCGGCGGCGGTGCTGCCGGCCGGGCCGCCGCCGATCACCACCACGTCCACGTCGCGGACCGGAACCTGCGTGTCCGCGCTTGCGGCGGGCTCTGAAACGATCGGGGCGGGGCTCATCCGGTGCGGTGCGCTGGCATACAGCCGCGCATCATAACGGAAGCCTCCGGACGCACGTTGGCAGCTGAACGGGGCTGCGCGGCTTGCGCCGGCCGGGCCGATGCCGGATCGTTGGCGCCCTGTCACGTCTTGGAAGTCCGCAATGTCCGCCCAAACCGATGCCGAGCGCGCGCTCGCCGAACTGCTGGTCGAGAGCCTGAACCTGGAGGACGTCCAGCCGGGCGACATCGATCCCGAGGCGCCGCTGTTCAATGCCGGCCTGGGTCTGGACTCGATCGACGCACTCGAACTCGCGCTGGCGATCAGCAAGCGCTACGGCTTCCAGCTGCGCTCGGACAACGACGAGAACCGGCAGATCTTCGCGTCTCTGCGTGCGCTGTCGGCGCACGTCGAGCAGCACCGCACCACTTGATCCTGCTGCTGCAACTGCTGCTGGCCCTGGCCTACGCGGCCCTCGCCCATCTGGCGAGCCTGTGGCAGAGCGACGCCTGCGCGTTGGGCGCGCTGGGCGTGCTGATCGCGATGTTGCTGGTCGAGCCGCTGCTGGCCCGCCGGGCCTGGGCCTGGATCGCGCTGCCGCTGGCCGCCTGGGGCGCGTGGGCGCTGTATGCGGCCGGGCACGCGGCACTGCCGCTGCTGCTGGTGCCGGTGGTGTTCGTGCTGGCGATCGCGTGGGTGTTCGCGCGCACGCTGCGGCCGGGCTGCGAGCCGTTGATCACCCGGATCGTCGCCGGCATCGAGGGCGGCACACCGGCCGAGATCGAGCCGGCCCTGCGTCGCTACACACGCACGCTCACCGCCGCCTGGGCGACCGCGCTGACCGGCATGGCCGGTGCCAACCTGCTGCTGGCGATGCTCGCCAGCCCGGCGGGGCTGCTGGAAAGCGTGGGCGTGGCCTCGCCGCTGCCGATCACCTGGGAACAATGGTCGTGGTGCGCCAACCTGCTGAACTACGGCGTCATCGGCGGGTTCTTCCTCGTCGAATTCGCGATCCGCAAGCGACGGTTTCCCGGCCGGTATCACAGTTTTGCCGATTTCCTGCGCAAGCTGGCGGGGCTCGGCCCCATGTTCTGGCGCGATCTGCTGCGCTGAACGGCCTCTGCTGCGGCCTTCACGCAAAGTAAACAGTATCCTAGGCGCCACATGGAATATCGACAGACCCGCGTCGAGGCCGCAGCGCCCGTCATCACCGAACTGCCGAAGCGCGTGCTCAACGTGCTCGAGTTCGCGTTCACCCTGCTATGGACGGCGGGCTGGATCAGCGTGTCGCTGGTGCTGCAGCTCGTCAGCGGCCGTCGCGATCGCGCGCTGGACATGGCACGCACGCGCTGGGCGCCGGGCCTCGTCGGACCGGCCGGCGGGCTCACGGTCGAGGGCGCCGACGCGATCGACTGGTCGCGCCCGTACCTGGTGGTCGCCAACCACGAATCGCTGCTCGACATCTGCGTGCTGTTCATGGCCGTGCCGGTGCCGCTGCGTTTCCTGCTGAAGGAAGAGATGCGCCGCGTGCCGTTCGTGGCGGGGTACGCGCGCGCCACCGGCATGTTGTTCATCAGCCGCGACGATCGCCGCGCCGGGCCGCAGTTGCGCCGGCAGGTGGCCGGCGTGCTGGGGGCCGGCCAGTCGCTGTGCCTGTTCCCGGAAGGCACGCGCACGCGCGACGGTCGCCTGGGCGAATTCAAATCCGGTTCGTTCCAGGCCGCGATCGACGCCGGCGTCGAGGTGCTGCCGATCGCGCTGCACGGCACCGGCGCGGTGTTGCCGGCGCGCGGTTTCTTCCGCGTCTGCCGCGGGCCCATGCGGGCCACCGTGGGCCAGCCGCTGCCGGTGGCCGGGCGTGTCGGCGCTGCCGGTCGACAGGCGCTCTCACGCGAGGCGCAGGACGCGGTCGCCGCGATGCTCGGACGGTCGGTCCGCCCATGAGCCGCTCGACGTTCGTCGTCCCGGGCACGCATCCGTGCCTGCCGGGGCATTTTCCCGGTCGGCCGCTGGTGCCCGGCGTCGTGATCCTCGATCACGTCGTGGCCGCGATCGAAGCCGGGCATGGCGCGCTGGGTCCGCTGCGCCTGCCGCAGGTCAAGTTCGTGCAGCCGCTGCTGCCCGACGAGACCGCCGAGATCGCCCTCGAGGCCACGACGACCGAGGCCGGCCCGCGCTGGCGGTTCCGGGTCGAGCGTGACGGCGTGCTGCTGGCCAGCGGCGATGTCGTCGCCACCGGCGGGGACGTGGCGTGAGCGCCGGTTGGAAGGCGCGCCGCGAAGGCGGCGGGCGCGCGGCGCTGGTCGCGATGCGCACGTTCGCCAGCTGGTGCGGCCGTGCGCCGACCCGGCTGCTGCTGTATCCGGTGACGCTGTATTTCATGCTGCGCCGCGGTGCCGAGCGCCGGGATTCGCAGGCCTATCTCACGCGCGTGTTCGGGCGGCCGGCGACGCTGCGCGAGGTGGCGCGGCACATCTACACCTTCGCCGCGACGATCCTCGACCGGCTGTTCCTGCTCAGCGAGAACACCCGCCGTTTCGACGTGCGCACCTTCGGGCTCGACACGCTGCACCGGCACCTCGACGCCGGCCGTGGCGTGCTGCTGTTCGGCTCGCACCTGGGCAGCTTCGAAGTGCTGCGCGTGCTGTCGCAGCAGCGCCCCGAGTTCGCGATCCGTGTGGTGCTCGACCGCGCCCACGGCAAGGCGATGACCGAACTGCTGGACACGCTGAACCCGGAGATCGCCGCGACGGTGATCGACGCCGGCCAGGACGGCCCGTCCGTCGCACTGGCGATCGGCGCGGCACTCGAGCAGGGCGCGATGGTCGCGCTGCTGGTCGACCGCAGCCAGGAGGGCGGACCCACGCAACCGGTGCCGTTCCTCGGTGCACCCGCGGAATTCCCGGTCGCCCCATGGCTGCTGGCCGCGGTGCTCAAGGTGCCGGTGATGCTGGCGTTCGGCCTCTACCGGGGCGGCGCCCGCTACGACCTGGTGTTCGAACCCTTCAGTGAAGGCGTGGCATTGGCGCGTCGCGAACGCCAGGCCGGTGTCACCGCGCTTATCCGCCGTTACGCGGAGCGGCTCGAACATCACGTGCGCAGCGCCCCCTACAACTGGTTCAACTTCTATGACTTCTGGAAACGCGACGACGATGCGACGCCTGCGTCCGCCTGCCTGCCTGCTGCTGACGACGCTGTGGCTGACGCTCCCGGCCTGGGCCGCTCCGCAGGCCACTGACACCGCCCAGCCACGCCCCGTGCTGCGCGCGGACCAGTCGCGCGATCGGGTGCCGCCGCCGGTCGCTGCGCGCGGGCGCGAAGTCGACGCCGACTGGATCCTGCATCGCCTGACCCGGCCACCGCCGCAGTCGACGCCCTTCGTCGAACTGCGCCTGTCGGCCACGCTGCGTCGTCCGCTGGTGATCGCAGGCGAGTACCGCCGCCCGGATGCCGACACGCTGGTGCGCGAGGTCCGTGAGCCGTACGCCGAAACCACGACGATCCGCGGCGGCGAAGCCGTCGTCGCGCGCGTCGGACGCGCGCCGCGCACCGCGTCGCTGGCCCGCGTGCCCGAACTCGCCGCGCTGCAGGGCAGCTTCGGCGCGCTGCTGTCGGGTGACCGCACGCTGCTGGAAACCCACTACGCGATCGAAGCCGACGGCGTGCCCGCCGACTGGACGCTGACCCTCACCCCGCGCGACGCCCGCACCGCCACCCGCATCGCCGCGGTGGTGCTGCGCGGCCGCGACGACGAACTGCGCTGCATCGAGACCCGTCCGAAGCAGGGCGATCCGCAGCCCACGCTGCTCGGCGGCGCGGCGCAGGGTGTGTCCGGTCTCGACTCGCTCGAGGCCGCGCTGCGCGCCTGTCGCGACGTGCCGCGTTGAAATCTCCGGGCACGTTCAGAGACGCGCTGCTGCAGCGCCCGGGCCTGCGCCTGGCGCTGGCGGTCGCCTGGCTAGTGGTACTGCTCCTCGCCGGCTGGCTGGTCGCTGCGCGACTGGAATTCAGCGGTGACCTGCGCCGCTTCCTGCCCGATGCGCGCACGCCCGAACAGCGGCTGCTGATCGACGAACTGGGCGAGGGGCCCGGTTCGCGTCTGCTGCTGCTGGCGATTTCGGGCGATGCGCCCGAGGTGCTGGCCGCGCAGTCGCAGGCCCTGCACGAAGCGCTCGCTGGCGACGACCGCTTCAGCGTCGTGGCCAACGGTGCCTCGGCCGACCTGTCCTCGTTTCCGCCGGACCTGCTGCCCTACCGCTACCTGCTGACGCCCTCGTTCGATGAGGCGCCGCTCGATGCCGATGCGTTGCGCGACGCCTTCGATGCGCGCTTGCAGGATCTGGGCTCGCCGGCCGCCGGCCTGGTCGAGCCGCTGCTGCCCTCCGATCCCACGCTCGAGACCCTGGTGCTGGCCGAGGCCTGGGCGCCGGCGGCCGCGCCGGAGATGCTGTTCGACGTCTGGTTCGATCGCGCCGGCGAACGTGCGCTGCTGCTGGTCGAAACACGCGCCGCGGGCTTCGATCCGACCGGCCAGCTGGACGCGGTCGAGACGATCCGCGCGCGCTTCGACGCCGCCCGCGAGGCGAGTTCATCCGACGGCAGCGCGTCGACGCTGCAGATGACCGGGCCCGGCGCGTTCTCGGTCGACATCGGCGGGCGCACACAGCGCGAGGCCCAGCGCATCGGCCTGGCCGACACGATCGGCCTGGTGATCCTGCTGCTGCTGGCCTACCGCAGCTGGAAGATGCCGCTGCTCGGCGCGCTGCCGCTGGCCAGCGCCGGCATCGCCGGTCTCGGTGCCGTGGCGCTGCTGTTTCCGGGCGGTGTGCACGGCATCACCATCGCGTTCGGGTTCACGCTGATCGGCGTGGTCCAGGATTACCCGATCCACTTCTTCAGCCATCAGCGCGCCGGCCTGTCGCCGTGGAAGAACGTGCGGAGTTTGTGGCCGGCGCTGTCGACCGGCGTGATCGCCACCTGCATCGCCTACGCGACGTTCCTGTTCTCCGGCGTCGACGGCCTGCGCCAGCTCGCGGTGTTCACCGTCGCTGCGCTCATGGTGGCCGCGCTGGTCACGCGTTACCTGCTGCCGGGCCTGGTCGACCCCGCGCCGCCGGACATCGCCGATTCGCCGCGGCTGCAGCGGCTGTGGCATCGCATCGAAGCACTGCCGCGGCCGAAATGGTCGCTGGCCGTGCTCGGCGTGGCCAGCCTCGCGGCGATCGTCTTCGCCCCGGGCCCGGCGTGGCAGAACGACCTGTCGAAGCTGACGCCGGTGGATGCCGACGCGATGGCGCTCGACACCGAACTGCGCGCCGAACTCGGTGCGCCCGACGTGCGCTACGTGCTGGTCGCCCAGGGCGGTGACACCGACACCGTGCTGGCAGCGACGTCCGCGCTGCGCCCGGCGCTGGACGCGCGCGTCGCCGACGGCCGACTCGACGGCTACGACATGGCCGCGCGCTACCTGCCCGATGCCGAGGTGCAGCGTGCCCGCCAGGCCGCGCTGCCGGATACGCCGACGCTGCGCGCGCTGCTCGACGAGGCGCTGGACGGCTCGCCGTTCCTGCCCGACGCCTTCGCGCCGTTTCTCACCGATGTCGAACGCGCACGCACGGCACCGCTGCTGACCTTGCAGGATCTGCAGGGCTCGCCGCTGTCGAGCGCGGTCTCGGGGTTGCTGCTGGTGCATCCCGGACGCGCCACCGCGCTGGTCTCGCTGAGCGGCCTCGATGATCCGGCCGATGTCGCCGCGCTGGCGGCGCAGGCGCAGGCGCCCGGCGTGGACCTGCGCCTGCTCGACATGAAGGACGCCTCCGAATCGCTGGTGATCGAATACCGCGGCCGCGTGCTCGCGGCGATGGCGGTCGCGCTGGTGTTGCTGGTGGCCACGGTGTGGATCGCACTGCGCCAGCCGCGGCGCGTGTGGCGCGTGCTGCTGCCGACCCTGTTGACGCTGCTGGTGATCGTCGCCGTGCTGCGCCTGGCCGGCGTCGAGCTCACGCTGTTCCATCTGGTCGCGCTGATCCTCGCCGCGGGCCTCGGGCTCGACTACGCGCTGTTCTTCGAACATGCCGGCGAAGACCGCGCCGACCAGATCCGCACCCTGCACGCGGTGCTGGTCTGCAGCCTCATGACGCTGCTCGTCTTCAGCCTGCTCGCGCTGTCGTCGATCCCGGTGCTGCGTGCGATCGGCACCACGGTCGCGCTCGGCGTGCTGTGCAATTTCGTGTTGTCGCTGTTCGTCGCCCGTCACCGCGCGACGATCGAGGCGGCGCGCGCCGAACCGGAGCCGGTTGCATGAGCCGCGTCGATCGTGCCGCCATCCTGGCGATGATTCCGCACCAGGGCGCGATGTGCCTGTGGGACGCGGTCGACAGCTGGGACGCGGGCACGGTGGCCGTGCGCAGCGCGAGCCACCGCGACCCCGGCAATCCGCTGCGCAGCGACGGCCGCCTGCGCGCGCTGCACCTGTGCGAATACGGCGCCCAGGCGATGGCGGTGCACGGCGGCCTGCGCGCACGCGACAGCGGCGCACCGGTGCGGCCGGGCATGCTGGTCGCCCTGCGCGGCATGCAGCTGCATGTCGCGCGCATCGACGATCTCGCCGGTGATATCGAGTGCGTGGCCGAGGTACTGGTCGAAGCCGGCGACAGCCAGCAGTACGCGTTCCGGATCGAATGCGACGGCCTGTTGCTCGCCGAAGGCCGCGCGGCCGTGATGCTGGGCGCGGAGCAGCCGGCGCTGTAGACGCGTGGCCGCGGTCGACACCGTGGCGTCCTCCGCTTGATCGCTGACACGGCAGGACGTCACGCCGCGCAGCGCCCATGCAGGTGCGCGCTCGCGCGCGATGCGGCGTTCCTCCGCGCCCCCGGTTCGCGCGCCAGCGCGCTCCTACAGGACGTCGTGGCACATGGCGCCTCGCCGCTCTCGCGATTGCCGCGCGGCGCTGATCGGAACATCGCGCGCTTCGCCTGCTTGTAGGCCCCGCATCACCTTGGCGAGCCCCGTGCAGGCGCGCGCTCGCGCGCGATGCGGCGTTCCCGGCATCCCGGTTCGCGCGCCAGCGCGCGCATGCGGACTGGCGTGCAGGCGACCGCGCCACCACTCCGCGCCGCGACGTGCGCGTTCGGCCCGCTACAATCCCCGCATGACGATTTCCGACTCCAGCGCGCCCGCGCGCCGCGCCCTCGTGACCGGCGGCAGCGGCGACATCGGCGGTGCGATCTGCCGTCGCCTCGCGGCGGACGGCTTGCATGTGATCGTGCATGCGAACGGCAACCTGCAGCGCGCCGAAGGCGTCGTCGCCGACATCCTCGCCGCGGGCGGCCGCGCCGAGGCGGTCGCGTTCGACGTCGCCGATGGCGAGGCGACGCGCGCGGCGATCGATGGCCTGCTCCAAGGCGGGGCGATCCAGGTCGTCGTCAACAATGCGGGCATCCACGACGACGCGCCGATGGCCGGCATGTCCGATGCGCAATGGAAGCGCGTCGTCGACGTCTCGCTGCACGGCTTCTTCCACGTCACCCAGCCGCTGCTGCTGCCGATGGCACGCAAGCGCTGGGGCCGGATCGTCAGTGTGTCGTCGGTGGCCGCGGTCATCGGCAACCGCGGACAGACCAACTACGCCGCCGCGAAGGCCGCGCTGCATGGCGCGTCGAAATCGCTGGCCCGCGAGATGGCCAGCCGCGGCATCGCCGTCAACGTCGTCGCGCCCGGGGTCATTGCCGGAAACATGGCGGACGCGACGTTCCCGGAGGAGATGGTCAAGCAGATCGTCCCGGCGGCACGTGCGGGTACGCCCGACGAGGTCGCGGCGCTCGTCGCGTTCCTGTGTTCGGATGCGGCGGGCTATATCAACGGACAGGTCATTGGTATCAACGGCGGCATGGGCTGACGCGCCAGGCAGACGTGATGTCTGTCGATACGTCGTCCGGCCGCTCGACAGAAAGCATGCGGTCCCTGGCTGTAGGGGCGGGCGCCTCGGTCCGGCGTCGCCGGCCGGCTGAACCGGGCGCCGCCCGCATCCACGCCGGCTTCAGGTCACCAGCGCGATGATCGGCGGCGTGCCCGACCGGGCGCCCCTGTCTCGAGGACTCCCGCCATGCGCGCACCCCGTCTTCTTCTGGTCCTGCTCGCCGTCGCGCTGACGGCCGGTTGTGCCAGCTCCCATGTCCTGACCGGCACGCCCCGCGCGCCGATCGATCCGGCCCAGGTGCGCATCTATCACGGGCCGCCGCCGGGCCAGTACGAAGAGATCGCGATCCTCAACACCAGCAGCGGCGCGCTGACCTACGGCGAGCAGAACAAGGTCGATTCGGTGCTGCAGAAGCTGCGCACGGAAGCCGCGAAGCTCGGGGCCAACGGCGTGCTGTTCCAGGGCACGGCCGACGGCGAGCGCAGCGGCGGCGTCAGTGTCGGCGGCGGCGTCGGCCGTGGCGGCGGGCGCTCGTTCTCGTCGGCCGGTGTCGGCGTCAACATCAGCCCGCAGCAGAAGTACGCGAGCGGCATCGCGATCTGGGTGGCGAACCCGCCGCCGATGTCCGCGCCTCAACCGGCGCCCGCGCCCGGCAACTGAAGGCAGCGCGCCCGGGCGATGCGCCGGGTGCCCGGCATGCATGACGACGCGCCGCAGCTGCGGCGCGTTTTGCGTTGGTGATCAGGTGTTGCCTAGAGAACGGCGGTTGGAACTGGGGGCGCGGCGAGCACCCTGTTCTGCGGGGTCGTTCCGCAGGTCGCGCAATGCGTCACGTCGGCGGATGACTCGAAAGAGGCCGCTGCAGTGCCGGCAATTCGGTGTGTCTGCAGGCAGATGGCGCGCTGATCTACAACGGAGATCGACGCTCGCTGAAACGGTCGATGCATTCGGGTGCGGCATGCGCACGTCGCAGCCGGGCGGCGAGCACGCACATCCTCACTTGGTGTCGTCGAGATCGCGACGTACCCACCTGTCTTGCATGCTGCCGCTGAGCAGCGCCATCGATCGGACCTGCTCAGCCACGCAATGCGCGATCAACCGCCGCGCGTCGACGAGTCGGGCGCGTGGACCAGGATCGGCGGTGCTTCCACGGTACGGCGGCGTGCGGGCGCCAACAGCGCGTACAGCAGGCCTGCCGGCAGGCCGGCGGCGGCCATCCAGAAGGTGCAACTCCACTCACGGGTCGCACCGACCAGCAACGCGACCGGCGACAGCGCGTTGACCAGCGGAATCGCGATCAACAGCGCGACCACGCCCGCGAGCGCATACAGCGGAATGCGCGCCGCGCCCGGAACCTTCGGTTCGAGCAGGGCGACCACGCCGAAGGCGACGAGAAATGCGGGGGCGACCACGTAGCCGCCGTAGGTGGGGAAGAATCCGCTGAAGATGTCGCGCAGCGTGACCTGGAGCCGCACCGAGCCGATGTCCGCACCGATCGAGGCCAGGGCCGCGAGGTTGTACTGGCTCTGCACGATCGAGCCCCAGACGATGGCCAGCACGACGGCCAGCAGGAATGCGGGAACGACGCCCTTCAATGCCGACGTTTTCACTCGCTGTTCTCCCGTTTCGTGATCGACTCGACGTTCGATTGGCGCATACGCGCAATGGAGAGCGAGTGATGATCCGAGGTCTGGGGGCGTTTGTGCTGGGTGTGTTGCTGGTGGCCGCAGTGCCGGCGCAGGCCGAATTCCGTGTCGAAACGGTCGCCGAAGGCCTGGAGCATCCCTGGTCGATCGCCTTCCTGCCCGACGGTCGCATGCTCGTCACCGAGCGCCCGGGCCGCCTGCGCGTGATCGAGAACGGCGTGCTCCGCGAGGCACCCGTGGAGGGCGTCCCCGAAGTGTTCGACTCCGGCCAGTCGGGACTGCTCGAGGTGCTGCCAGCGCCCGATTTCGCGCGCAGCGGCGTGCTGTTCCTGTCGTTCGTGCACGGCGACAAGAACGCCAACCACACCCGCATCGTGCGCGCGCGCTTCGACGGCGAGCGCCTCTCGGACGTGCAGCCGATCTTCACCACGCATCCGTCGAAGTCCGGCGATGCGCACGCCGGCGGCCGCCTGCTGCTGCTGCCCGACGGCACGCTGATGATGGGGCTCGGCGACGGCTTCTTCTTCCGCGAAGAGTCGCAGAAGCTCGACAGCCACATGGGCACGATCGTGCGCATCCACACCGACGGCAGCGTGCCCAAGGACAATCCGTTCGTGGGGCGGACCGGCGCACTGCCGGAGATCTACAGCTACGGGCATCGTCACGTGCAGGGCCTGGTCTACGACGCCGCACGCCAGCGCATTTACGCGCACGAGCACGGCCCGCGTGGTGGCGACGAACTCAACGTCATCACCCCGGGCACGAACTACGGCTGGCCGCTGGTGAGCTTCGGGCGCGACTACAGCCGCGCGCTGATCACGCCGTTCACGCGCATGACCGGCATGGAGCAGCCGGTGCTGCAATGGACCCCGTCGATCGCGCCGGCCGGCCTGGCGCTCTACGAGGGCGAGGCGTTCCCGGGCTGGAACGGCAACCTGTTCGTCGCCGCGCTGGCCGAGAAGAGCCTGCGGCGGATTCCGATGGCCGGTGGCGCGCCGGGTGCGCAGGAGATCCTGCTCGACGACCGCGGCGAGCGCATCCGCGACGTCCGCGTCGGCCCGGGCGGTGCGGTCTACGTGCTCACCGACGAATCCGACGGCCGCGTGCTGCGGCTGGTGCCCAACTGATTCAGGACGCGGTCCCGCGTCATCGTCGACGCGCACACGACGCGCCGTCGACGGCACCGCGCTTCGAAGGCGTGGTGCGGTGTCGGCTTACTGCAACGTAGCGCAGTCGCGGGGACGGATCACCCGCGTGGATGACAGCGGATGCTCGACGCCGTGCGATGCACGGCGTTCGCGAATGTCAGGCCGCGTCGGCGTACCAGACCGGCGCGAGCGACGGCGGGGCTGCATCGGACGCCAGCAGCGCGTCGAGTCCATGGTCGTCGATGGCGGCATGTGCCTTGCGCGCCTGCTGCAGGATTTCGCCGGCCAGCCAGCGCATCCGCGCGACGTTGTCACCGATGCGCGCGACGAAGACCTCGGTGTCCAGATCGTCGTGCAATGCCGCGTTCATGTCGCAGAACCAGTCGATCTTGAACTGGTCGAGCAGCCGGGCCTCGGGACGTTGCCCGCCGCCATTGGCGAGGCCCCAGTCGCGCAGCAGCGGCTGGATCGCGAGGTTCAGCGCACGGGCCTCGTTGAACGCGGGACGCAGCCGTCCGAGCGTCGCCAGGTCGGTCAGGCGCCCGCCGCAGAACAACGGTGCCAGCAGGGCCCAGTAGTAGGTGTAGTCCCAGATCACCTTGACCGGCATGACCTGTTCGTCGCCGAACAACGGGTACTGGTCCTGATACAGCGTCAGCGTGTTCTCGTAGAACGAGAAATAGAGCTGCTGGTACAGATCGGCGTGGTGGGTGATGTCGCGCCCGGCCTGCTCGCGTGCGATGAGATCGCAGATGTACGTGTTGCTGATCGCGATGAAATCGCTGCCGGGCGAATAGAACGGATCCAGGAACAGCCCGGCTTCGCCGGTCAGTGCCCAGCGGTTGCGGGAGAACACCTGTTTGCAGCCGTACGAGAAATTCCGCAGGAACATGAAGTCCTGCAGCGTGTGCTCGCTGCGGTCGAGACTGGCGGCGACCTGGGGCTGGTGGCTGCGCAGCCAGTCCATCGCCTTGGCGTGGGTGTTCATCGTCTCGAGCGGGTGCATCTCCGCATCGCAGACGATGCCCAGCGAATGCGCGCCCGACGACAGCGGAATCAGCCAGAACCAGTAGCCCGGCCCGCACATGTGGTTGGTGGAGCGCCAGCGGTCCGGCGGATCGCAGCGCTGCAGCCACTGGGTGTCGTGCGACCAGGCGTTGGGATCGACGAAGCCGTCCACGCGCCACCACACCGCATTGGCGTTGTGATCGTTGGCCAGCGCCAGGCCCAGCTTGCGCTTCAGCAGGCCGGCGCGCCCGCTGGCATCGACGACCCAGCGGCAGGCGACCGTATGCACCGCGCCGTCGCGTTCGACGTGGACCGCGTGATCGGAGGCATCGTCGGCCAGGTCGATGCCGCGCACCACCGCGCCGTCGTCGAAACGCACGCCCAATTCGCGTGCACGCTCGCCCAGATGGTTCTCGAAGCGGCCGCGGTCGATCTGCCACGAGGGCGTCGGCATCAACTGGCTGACGCCCAGCTCGGTGCAGCGGTCGACCTGGTTGCTGCCGTCGGAGAAGAAGAACCGGAAACCGAACTTGCGGATCTGCTCGGTGTCGAGGTGCGCGCGCAGGCCCAGGATGTTGGCGAAGTAGTGCGCGCCGATCTCGACGCTGGATTCGCCGACCTTGTGCGCGGCCTCGCGCACCGGATGCGCGCGGCGCTCGACCACGGTCACATCGAGCCCAGGGTGCTGCCGGCGCAGCTGCAGGGCCAGGGTCAGGCCGGCCAGGCCGCCGCCGAGGATGGCGACATCGGTGCGGTGGGCATCGCCGGCGCGCGGGGCGTCGGCTTCGGACACGGGGTGGCGCATCATCCTGTCTCCTGCAGTGCGCCCGAGGCTGGCGCCGTACCAGCGTCGGCCCCGGGCTCGTCGATCACCGGCGGACGGCGGCGCGCCTGCCGGTACTGGCCGATGATGTCACCCCGCGCGACCACCTGCACCGCCACGTGCGACGTGATGCGGTAGAGGTCGTGGACGAGGCGGAAATGGCTCTGGCGGAACTGCTCGTCGGAGCCTGCGCAGTGGTAGCGCGTGTCGACCGGCACCGAGACCACGCCGCAGCCGAGCTCGCGCGCGGCCGAGATCAGGATCTGCGCCTCGTAGACGAAGCCCTCGCCCCGCACGTGCGCCAGCGCGAGCACGGGCGCGGGGTACAGGCGCTGGCCGCTCTGGCTGTCGACCAGGCGATAGCCGCAGGCCCAGGCGATGCCCCAGTCACCGAAATCGTTGCCGATACGGCGGTACCACGGCTGCGTGTCGCGCTTCTTCAGGCGTGCGCCGTTGACGATGCAGCCCGGGTGGCGATTCGCGGCGTCGATCAGACGCGGGATATCGCTGGCGCGATGCTGGCCGTCGCCATCCATCGTGACCACGGCTTCGAACCCGCGCCGGCGTGCCTCGGCGAAACCGGCGCGCAGCGCGGCGCCCTTGCCCAGGCGCTGCGGATGCCGCAGCAGGGTGACCGGCAGGCCGGCGACGATGTCGGCGGTGGCGTCGTCGGAGCCGTCGTCGACGACGATGACGTGGTCGCACTGTTCGAGCGCGCCGCTGACGACCTCGTCGATGCGCAGCGCTTCGTTGAGCGCGGGGATCACCACCGCGACGTTGCCGCGGTGCAGGCGGAGCGTGCTCATGACGCGATCTCCACCACCAGCTGGCGATGCGGGCCGGCCTTGAGCCGGGCCTCGGGTGCAGCCGACGCCAGGGCGTCGAACAGCGGCAGCATCTGCGCCATCGCATTGCCGGCGGCATGGGTCGCGAGTGGTCCGGCGGCCGGCGTGTCCTCGCCGTCGCGCAGCTCGACGGTCAGGCGCGGGCCATCGCCGTCACGGGTCAGGACCAGCGCCGCGCCGAGCAGGCCCTCGCTGTGCGTCACCGTGCCCAGCAGGCCGGTGGCCGCCGTGTCGTAGGCGACCAGCAGCACCGCCTCGCTGCCCGTCGCCAGCTGCAGCATCGCTTCCAGCAGACCCTGGGCGAACGTGCCGTCATAGGCGCTGATCGCGGTTGCCGCCTCGGTGCAGCCGGCGCCGATCGTCCAGTAGCCGGCGGCGGCGTTGTGCACCGAATTGTGGAATTTGGTCGGCGACACCGCGGTCGGGTCGGTCGTCAGGGTGTCGCACATGTAATCGGTGATCGCCAGATCGCCATGGGTGGACGCGAACACCGACGGCAGCGTCGCCGGGTCGCGACCGGCGGCGCCACACGCGGCCAGGGCGACGTCGAGCGCCACCGCCACCGAGCCGGGCGCGCGGCGGCGTTCGTTCGCGGCCAGCAATTGCGGCGCGGGGCGCGCGGGCGCCGTCTCGGGGCGCACGCCGTCGCGCGCGAACGCCACCGCCGAGGCCCAGTCGGGCAGGCCGTCGGTCCAGAAGCCGACGCCGGCGATGGTTGCGCTCAGGGCACTCATGCCGCCGCTCCCCGGCCGAAGACCAGCGAACAGTTGTTGCCACCGAAGCCGAAGGAATTGTTCATCGCGTAGCGGATCTCGCCCTCGGCATTGTCGAAGCGGATCTGCGGACCGCATGCCGCGTCGCGAGTCTCGCTGTGCAGGATGCCCGGCAGCAGGCCGTGCTCCAGCGCGAACAGCGCGAACACCGATTCGACGATGCCTGCCGCGCCGAGCGTATGCCCGGTCCAGCCCTTGGTCGAACTGGCGTGCAGGGCGCCCGGAAACAGCACGTTCACTGCGCCCGCCTCGACGGTGTCGTTGGCCGGGGTGGAGGTGCCGTGCAGATTCAGATAGCCGACGTCGGCCGCGTCGATGCCTGCGCGCGCGAGCGCGCCGCGCATTGCCAGCAGCGCGCCCAGACCCTCGGGATGCGGCGCCGACATGTGGTGCGAGTCGCTGGACTCGCCGTAGCCACGCAGCAGCGGGCCGGTCTCACCGGGTGCCGCGCGTTCGAGCACCGCGTAGCCACCGGCCTCGCCCAGCGACAGCCCATCGCGATTCGCATCAAACGGCAGGCAGGGGTTCTGCGACACCAGGCCGAGCGCATTGAAGCCGAACAGCACGCTGCCGCACAGCGTGTCGACGCCACCGACCAGTGCCGCGTCGACGACGCCGGCCTCGATCATCCGCGCCGCCTGCGCGAACACCTTCGCGCTCGACGAGCACGCGGTGGCGACCGTGATGCACGGGCCGCGCAGGCCGGTGGCGTGCTGCAGGAAATCGCCGAGCGAATGCGGGGTGTGGACGATGGGGCGGTCCAGGTCGTCGGGCATGCGGCGCGCGCCGTCGGCGTCGACCACGGCCCGCGCATATCCCTCTTCGCTGGCACCGATGCTGGAGGTCGACGTGCCGATCACCAGCGCGATGCGCTCGGCGCCGTGGCGAGCCATCAGCGCATCGAGTGCGGCCTGCACGTCGTCCTGCTGCAGCGCGAGCCACGCGAGCCGGTTGTTGCGGCATTCCCAGCGCGCCAGTGCGGCCGGCAGCGCGGCGTCTTCCAGACCGTCGACGCGCCCGATCCAGGTCGGCAGCGGTGCGTCGCCGAAATCGTTGCGACGCAGACCGCTGCGGCGGGCGCGCAGGGCGTCGCGCTGGGCGGCATTGCCGCGGCCGAGCGCGGTGGTCGCCGTGTAGGCGCGGATGGCGATGGCGGGCATCGGCGAAGGCGACTGCGTCGAGGGCACGCGTTGGATCCGTGGTGAAGACCGACGAGTATAGCCAGCGGGCGTGAGGCTAGAATTCAGCCTCGGCCCCGGTACGGGGTGCGTCTGGACCGCCCCGCTTGGCCGGAACCCGCCTGCTGCACCGACTCCGACTGCTCGCCGATGGCGATGCGCTGCACGCGCTGGCCGTCGCCGCTGCCGCGTGCACGCTGAGCCTGGGGCTGGTGTACGTGGGGTATGTGGTCCATGTCTGGCGGGTGGCGCGCGCCGCGCCCTGCGCGCCGGACCGCGGCGACTGCCTGTTGCTGTTCGGCAAGCACGCACCCGACGGGCGGCTCGATGCCGATTTCCAGGCGCGGCTCGCGCGCGCGGCCACGTTGTGGGCATCCCGTCCACCGCGCAGCCTGCTGCTGCTCGGCGGTGGACCCGAGGGGGGACCGACGGAGGCCGCGCTGGCGCAACAGGCCCTGCACGCACTGGGCCTCGCGGCGGATGCCCCGATGCAGCTGGAAGACCAGTCGCGCGACACGCTGCAGAACCTGCGCAACGCGCGCCTGCTGCTGGTGGGTGGCGACCCGCTGGGCACGCCGCCCGCGGTCACCCTGCTGAGCAGCCGCTACCACCTCGCACGCTGCGCCTTCCTCGCCGATCGCCTGGGCCTGGACTGGGAGGTGTGTGCCGCCGAGCCCGCGCTGTCCTGGCGCCCGAATACGCTCGGGCGCATCGCGCGTGAAGCGGCCTACGTCTGCTGGATGGATCTGGGCACGCGCTGGGCGCGGATCATCGGCCACCAGCGGATGCTGGCGCGGTTGAGCTGACCTGGGCTGCGGTGCCGGGCGGGCCAGCAAGCGGCTCCGCCCGTCTGACCGCATGCGCGGGACCGAAACCCGCTCAGCGATTCAGCTGCGCCGGGATGAACGTGGTTTCCACCGCTTCGGCCAACTGGTCGGGCGGCAGCAGGCCCTGGTCGAGCAGAAAGTTGTTGAACGCGCGGCGGTCGAACTTCGTGCCCAGCGCGAGTTCGGTGCGCATGCGCAGTTCGAGGATGCGCGTGTAGCCGTAGAAGTAGCTCGTCGCCTGGCCCGGTGCGTTGAAGGTGTAACGGTCGAGTTCCTGGCGCGCCATCGCGGGCGAGAGCATGACTTCTTCGGTCAGCACGCGGCCGGCACGTTCGCGGTCGATCATGCCGAGATTGAGCATCGGGTCGAGCATCGCGCGGGCGGCGCGCAGCAGGCGGAACTGCAGGGCGATCAGCTGGCCGTCGAGCGGCTCATAGGGCACCAGCTCGGCTTCTGCATACAGTGCCCAGCCTTCGACGTTGACCGAGTTGAACGCGAACATCGAGCGGGCCAGCGACACGCCGCGCTCGACCATCGCGGTGAACTGCAGCTCGTGGCCGGGACGGCCTTCGTGCGCCGACAAGGTCCAGCGCACGGCGTCGAAGTTGAAGTCGTCGTAGGCCGCGTCGTCGCCGGTGCCGCCGGGGTTGCCGACCGGCAACACGAACGTGCCCTGCTGGCCGGTGTTGCCGACCAGCGGGGCCGGGCGGAAATGCGGCGCCGGCTGCGCGGCCGATTCGGCATCCGAACCCAGGCGCATCTGCATCGCGCGCTGCGGCACGTCGACGATGTTCTCGCGCTCGATGATCGGATCGATCGCGTCGATGACCTCGCGGTAGCTCGCCTCCAGACGCGCGTTCGGAATCGTGTCGCGCTTGAGCGCGGTGATGACGCCGCGGTAGTCGGTCGCATCGATGCCGTTCTCTTTCGCGACCAGCGGCGCAAGCTGCTGCATCTGCGCGCGGATTTCCATGAAGGCCAGCTGCGCGCGCTGCATCAGCAGTTGCGGGTCGACATCGGTGCCGTACTGCTTGAGCCCGAACGCATAGAGTTCCGGCGGCAGACGCGTGTCTTCGCGCGCCTTCGGCAGCACGGTGGTGCGGGTCCAGTCGGCGTAGGCGGTGATCTCCTTCGCGATCGCTTCGAGTGCAGGTTCGGCGCCCTCGATCTCGTATTCCTCGAAGAGCTTGCGGATGCCGGCGATGTAGGTGTCGGCGCTGTCGAGCGCGCGCTGCACCTCGAGCTTCGTGGGCTGCAGCAGGTCCGGATTCGACAGGCGCTCTTCGTAGCGCTGGCGGGCGAGGGTGGTGATCGGTGTGCTGCCTTCGGTGAGGCCGGCATAGCGCTGCAGACGGGCGAGCGCATGCACGCGCCGCTCGGCCGGCGTCTGTGTCGAGAGCAGTCCGTTGATGCCGCCGAAGATCAACTGCGGCGCATCGGTCCAAGGCAGCAGATAGCGCTCGCCGAGCGTGCTGCCCTCGATGCTCTGGTCGATGCTGGTGAGCAGGATCTGCAGGTCCTGCCGCACGTTGGCGTCGCGCTCGAGTTCGAGCTGCGTCTGCAACCTGGCGCGCGCCGCGGTCATCGCGTCGCGGTAGCGGCGGGCGTTGTCGGGGCCGAAGTCGGCGACCTGGTCGTCGTAGCCGGGCACGCCGAAGAAGCCTGCGGATTCGGGCTGGAACGGCGCCTGGGCGTCGATCAGGATCTGCGACAGTTCGTTGCTGCGCGTGACCCAGGCCGGCGACGCGGTCTGCGATGCGGCGACGGCGGTCTTCGCGTCATCGGTATGGGCAAATGCCGTGAGCGGCGCGGCGAGAGACAGGGCGATCGCGAGGACAAGCGGTTTCATGGCAGCACCAGCGGCGAGGACGAACACCGACCGTAGGCGCTCGCGTGCGTGCCGGCAATGGCCGGAGGTCACGGCACCGGCAATGCGTGGTGTTCGACCGGCGTATCCGCTTCGGCGATCGTGATGATGTGTGCGGGATCGTTGTCCCCGGGCACGTACAGCAGCGACTCCCAGGTCCAGGCGCCCAGCCGGCGGTCGGCACTTGCGACGAGGCGCCCCTCGCCGCGTGGTCCTTCGATGCCGATCACCAGGTCCGCCCGGCCTTCGCCGCCGTTGTCGCTCGATGTGCGGATCGACCCCATCGGCATCAAGCCGGGTTCGATCGGCGTGCCGATGACCTCCACGAGTTCCCGATGCGCGCGGGCGCGCGCCAGCGCATCGGCGTAGACATCCGAGCGGGTCATCGAGCCGCGGACCGCGAACAGCACGATCGCCACGAACGCCGCCACCAGCGCAACGCACGTGAGCACGACGACCGGCAACGCCCACTTCCAGTGGCGCCGCCACCAGCCGCGCGGCGGTGGCGGCGCGGACGCAGGACGCGGCGGCAGTGGGGGCGGGGTCGTGGACACGCGCGGTGTCTTCAGGGCGCCAGGCAGCGCGCCAGAAACGCCTCGCTGGTGCGATAACGATGCAGCGCGTCACGTCCGCGCAAGCCGTGCTTGGCGCCCGGATAGGTCATCAGCTCGAACGGTGTGCCGGCCTGCTGCAACTGGCTCATCAGCTGCGTCGCGTTGGTGAACAGCACATTGTCGTCGGCCATGCCGTGGATCAGCAGCAGCGCGTTCGGCTTGATGTTGTCGGCGTGGGTGAACACGCTGGCCTCGCGATAGCCGTCGACATTGGCCTTCGGCAGGTTCATGTAGCGCTCGGTGTAGTGCGTGTCGTAGAGCGCCCAGTCGGCGACCGGCGCGCCGGCGATGCCACAGGCGTAGGCGTCCGGGGCCTTGGCCAGCAGCATCAGCGTCATGTAGCCGCCGTTCGACCAGCCGTTGACCGCGATGCGCTTGCCGTCGACCCACGGCTGTGATTTCAGCCACTCGACGCCGCGCAGCTGGTCCTCGACCTCGACCGTGCCCTGACGCTCGTACAGCGCGCCGACGAAATCGCGGCCGCGGCGCGGCGTGCCGCGGTTGTCGAGCGAGAACACCACATAGCCCTGCTGCGCGAGGTACTGGTGGAAGCTCGCATCGGCGCGACCGGGCCAGGTATCGAGCACGGTCTGCGCGGCCGGGCCGCCGTAGACGAAGACGACGACCGGATGCGGCCTGGTTTCGTCGAAATCCGCCGGCTTGATCAGCGAGTAGTGCAGCGGCGTGCGGCCGTCGGCGGCGGTCAGCGTGCCGAACTCGGTCGGGCGGTGCGCGGCGAGGAACGGCGCGTAGGGATGATCGGCGGCGGCGAGATCGTTCTCGACCAGCGTCGCCAGTCGCGTGCCGTCCGCGCGGTGCAACGCGATCTGCGGCGGCGTGGTTGTGTTCGACCAGCTGTCGACGTAGACCGAGGCATTACGCGCGAAGCTGGCGCCGTGCATGCCGGGTTCGGTCGACAGCGTGGTGTAGGCGCGCGTGCCGTCGAGGCCGACGCTGTAGAGCCGCGATTCGGTCGCGCGCGGCAGTGCCTCGCCGTCTTCGAGCGCCATGCCGGCGCGGAAGTAGACGAGGCCCGCGGAGGCATCGACCGCCAGCAGTTCGTCGACCGGCCAGTCGCCCCGGGTGAGCTGGGTCATGCGGCGTCCGTCTTCGGACGCGAGATACAGATGCTGGAAGCCGTCGCGCTCGGACGACCACACGAAGCGGCCGTCATCGAGGAAGCGCAGGCTGTCGTGCAGCGGCACCCAGGTGCGGCCGCGTTCGGTGACCAGCGTGCGCTGTGCACCGGTGGCGAGCGTGGTCTCGATGAGTTCGAGCGTCTGCTGGTCGCGCGACTGGCGCTGGAAGGTCAGGCGCTGCGCATCGCGCCACTGCACGCGGGCGAGGTAGATGTCGGTGTTCTTGCCGAGGTCGACATCGGTCACTGCACCGCCCTGCGGTGCGACGACATGCAGGGTCACGCGCACGTTGTCGTCGCCGGCGGCCGGATAGCGCTGCTCGACGACTTCGGTGCGATCGGGATAGACCTCGTAGCGCTTCTGCACCGGCACCGGCGATTCGTCGATGCGTGCGTAGGCGATCCCGCTGTCGTCGGGCGCCCACCAGTAGCCGGTGTGGCGGTTCATTTCCTCGTCGGCGACGAACTCGGCGACACCGTTGCCGATCACCTCGCTGCCGTCGGTGGTCAGCTGGCGCTCGGCGCCGGTCGCCAGATCGATGACCCACAGATTGCGCGCACGCACGAAGCTGACGAAGCCGCCGCGCGGCGAGACCTTGGGATCGGTGGCGAAGCCGCCGCCGTCGGTGAGCTGGCGCACCGCATCGCTGCCCGACTTCGACAGGTCGTACAGATACAGCTCGCCGCCGAGCGGAAACAGCAGCCGCTGCGCATCCGGCGCCCACTGGTAATCGACGATGCCGGATTGCCCGGCAATGCGCTGACGCTCGCGACGCGCCTTCTCCGCATCGCTGAGCGTCTCCTCGCCCGGCAGCACGACCTTCGAATCGACCAGCATCCGCGTCTGCCCGCTGGCGATGTCGTATTCCCACAGGTCGAGCTGGTTGCGGTTCTCGTCCTTGCCGCGCAGGAAGGTCACACGCGAGCCGTCCGGTGCAACCTGCGGCTTCATCAGCGTCGGCCCCGACAGCGGCGCATCGCCGGTGATGGCTTCGAGCGTGAGACCGCCGGCGGCGGGCGGCGTGGCGGCGAGGGCGGAGGAGGTGGCGATCATCAGGGCGGCGGCAGCGAGTACGGAGCGCATGGCGGGTCCAGTGGAGCGAGGCCGCCAGTGTATCGGGTGGCGGAGCGGCACCTGTCCGACACTCAGCCTGTGCAGGTCCCACGACGGGTCGTGCTGTCCGACCAGCCACATATGCGATGCACCTGCGGCTGGAGCGTCAAACACATGGCCGCAACTGCTGGGCTTTGCGTAGCCGGCAGAATCGGCCCCGGAAGAAAAAACGCCGGCGCGTGGATCACATGACGGCGCTCAGTCGGACGGTGGCTGCGGCGTGTCCCCGAGCTTCGCCGCGATCCGCTCCAGGTCGCGCAGATCGTCGGCGTCGAGCAGGTCGGCGAAGTGCTGCCGGACCGACTGCAAATGTGGTGGGGTGGCGGCGCGCAGCGTGTCGCGGCCCCGTCGCGTGAGCACGAGCAGACAGCCCCGGCCGTCGTCGGGGTCGGGGGCGCGATCGACGAGCCCACGGGCCTCCATGCGGGACGCGTGACGTGACAGCCGGCTTCGCGACCATCCCATTTTCGCGGCCTGCGCGTGGAGCGTGCTCGTCGTGTCGGGCCGCTCGATCAAGGTGCTGAGCACCTCGTAGTCGGCGTCGGACAGTCCGGTGACCAGCAGCGCGTGGCTGATGTGCCCATTGACGTGGATCGCCATGCGGCGGAAGGCGCGCCAGGCGCGTTCCTCGCCAGCATCGAGCCAAGTGGACGTCGCGTTCGGATTCTTTTTCGTTGACATGTAATCAAATATCCCAGAGGATCGATTACATGTTAACGAAATCGATCCGCATCCTGGTGCTGACCTGCAGCACCCGTCCGAATGCGCTCGCGCCGATCATCGGTGACTGGTTCACGCGGGCTGCTTCGACGCAGGCGACGACCGTGGGTGCCGAGCTGGTGCCTGTGTCCCTCGCCGATCTGGACCTTCCCTTTCTGGATGAAGTGGAGCATCCCGCGGCCGGCATCTATCGCGGCCAGCATGCCCGTGACTGGAGCGCCCTGGTCGACAGCGTGGACGGCATCGTGTTCGTGGTGCCCGAATACAACCACGGCATGCCCGCGGTGCTGAAGAACGCGCTCGACTATCTGGGTCGCGAATGGGCATGGAAACCCGCCGGCTTCGTCAGTTACGGACACACCTCGGCCGGAACGCGCTCGGTGCAGCATGCCCGGCCGGTCCTCTCCGCGCTTCGACTCGTCCCCACCGGCGCGACCGTGGCCATCCGCATCGACGATGCCGTCGTCGATGGCTGCATCACCCAGGACGCGCGTCGTGATGGCCTCGCAGCGCGGCTGCTGGAGGAAGTGGTGCGGCTGGGGCACGCACTCCGGCCCATGCGGGAGCCCCTGCGCGATACGGCACGGGCGGGGCCGGTGCCGGGGTCCCACGTCCGTCGTCTGACATCGGCGGATGCCGCGGACGTCCTCGTCCTGCAGCGGTGTTGCTGGCTCGACGAAGCGTTCGCCAACGCCACGCTGGACATCCCGGCGCTGCACGAAGGCCTCGGCGAGGTGGCGTCGTGGCTCGACCAGTGGACGGCATTCGGGCTGTGGCGCGACGGCACGTTGCTGGGCATGGTGCGGGCGCGTCGCGATGGTGGCGCGTGGCACATCGGACGCCTGGCGGTGGCGCCGCACATGCGCGGTACCGGTACCGGACGCTGGCTTCTGGCGTTCGTGGAGAACGAGGCCGATCCTGCCTGCGACCGTGCGGAGCTCGAAACCGGAGCGGGAAGTACCGCGAACATCCGCCTCTACACGCGCGAAGGCTTCCAGCGCAGTTCCGACCGGGACACCCGCGACGTCGTGCATTTCGTCAAGCCGCTCCGGACGCCGGCGCAGGCCTCGGCCTGAGCATGCGCCGGCCTGAAGCCGGAGCGTCGGCACAGAGGGCGGCAATCGCCGCGATGTCGGGGCCGGTCGCGCGATGCGCGCGCCGGCGCAAGAACGCGTGGCGTGCGGACCGCCACGCGCGTCGATACCTCAGCGGCGCCCCTGCCCGAACAGCAGCTTCTTTTCCTCGTCGCTCATCGTCTTGCCGGCATCGGGATTCACGTCCTTCGCTTTCGCGTATGCGCGTTCCGTGGCCGGACGCGCCTTGATCGCAGCGTGCCAGCGCTGGACTTCCTGATAGGGCGTCATGTCGATCGGCGCCTTGTCGTAGACGCCGATCCACGGATACGTCGCCATGTCGGCGATCGAGTACGCATCGCCGGCGATGAAGTCGCGCCCCTTCAGATGCGTGTCGAGCACCTGCAGCAGGCGGTTGGCCTCATTGGTGTAGCGCTCGATCGCGTAGGGAATCTTCTCGGGCGCGTAGACATTGAAGTGGCCGTACTGGCCGGTCATCGGTCCGAGGCCGGCCATCTGCCAGAACAGCCATTCCAGCGTCTCGATGCGCACGCGCGGATCGGTCGACAGGAACTGCCCGGACTTCTCCGCCAGATACAGCAGGATCGCGCCGGATTCGAACACGGTCTGCGGATCGCCGCCGTCGGTGGGTGCGTGGTCGACGATCGCCGGCATCTTGTTGTTCGGCGAGAACGCGAGGTACTCGGGCTTGAACTGGTCGCCCTTGCCGATGTTGACCGGGTGGATCGTGTAGTCCAGGCCAGCTTCTTCGAGGAACAGGGTGACCTTGTGGCCGTTGGGGGTGGGCCAGTAGTGCAGGTCGATCATGAGGTGCCGCTCCGCGGGGACAGGTGTGTCGAGTCTAGGCGCGCGCCCGTAGGGCGACGTGGATACGGGGCGCACGCTGCGTTGCGGTAGTGACGACCGGGCTCACCCTGAAACGGCAACGCCGCCTCGAGGGCGGCGTTGCGTTCGATCCGGGCTCCGGTGCGAAGCCGGGGCCCGTGGGCCGCATCCTGTGGACGCGGCCGTGGGCAGGCCCTTACTGCGTCTTGCAGTCGAGCCTGTGCGTGGCGTCGGTGCCGATGCGGACCTCGGCCAGACCCAGGGTCAGACCGGGCGGCGCGCGCAGTGCGAACGGCGTGCTGACGCGCGTGGCGTCGAGACCGGCAGCGGTCAGGCACTTGAGCGGAATGCCGGCGGTCACCCATTCGTTGCGGGGCAGCGTCGCCAGCCACTCCCGCACCGGCAGAGCGCCCGAGCAGTCGTCGCCGCAGCCGGCGGACAGCGTGATGTCACCGCTGGCGGGCAGGGCATCCACGCGCAGCGTCGCCAGCAACAGCGAATCGCCGTTGGTCTCGCGGCTCAGGTCGGCCGGCGAGTGCGACAGCAGCTCGGCGGTGGCGTTGCCGGTCCAGGTCAGCAGGCGTCCACCTTCCTGGGTCTGGTAGTCGACCGCGGCGAGGCTCAGCGTGCCGTCCGGCGTGACGACGCGCGGATGCAGCACATCGGCACCGCGTCCGTCGGCGCCGGTGACCACGAGGCGGATGCCAGGGCCGGGCACGCCCTTGGCGAAATAGCCCGCGTCCTTGCCGTCTTCGGCGCTGACGCCGGCATCTTCCGGCAGCGCGTCGAGGTTGCTGGCATCGGCGTAGGTCAGGCCGTGGCCGAACGCGAACAGCGGGTCGTAGCCCTCCATGCCGACGTTGTTGACGTACTGGTCAGCGCGGCGCGGCCAAGAGAAGCTGAGCTTGCCCTTGAAGTCGTGCTGCGGCTGGCCATCGGCGCCGCGCAGCAGCACGTCGGCGATGCCCGCACCTTCCGAGCCCGGCAGCCAGGCGGCGACGAAGGCGTTGGACGCGTTGATCTCGCGATTCATCCACAGCGGGCGACCGCTGATGAAGACCGAGATCACCGGAATGCCGTCGGCGCGCAGGCGCTTGACGAGTTCCAGGTCGGCATCGTCGCCGGGCTTGTACAGCAGGTTCGGCAGGTCGCCGAGGAATTCGGCATACGGATCCTCGCCGAACACGACGATCGCCACGTCCGGCTTCTGCCGGTACGCACCGTCGATCGCGAGCTGCGCGCTGCCGCCGGCGGCGGTGACCTGCGTGCGGATGCCGTCCCAGATGGTGTCGCCGTTGGGATAGTCGGCACGCTTGGTGCCCGTGCCCTGCCAGTTCAGCGTCCAGCCGCCGGACTGCTTGCCCATGTCGTCGGCGCCGTCGCCGGCCACCAGCACGTTCTGGTTCGCGGCGAGCGGCAGGATGCCGTCCTGGTTCTTCAGCAGCACCAGCGATTCGCGCACGGCGCGGCGGGCGACCTCACGGTGTTCCGGCGCGCCGAGCAGTTCGAACTTGCCGCCGAGTGCACGTTCCGACGGCTTCGGCGCGTCGAACAGGCCCATGCGGAACTTGACCCGCAGGATGCGACGCACCGCATCGTCGAGGCGCGCCATCGGAAGCTCGCCCGACTGCACGTGCTTGACCGTGCTCTCGTACAGCCCGCGCCAGCTGTCGGGCGCCATCGCCATGTCGAGGCCGGCATTGAACGTCGCGGCGCAATCGGTGGTGGTGCAGCCCGGCAGCTGGCCGTGGCCGTTCCAGTCGCCGACGACGAAGCCGCCGAAATTCATGCGGTCCTTGAGCACGTCGGTCAGCAGCGCCTTGTGCCCGTGCATGCGCTGGCCGTGCACGCTGTTGAACGAGGCCATGACCGCCTGCGCGCCGGCCGCGATCGCCGGCGGATAGCCCGCACCGTGAATGTCGCGCAGCTGCGCTTCGGTCACCGCGGTTTCGCCCTGGTCCTTGCCGCCGGCGGTGCCGCCATCGCCGAGGTAATGCTTCACCGAGACCATCACGTGATGATCGTTGAGGAATTCGGGCGAGCCGGCCTTGCCCTGCATGCCTTCGACCACCGCGGGCGCGAACGCGGCCACCACATCGGGCGATTCCGAATAGCCCTCGTAGGTGCGGCCCCAGCGGTCGTCCTGCGGCACGGCGACGGTCGGGGCGAACGCCCATTCCATGCCGGTGGTGCGGGTTTCGATCGCGGTGACGCGGCCGATTTCACGCATCAGTTCGGCGTTGCGCGTCGCGCCCAGGCCGATGTTGTGCGGGAACAGCGTGGCGCCGACGATGTTGCTCTGGCCGTGCACGGCGTCGATGCCGAAGATCACCGGGATCGCCTTGCCGCCACCCGAGGTGTCCATCGACGCTTCCCAGAACGCGTCCGACAGCGCCAGCCATTCGGCCGGCGACGCGTCGTAACGGCCGCCCGGGTCGGAATTGCCGCCGGCGAGAATCGAGCCGAGGCGGTACTTGCGCACGTCCTCGGGCGTGATGTCGGCGATGTCGCCCTGCACGATCTGGCCGACCTTCTCCTCGACGCTCATCGTCGCCATCAGGTCGGTGATGCGCTGCTCGAGCGCGGCGTCCTCCGGGAACGGCCACGCGGTATCGGGCCAGTTGGCGGCATCGATGGCGCCCGCATCCGCGGCCGCTGCCTCAGTGGTCGGCGTCGTCGCGTCGGCTGCGGGCGCCTCGTCACGCGCACAACCGGAGGCGCCCAGCACCAGCGCGGCGAGGACACCGGGCAGTAGCGCGCGGCGGAAGAATGGGCGGGCGGGGCGATGCGACTCGATCATCGAAGGGCTCCGGATCAGGCGTGGGCGGTGGAACCGCCGGGTTCAATGGGCCACCGTGCCGGATACGGACGATGACAGCGTTGTCAGAATGCGGCGTTAGCATACCGGCGGTTGGCCGCCGACGCTTGCTGCAGGGCGTCATGCGCAATCGGCACGCGGGCCACCACCGCGTCTCTGGCAGAATCGCGACCGGAACCAGGATGGCCGGAATGAACAACATGCGGGTGCGGATCGAAGATGTCGCCGAGGCGGCGGGCGTGTCGATGAAGACCGTCTCGCGCGTGCTCAACAACGAACCGAACGTGTCCGAGCGGACACGTCTCGCGGTCGAGGCGGCGGTCGAGAAGCTGAAGTACCGGCCGCTGGCGTCGGCGCGGCTGCTCGCCGGGCGTCGGTCGTACCTGATCGCGATGCTCTACGACAACCCGTCGAGCAACTATCTGATGGAGGTCGAGCTCGGCGTGCTCGATGCCTGCCAGTCGCAGCACTACAACCTGATGCTCGCGCCGGTCGTCTACACCGCGAGCGACATCGTCGCCAAGGTCGAGTCGATGATCATGCAGTCGCAGCTCGACGGCGTGGTGCTGACGCCGCCGATCACCGACGATGCGAAGCTGCTCGCGCGCCTCGACGAGATGGGGGTGCCCTATGCCAGCGTGTCGGCGCAGGAGCGCAACCGGCGCATCGGTGCGGTCGTCGACGAGCGCAGCGCCGCGCGCGACGTGGTGCTGCACCTGGCCGGCCTCGGCCATCGCCGCATCGCCCACATCAAGGGCCATCCGGCGCACGGCGCCAGCGGCTGGCGCCTGGCCGGCTACCGCGATGGCCTCAAGCAGGCCGGCCTCGATTACGACGCCTCGCTGGTTGTCGCCGGCAAGTTCTTTTACGAATCCGGCTTCGACGCGACCAACCGCCTGCTCGACCTGCCGAATCCGCCGACCGCGGTCTTCGCCGCCAACGACGACATGGCGGCCGGTGCGATCTGCGCGATCTGCGAGCGCGGGCTGTCGGTACCGAAGGATGTGTCGGTGTGCGGGTTCGACGACATGCCGATCGCGCGCCACATCTATCCCTCGCTGACCACCGTGCGCCAGCCCAGCCGCGAGATGGGGCGCCTGGCCGGTCTCGAACTGCTCAAGGCGATCAAGGACCGCGGCGCCGGCGAGACGCTGGAACTCCCCTATGCGCTGCAGGTGCGCAAGTCGACGGGGCCGGCGCCGGGCTGAGCGCGGCAATCGACGGATGCCCTGCGTCGCTCCGGCTGCGGCCATCGAAGGCGGATCAGCATGGGTCCCGGCAGGTGCGGATTGCGAGCGTGCGCGCCCGGAGCGTCAAGCGGGCGTGGCGGGTGCGTAACTGCGCACGTACTCCATGTGCGGCGGCAACTGGCGCAGCGTGCGGTCCACGTCCTGGCGGATGCCGTCGAGGAAGCCCTTGAGTTCGGCATCGCCCATCAGGTCCGCGGACCGGTGGTATTCCCTGGGGTAGATGCCCTGGCCCATCATCACCTGGATCCACGAGTTCTCCGCGAACAGCTCCGTCGGCACGTGGAAGACCCGCCCGGTTTCGCGGAACAGCTCGATGCGGTGGCGCAGCGAATCGGGGATCGGCATCGCCTTGCAGTCACGCCAGTACGGCGTGTCCTGGCGGTCGGTGACGTTGAAGTGCAGGATCACGAAGTCGCGCGCATGCTGCAGCTCGTCGGCCATGCGCATGTTGTACTGGTCGATGTCCGGCTGGCACAGCGTGCGCGGGAAGGTCTGCATCAGGTGGATGATGCCGCGCTGGATCAGGTGGATCGTCGTGGATTCCAGCGGTTCGATGAAGCTCGCCGACAGCCCCAGCGCCACGCAGTTCTTCTCCCAGCAGCGCATGCGCTGACCGGGGCGGAAGCGCACCGGGAACGGATCGCGCAGTGGCGCGCCGTCGATGCTCGACAGCAGCGTGTCGCGGGCCTGGTCGTCGTCCATGTAGCGGCTCGAATAGACGATGCCGTTGCCCACGCGATGCTGCAGCGGAATGCGCCACTGCCAGCCCGCGGGACCGGCGATGGCTCGCGTGTAGGGCACCGCGTCGCGCACGGTGGCCGTGGGCACCGCGAATGCGCGGTCGTTGAACAGCCAGTGCGACCAGTCGTCGAATCCGACGCCGAGCGTCTTCTCGATCAACAGCGCACGAAAGCCCGTGCAGTCGATGAAGAAATCGCCTTCGACGCGCGTGCCGTTCTCGAGCTGCAGCGCGGTGATGCAGCCGGAGTCGGGATCGGTGGTCACCTGCGAGATCTTGCCCTCGACGCGACGCGCGCCATTGGCCTCGCTGAAACGCCGCAGGTAGCGCGCATACAGCGTCGCGTCGAGGTGGTAGGCGTAGTTGAGCTTGCGCTTGGGCAGATGGGCGAAGCGTCCATCGAGCGCCGCCTTCAGTTCCAGGCAGTAGTCGTCGTAGGCGCTCGCCAGGCCGCGTTCGCGGCCGCGCATCCAGAAGTGCTGGAAGCCGGCCGTCCAGTGGTCGGTGCCGGTCAGGCCGAAGGAGTGGAAGTAGTCCTGGCCGACGTCGCGCCAGTTCTCGAAGTTGATGCCGAGTTTGATCGTGGCCTGGGTCTGCGCCATGAACTCCTGCTCGCCGATGCCGAGCAGACGATGGAACGTCATCAATGTCGGGATCGTCGCTTCACCGACACCGATCGTGCCGATCTCGTCCGACTCCACCAGCGTGATCTCGAGCACCTTGCCCAGGGTGCGCGACAGGGCGGCCGCGGCCATCCAGCCCGCGGTGCCACCGCCGGCGATGACGACGCGGCGGATGGGCGCCTGGCCCGGGTCGGTCGATGCAACGTGCATGGCGTGTCTCCTAGCGGTCCAGGCGCTTGCGCAGGCGTGCGCGGATGGCGCGCGCGCGCGCCTCGTCGAGCGGGGCCAATGCGCCGCGCGCCGGAGCCGGCACGTGGCCGGCGACGGTGTCCTCGTCGTAGTCGAAGACGTAATGGCGGAAGACGTCGTGCCAGATCGCGCGCTCGGCAGCCGGCAGGTCGCGGATGCTCACGATCGCGTGCATCAACGCGTCCATCGGCGTGGTCGCCCACGCGGGCGCCTGCCGCCACCAGTAGTTCACCAGCACGTTGAACGGCGTCTGCGCTTCCATGTGGTGCCACCACATGCTGGGAATGAACAGCGCGTCCCCAGCTTCGAGATCGGCGCACTGGGCCTGCGCCTGCGCCTGTGCGAAACGCGGAAAGCGCGCGTGGTCGACGTCGGCGAAATCGATCAGGCTCACGGCCTGGCCGGCCGGGGTGACATCGAGCGGGCCGATGTAGAGGTTGTCGAGTTGCTGCGGCGGAAACAGCGTCGCGCGCCGCGTGCCTGCGACCACGCAGGCGAGGTTGTCGGGCAGGTCCTGGTGCGCGGCGATCCGCGTGCGGTTGCCGATCCAGATGCTGGCCAGCGCATCGCGCCCGCCGAGCGGCAGATCGTTCTCGGCGCGGAAGCCCGGCAGCCAGGTGTCGATGGTGGTCGAGCCGATGTAGATCGCTGGCGGCGCGGGATCGGGTGCGTACTTGAGCAGCGTTTTCAGCGCGACACCGAGCGGCACGTTCTCGCGGCGGAAGTTGAAGTCCTGCAGGGTGTCGTCGTAAAAGAAGCGGCCGTCGATCTCCGGCGGGCCGACCGTCGCGACGACCGGCGGGCCATCCACGCGTTCGAAGCGGTGCAGATACTGCGCGACCGCGTCGGCCGACGTCCGCGCCGCCTGCACGACAGGCCACTCGGACAGCAGCCCGCGCAGCACCAGCGGCGTCTCCGAGCGCAGCACGGTCTCCGGAATCGCGCGGGGATCGATCCCCGACAGTTCCGGGATGCGCTTATCGACCTGCAGCGCCGGCACGGTTCACCCGCTCGATCAGGTCGCGGAATCGCACAAC
This sequence comes from Luteimonas sp. WGS1318, assembly GCF_043187535.1. Lineage (GTDB taxonomy): Bacteria > Pseudomonadota > Gammaproteobacteria > Xanthomonadales > Xanthomonadaceae > Luteimonas. The sequence continues at coordinate 450,745 of NZ_CP171131.1, forward strand.
GGACGCCAGCATCATGTAGACGGCTTCCAGATGGCCGGCGCAGCCCAGCGCCGCGAACGCCTCGCCGTCGAGCTGGCGCAGGCGGTCCTCGTTGATCGTGTAGTAGCCCGACAGGCGATTGTCGGACCCGTCGTCGAGCCGGATGTCGAGCACGAAGGGCTCGAGCAGATCGTGCTGGAGCAGCGCGGCCACGAACGGCGCGGTGCCCTGCAGGCCCTGGTGGATGGTGTTGAGGAGCGAGCTCGCGTGTTCGACATACGCGCTCGTGCCACCGTGCGGCAGGAACAGGGCTTCACCGTGCGTGGTGCCGACGCGCGGATGGTCGAGATCGATGTGCATCAGCATCTCGTCGGCGGACCGGCCGATCAGGAACGGCTGGCGTTCGACCGTCAGCGGAATATAGGTCGCGTCCCAGCGCTCGCCGTCGAGGAACAGGTTCTGCCGGTCGGTGAAGCCGAACAGCGCCAGCGGCTGGAACTCGCCGTCGGCCGATTTGCCGAACACGATCGGATAGTGCGCCTGCACGTTGCGGAATTCCGCGGGAAACGTGATCGCCCACATCACGTCGTCGCCGAGCGCTGCACTGCGGTGGGTGTCGACGCGCAGATCCCTGTGGTCGACGTTGTTGAGTTGCACGGTCCTGGACATCGGGCTCGCCTAGACGGGGGACAGGCCCCGGGTGTGGATGTGGTCGATCAGTTCGCGGTGGCTGGGCAGTGCCGCAATCATCTTGCGCGCGAGATCGGACGCTTCGCGGAATGCCGCTTCGGCGCGACCCGCATCGGATGCGCGCCGCGTGGTGGCGCGGGTGTCCGGCCGGAATCCCATGCCGTAGAGAATGTACTGCCAGCTAGCGGAGGGAAACACCTCGTCCACCCGCGGCAGGTCGTATCGCGACGGCGACTGGTGCCGCCACAGCGCCAGCAGCTCGCCGAGTCGCACCGGCATGGACGCGGCATCGCGATGGTCGCGCCAGTACGCGCTGTCGTCGCGATGGGACAGCACGTAGTGCAGCTTGAGGAATTCGATCACGCGTTCCCAGCGATAGGCGAACGTGTCGTTGAAGCGTGCGGCCACGACGTCCATCGTGTCGCGCGTCGCCGGCAGCTGGTCGCTGAGCATCGTCGCGGCCAGTTCCACCAGCACCAGCGAGGACGCCTCCAGCGGTTCGACGAAGCCGCTGGAAAGCCCGATCGCCACGCAGTTGCGGTGCCAGCTGCGGCGCCGGTAGCCGGGTTCGAACGACAGTGACTGGCGGGCGATGATCTCGCAGTCCGCTCCGCCGGTCTCGCTGATGTAGCGCTGCAGCGTGGCCTCGATCGCGTCGGCATCGGTATGCGCGCTGGAATACACATGGCCCACACCGCGTCGCGCCGACAGGCCGATGTCCCAGATCCAGCCGTTGGCCTGCGCGGTCGACACGGTCTGGCAGGCGATCGGCGTGTCGGCCTCCGGATAGCGCACCTGCAGCGCAAGCGCGCGGTCGTTGAACAGCACGTCGCCGCAGGGCGTCTTGTCGATGCCGTAGTGCTGGCCGATCAGCAGCGCGCGCATGCCGGTGCAGTCGACGAACAGATCGCCGTCGATCGCGCCGTGCGCGCGCGTGCGCAGTGCGGCGATGTCGCCGTTGTCATGGACGTCGATGCCGTCGACATGGTCGGAGACCAGCCGGACCCCGAGCCGTTCCGTGCAGTGCGCGCGCAGGAACAGGCCGAGCTTCGCCGCATCCAGGTGATATGCGTAGTTGGCGACCGCGGCGTACTCGGGCGTGCCGAACTGCTTGGGTGCGCGCCCGGCATCGCACAGCGGCGGCTGGAAGCTCACCAGCCGGTCGAAGGGTGTGTCACCGCGGCGCAGCCAGCCGGCGACGAGATCCGCATCGTGGTAGCCCTGCGGCAGCACGAACGGATGGTGGTAGTGGTCGTCGGCATGGTCCCGGGTCCAGCGCACGAACTTCGAACCCTGCTTGAAGGTCGCATCGCAGGCGCGCACGAAGTCGGTTTCCGAGACGCCGATGCGACGCAAGGTGTCGCGCATGGTCGGCCAGGTGCCTTCGCCGACGCCGATGGTCGGCACGTCCGGCGATTCGACCAGGGTCACGCGCAGGCCGGAGGCCGATGCGCTGTCGTGGTCGGCGGCGAGCAAGGCGGCCGTCAACCAGCCGGCGGAGCCGCCTCCGAGGACGACGACATGGCGGACAGGACCGTTCAACGCGGGAGGCTCCCAGTGCTCGATCGGGCAGGATGCACCAACCCGGCGCCGCGGCACATGGCCGCGACGCCGGAGGTGTGTCCGATCAGAACGTGTAGCGCGCGCCGAACATGTAGCGCGGACCGGTCTGGGTGCCGTACAGCAGCTGACGTCCGTTGCGGCCGTGGGTGCGCTGGGTCTCGTCGGTGACGTTGATGGCTTCGGCCTGGAGGGTCAGCCGGTCGCTGACCTTGTAGCCGACGCTGACATCGAGCTGACCGTACTCCTCGACATACACCGGGTTGGGTCGTTCGCTGTCGAAACCGCTCGAGAGGAACCGGTCGCGCCAGTTGTAGGCCGCGCGGGCCTGCCACGGGCCCTTGTCGTAGAACAGCACCAGATTGGCCGAATCGCTGAGCCCGATCAGCGCGAACTGGCCGCCCAGATCGGTGTTGTCGTAGTTGAGGTTCGGACTGTCGACGTAGGTGTAGTTCGCCGCCAGGCCGAACCCGCTCTGCCCGAAGACGTGCTGCAGGTTCAGTTCGAGGCCGTCCAGCTTCGAGGAGCCGGTGTTGGCCGGCGTCGTGATGCGGAAATTCGCGATCGGGTCGCCGGGCACGCCGGTGATCGTGCCGATCGCATTGCCGCCCGCATCGGAGCCGGTCCGGGTCACGCCCGGCTGACCGTTGAAGTTGGTGAAGATGTAGTTGCGGATACAGGTCAGGTCGGTCGTCGGACACGCGTTGGCGACGGCGGCATTCCAGTACGCGCCGCCGATCGGCGTGGTCAGGTCGAACGGCGTGGCCTGGATGATCGTCGTGCCGATGTAGTTCGAGATGTTCTTCTGGAAGTAGCCGACCGAGAGATAGCTCGCCTCGGCGTAGTACCACTCGAGCGACAGGTCGAAGTTGTCGGCCTTCAGCGGCTCCAGGCCCGGGTTGCCCTGCTGTCCGGTGCCGCCGTCGACGCGGACGGGCTCGTTGAGCGTCTGGCCGCCCTGGATGTCGCCCCAGCCCGGGCGTCCGATGGTGCGGCTGTAGCTGCTGCGCAGGATCAGCGCGTCGGTCAGTTCGGCACTGACGTCGATGCTCGGCAACCAGTGGGCGTAGTCACCATAGAGCGTGGTGAAGTCCGAGCCCTCGCGCTGGATGCCGATCTCGTTGTTCGACTCCCACAGCAGCGCCGTCGCCACCGGCACGAGTGCCGAGGAGGTCACGTCGGTCTTCTCGTAGCGCACGCCGGCGGCCGCGTTGAGCGGGATGCCGATGTCCCAGGTCGAGCTGACCTGGATGTAGGCGCTCCTCGACTTCTCGGTGACGCGCCGGTCGGTGTTGTATTCCGCGGGTGCGAGATACAGCGATTCGTCGCCGGCGAACTGTGCCGCGAGATCGCGCACGGTGCGGAAGTCGAACAGGAAGAAGTCGTCGGTGAACGCGGGGTTGCCGCTGCCCGCGAACGATCCGAAATAGCGCCCCATGTTCGCCGGAATCCAGATGTTGTCGGGATAGTCCTCCGCGCTGCCTTCCGCGCCGCCCCAGGTGTTGTCGCGCTGCACGTTGCCGTAGGCGGTGCGGTTGTTGGCCTCGGTCGCCGAGACACCGAAGTCGAGGCGCGAGTAGTCGCCGAACTGGAAATTGCCGCGGGCCTGGACCTGCTCGATCTCCGACTTCATGTAGCTGCGATGGAACACCGAGCCGGTGACCAGCATGTCGGACGCGCGCGGGCCGGTGTAGCCCGGCGGATACTGCACGGTGAGGATCGGGAAATCGCCGCTGAAATCGGCCGTGGTGTTGCCGCGGATGAAGGCTGCGGTGCCGAGGGTGCCGCCCGAGCCGTAGGGGCTGTCGGGGCTGGTTTCGGCGGTCGACTTGTGCACGTCGAGCTCGAAGCCGAGCCGGTCCGTGGCTTCCCACTCGACGTTGAAGCCGATCGACTTGTTCTCGTTGCGGTTGGCGATGTCCGCGCCACCCATCGCGAGATCCGCGCCGCGGCACACGCTGTTGGCGTCGCAGGTGAAGGGCAGGATCTCGCTGTAGAGCAACGGCGCCGCGACCGGGCCGTCGGTCCACGACGAGCTCGACGGCCCGTAGTTGAACCAGACCGACATGTCGTTGCGTTGTTGCTGGATCTTGTTCTCGGAGTAGGTGTAGTCGAGCGTCGTCGTGATGGTGTCGGTCGGCGCCCACTGCAGCACGACCTGGCCATTGGTGCGCTGGCGCTGCACGCCGGTGACGGCGTAGTTGAGGTTCTGCGGCACCGAGTAGACATCGTCCGGACCAGGCCGGTTGACGATGTTCTCCGAGCCGGGCGCGCCGGGCTGCGGAATCGCACCCCAGTTCTCCTCGTCACCACGGAAGCCGCGCCAGCCACCCGGCACGGACACCTGGTTGTAGCCGAGGTCGCGCTCCTGATAGCTGCCGGTCACCGCGATGCCGAAGCGGCCGTCGGCGGTGGTGGTGCTGAAGATGCCCGAGACTTCCGGCGTGACCGAGCTGCCCTTGTACGAGTCGGGCAGGTTGTCGAGCGACGTGTCGTGCACGCCCTTGATGCCGACGTTCGCGCGGAAGCCGGGGACATCCAGCGGACGGGCCGTCTTGACGTTGATCGTCGCGCCGATGCCGCCGGTCGGCGTTTCGGCGCGACCGCTCTTGTAGACCTCGACGGCGGAAATCGCTTCGGATGCGATGTTGGCGAAGTCGAACGCACGCGAGTTCGACACCGTGCTGCCGTCACCGTTGCTCGATGCCGGCATCTGGCGGCCGTTGAGCAGGACCAGGTTGAAGTCGGGGCCGACGCCACGCACCGTCACACGCGAGCCTTCGCCGATCGCGGAGCGGTCGATCGACACACCCGAGATGCGCTGCAGCGATTCGGCCAGATTGGTATCGGGGAACTTGCCGATGTCCTCGGCAATGATGCCGTCGACGATGCCGCGGGCATCGCGCTTGAGGTTCATCGAGGATTCGAGGCTGCCGCGGATACCGGTCACCGTGACCGTATCGAGTTCGGTGGCATCGGGCGATGTAACGGGCTCGGCGACCTGGGCCATGGCCGGTGAGGCAATGGCGAGCAGCAATGCAGAGGTCAACAGCCGCTGTTTCGGAACGGCACGCAGTCGGTTCATGGATCGTCCCCCTCCCAAGGGATCACACGAGATTTTGTTGTTGGTGTCGCGACCGCGTTCACGCCGGACGGTGTTTGACGGCTGCATTGGAGGGGAACCTGACAGCGTTGTCAACCGCGACCAATGGCAGGGGTATGGAGGGGCAACCTCGCCATGGATGAGGCTTGCGACCGCCCTGCGCATGAGGCTGGCCCGGGCGTGATCGATGCCATCTGGTCGTTCGCGGGATGGACGGAGGCGGGCCGCAGGCAAGGCGGTGCCCGGTCTGCGGCGCGCGCGTGCCGCTGTCGGTCGATGACCCCGATCAACGACGCGCGTCTTGTCTCGCCATCTATTTCGATCCGCGCGTTTCGGGCGCACCCGTGCCCGGGCCTTCCATCGTGAGCGCCACGCTCGCGGCGTTTCCCATACGAAACGCTGCGAGTCTTGCGCCCTGCCGGCCCGCCCCGGCAGGGCGGGTCGGATCATGCGTGACGGTGCGACGACTCAGTGCATCGCGCCCGGTCGCGGCGCCGTGACCTCGCCGGCAGGCAGCGTATGGATCGGCAGGCGCGAGCCGCGCAGGCCGTACCAGATGATGTAGACGTAGCAGACCAGCGGTACCACGAACGCGTGCTGGATGCCGATGCGGTCGGCCAGCGCGCCCTGCGCCAGCGGCACCAGTGCGCCGCCGACGATGCCCATCACCAGCAGGCTCGAGGCCTTGCTGGTCAGCGTGCCGAGGCGCTCGATCGCGGTGGTAAAGATGGTCGGGAACATGATCGAGTTGAACAGGCCGATCGCCAGCGCGCTCCACATCGCCACCTGGCCCGTGGTGCTCATCGTGATCACCAGCAGCACGCAGACCATCGCACCGGCAAAGGCCAGCAGCCGACGCGCGTCGATGCGGGTCATCAGCGCGGCGCCGATGAAGCGGCCCACCATCGCGCCGCCCCAGTAGAACGCGAGGAAGCGCGAAGCGGACGCCTCGCTCAGGCCGCCGATCTCGGGCTCGGCCATGTAGTTGATCAGGAAGCTGCCGATCGCGACCTCGGCGCCGACGTAGGCGAAGATGCCGAACACGCCCCAGCGCAGGTGCGGCTGGCGCATCGCCTCGATGTAGGTGTGGTGCACCGCCGGACTGGCCTCGGTGGCCTCGCGCAGCGACGGAATGCGCATCAGCAGCACGAACACCGCCAGCACCAGCAGACCGCCGGAGAGCAGCAGGTAAGGCATCTCGACCGACTGCGCTTCGGCCGCGCGATACGCCGCCTGTTCGGCCGCGCCCATCGCCGCGATCTCGTCGACGCCGAGCACCGCACCGACCAGGATCAGCGGGCCGATCACCAGCGGAAAGACCGTCGTGCCCAGCGAATTCAGTGCCTGCGCCAGGTTGAGCCGGCTGTGCGAGGTCTCGGGCCGGCCCAGCAGGCTGATGTAGGGATTGGCCGCGACCTGCAGCAGGGTGATGCCGCTGGCCAGCACGAACAGTGCGGTCAGGAAGACCGGGTACGACGGCAGCCGCGCGGCCGGATAGAACATCGCCGCGCCGATCGACGCGATCACCAGGCCGATGACGATGCCCGCCTTGTAGCCCACACGTGCGACGACGGCGCCGGCCGGCATCGACATCAGGAAATACGCACCGAAGAACGTGAACTGGATCAGCATCGTCTGCGTGTAGCTCATCGAGAACACGGCTTTGAGGTGCGGAATCAACACGTCGTTGAGGCTGGTCAGCCCGCCCCAGGTGAAGAAGATCAGGCTCACCACCGCGATCGCGGCAGGATTGGACATGGTGCGGGGTGTGGTGTGCATCGAAGAATCCTCGGGCCGCTGGAGACCGCAGGGGGAGCGACGTGAGACGCCCCGCGCGCGACCGGCCGGTCACGCGCGGGGCGCCCGTGACGGCATCAGAACTGGTAGCGCACCCGCAGGCCGTAGGCGCGGGCGTCGTTGAGGAAGCGGATGTTGAGCCGCGACCCGACGAGCGCCTTCTGCGAGACGTCGTTGTTGAGCAGGTTGCTGCCGAACAGCTCGTAGCGCCAACGTCCGTCCAGCGACGTCAGCCCGATGCCGGCATTGAGCGTGACCTCGCCGCGCTGGCGATCCGGGAAGCCGGCCTCGGCCGCGGTTTCCTGACGCACGAAATCCTGGGCCTCGTCGACGTACACCACATCCCGGTTGTTGTACTGGGTGAGGTAGTACGCCGAGCGGTAGGACGCCAGCAACTGCCAGTCGAGCGAGCCGAACGGCAGTTCGCTGAACTGCTGCAGACGCACGTTGCCGGTGAAGCGCGACGCCAGCGGCAGTTCGTTGCCGGTGAGATCGATCAGCGACGTCACGCCGCCGGCGCCGTAGTTCTGGCTGCGTGCGTCGCCGACGATGCCTTCCTTGATCTCGCTGTCGAGCGCGAGCGCGTTGAGGTGCAGCATGAAGCCCGCACCGAAACGCGTGACGCTCTCGGCCTCGATACCGTAGATCGCCGAACGGCCGATATTGCGGTTCACCAGCGAGTAGCCGGCCGGCTCACCATCGTTATTGAGCGAGATCACCGTCAGGTCCTGGAACACCTGGTCGGTGTAGTCGTAATAGAACGCGCTGACGTTGAACGTGCCCGGACGACCGAACCAGCGGTGGCTCATCTTGCTGCCGATCTCGTAGGCCTTGATCGACTCGGGGCTGAAGGCCTCCGGGATCACATTGACATCGAAGGTGTCGTTGAAGCCGCCCGACTTGTGACCGGTGGAGACGGTGGCATAGAGCATGTGGTCGTCGGTGAGATCGAACTCCACGCCGGTGCGCCAGTCGTTGAACTGGAAGCGGCTCTCGCCGAACTGCTGCGAGGGGATCGAGTTGACCTGCACCCATGACTCGTACGGGCAGTCGATGGTGTCGCCGCCGATGTCGGGCCGGTCGACGCAGCCGAATGCGCCGCCGTTGGCGACATCGCCGATCTGCTGGCCGATCGTGTCACGTTGGCCTTCGCGCAGGATGCCCTCGAGCAGGAAGCGGGCCATGTCCGCCTGCGAGGTCAGGCCGGTCACGTCGAAGTTCGGGCGCTTGAGAAACGCAGGCGCGAAACCCTCGGTGCCCAGCCGCGTGGCGAAATCACCGCCCTGGCCCGGCAGGCCCAGCGCCCAGTTGCCGCCGATGCCGTAGCGCGACTTGGCTTCACGCGTACGGCGTACGCCGGCCTTCAGGCGAGTGCGGTCGTTGACCTCGAAGGTGCCGTCGGCGAACAGCGCGGTGGAGCGGCCATTGACGCGCGGCATCGTGAATTCGGTGCCCGAGAACCAGGTGCCCTTGTCGGTCAGTGACAGATAACCGACCTGCTGGTCCTCGTTGAAGTGGAATGCGCCGCCGGTCCACTGGAAGCGCCCGTCCCCCGACGAAGACAGCCGCAGTTCGTGCGTGGTCGCCTGCGACAGCGTCTGCCAGTACTGGGTGGAGAAATTGTCGTAGTCGAACCCCTCCGGATTGCCCGGCCCGCGCGCGCTGACATCGCGGCCCGGCCACAGGATGCCTTCGCTGGCGGCGTTGGTCTGGCGGTAGTCCACATCGCGATAGCTGGTGTTGTACTCGGCGACGATCGGGCCGAAGTCGTAGCTCACGTTCGCCATCGCGCCCCAGTTGGTGCTGTCGAGTGTGCCCTGGGCGCCGCGATAGACGACGTTGCGGAGATCGAGATCCTCGGGCGCCAGGCCCGGGCTGTCGGGGCAGGTGTCGGGGTCGGCGCTGCCGCAGGCCGCGCTCCAGATGTTGGCGCCCGGATAGCCGGTGCCGCCTTCCTTGCCCATGTCCGCCATCGCGAACACGCTCAGCTTGTCGTCGGGCTGGTACAGGAACGACACGCGGCCGCCCTTTTCGTCCTGGATGCCGGCCGGATCGAGGCGCGGATCCCCCGCATTCCGGAACGAGCTGTCCTTCTCCACCGAATACCCGGCGAAGCGCAGCGCCGCCCAGCCACCGAGCGGCAGGTTGATCGCGAACTCGCCGGCCTGGTGATCACGGTTGCCCGCTTCCAGTTGCACGTAGCCGCCGAAGTCCTCGAGATCGGGCCGCTTGGTGACGATGTTGAGCGAGCCGGCGAGGGCGTTGCGACCGCGCAGCGTGCCCTGCGGGCCCTTGTTGATCTCCACGCGCTCGATGTCGTAGAACATGCCGCCCAGGCCACGCGGGCGTGCGATGTAGGCGCCGTTGATGTGCGGTGCAGCGCCCGGGTCGCCCAGCTCGGTGTTGTTGGCCGAGCCCACGCCGCGAATGAAGATCTCCAGGTTGCCTTCCTGGTTGGACATGCTCAGGCCCGGCACCAGCGCCTGGATGTTGCGCAGTTCGTTGTTGATGCCCAGCGCCCGCGCGTCTTCGGCGGTGATCGCCTGCGCGGTGCCGGCGTATTTCTGCAGGTCCTGCTCGCGACGCTCGACGGTGACGATCACCGCGTCCAGCGTGCGCGCGGCGTCGGTATCGGCGTCGGTCGGTGCGCGTTCCTGCGCGGCCGCGGGCAGTGCGGCGATCATCAGAGCTGCCGCGATCGCGCGGCTCAGTGTGTGTGGTAGCGGTGTCGAAAACTGCATCGTCCCTCCCCAGGGTCTGAAAGTGCCGCCTCTGGGGGCGACGAAGAGGGACCGCTTTTACAGGGGCGCTGACAACGCTGTCAATTTTGCCGGCGTGTATCGACGTGCAGACCCGCGCGCGCAAGATTCTTTCGTTCGAAGACCGCGTGGTTCTTGCGCGGTGCACCATGGCCGTGCGCCGGCTCCGCATCGATGAATGGGCTCGGCCGGGTCCGTGTGTCGCGGCTGCCGCGACGGGGCCACGCGTAGAATGTGCCGATGGATGTCTCGCACCTGCTCGACGGGCTGAACCCGGGCCAGCGCCAAGCCGTTTCCGCCCCTGATTCCCACTACCTCGTGCTGGCCGGTGCCGGCAGCGGCAAAACACGCGTGCTGACCCACCGCATCGCCTGGCTCAACGAGGTGCTCGGCGTGCCCGCGCACGGGATTTTCGCGGTCACCTTCACCAATAAGGCGGCGGCGGAAATGCGCCATCGCGTCGATGCGCAGCTGCGCAACGGCGCGCGCGGCATGTGGATCGGCACCTTCCACGGTCTCGCCCACCGGCTGCTGCGCCTGCACTGGCAGGACGCGAAGCTGCCCGAGGGCTTCCAGATCCTCGACAGCGACGACCAGCTGCGTCTGGTCAAGCGGGTGGTGCAGCAGCTCGAACTCGACGATGCGCGCTTCCCGCCGCGGCAGATCGCGTGGTGGATCAACGCGCAGAAGGACGAGGGCCGCCGGCCCCAGCACATCCAGGACGCGGGCGACGAGTGGTCGGGGGCGATGCTCAAGGCCTACGCGCTGTACCAGGAGCGCTGCGACCGCGCCGGGCTGGTGGACTTCGCCGAGATCCTGTTGCGCGCGCACGAGCTGCTGCGCGACACGCCGGCCCTGCTCACCCATTACCGCCGGCGCTTCGGCCACCTGCTGGTCGACGAGTTCCAGGACACCAATGCCATCCAGTACGCGTTCGTGCGCGTGCTGGCCGGCGACGGCGCGGACGCGGGCAAGGTGTTCGTGGTCGGCGACGACGACCAGGCGATCTACGGCTGGCGCGGGGCGAAGGTCGAGAACGTCCAGCGCTTCCTCAATGACTACGCCGGCGCCGAGACGATCCGCCTGGAGCAGAACTACCGCTCCACGGCCAATATCCTCGGCGCGGCGAACGCGGTGATCGCGCACAACCCCGAGCGCCTCGGCAAGCAGCTGTGGACCGACAGCGGCGAGGGCGATCCGATCGATCTCTACGCCGCCTACAACGAGATCGACGAGGCGCGCTACGTCGTCGAACGCGCGCTGCAGTGGGTGCGTGATGGCGGCAGCCACGGCGAGATCGCGATCCTCTACCGAAGCAACGCCCAGTCGCGTGCGCTCGAGGAGCAACTGGTCGCCGAGCAGGTGCCGTACCGCGTCTACGGCGGCGTGCGCTTCTTCGAGCGCGCCGAAATCAAGGACACGCTGGCGTATCTGCGCCTGGTCGCCAACCGCGACGACGACGCGGCGTTCGAGCGTGCGGTCAACACGCCACCGCGTGGCATCGGCGAGCGCACCCTGGACGAGGTGCGCCGCACCGCGCGCGAGCACGGCATTCCCTTGTGGGAAGCGGCGATCCGCAATGCCCAGGGCAACGTGCTGGCCGGCCGCGCGCGCAATGCGCTGGCGGCGTTCGCCCAGTTGATCGACACGCTGACCGCGGAAACCGCCGAGCTGCCGCTCAAGGATAAGATCGATCACGTGCTGGCGCGGTCCAACCTGCGCGTGCACTACGCCAACGAGTCCAAGGGCAGCGCGGATTCGCGGGTCGAGAACCTCGACGAACTGGTGTCGGTGGCCTCGCGCTTCGTGCGCGGCGACGACGAGGAAAGCGCGCAGCTCACCGAGCTCGTCGCGTTCCTGGCCTATGCCGCGCTGGAGGCCGGCGAGGGCCAGGCGCAGGCCGGCGAGGACGGCGTGCAGCTGATGACCCTGCACAGCGCCAAGGGCCTGGAGTTCCCGCTGGTGTTCCTCGTGGGCCTGGAAGAAGGCCTGTTTCCGAGCGCCCGCACCGCAGAAGAAAGCGGGCGGCTCGAGGAGGAGCGCCGGCTGGCCTACGTCGGGATCACCCGCGCGCGGCAGATGCTGGTGCTCACCTACGCCGAAGCGCGACGCCTGCACGGGCAGGACATGTTCGGCGTGCCGTCGCGGTTCCTGCGCGAGATTCCGCCGGCGCTGCTGCGCGAAGTGCGGCCGAAGGTGCAGGCGCCGCGCGCCGCGTTCCCGCCCCGTCAGCGCCCGGTCTACGGTCACGCCAGTCTGGCGCCGTCGGTGGGCGTGCAGATCGGCCAGACCGTGGCCCATGCCAAGTTCGGCGCCGGCACGGTGATCGATATCGAAGGCGACGGTCCGCACGCACGCGTGCAGGTCAATTTCGACGACGCCGGCAGCAAGTGGCTCGTGCTGGCCTACGCCAACCTGCAACCCGCCTGATCCGGGCCTGCGGCTGGGTGGCGGGCCTCGTGACGGAGTCCGGCCGTGCGGCGCACGCCGTCCGTCGGTCCGCCGCGATCCGCCGCGTTCCCGCGCCGGATGGCGCCTAGACTGGGCCTCCGTCCACAGGCGGTTGCGCCATGTACCGGTCGATTCTGGTGGCCACCGACGGGTCCGATCTTGCCGCCCGGGGTGTCGAGCACGCGGTGGCGCTGGCGGCGGGGCTGGGGGCTTCCCTGGTTGCGATCACCGTGTCCGAGCCCTGGAATACCGCATTGACCGATCCGTCGGGTCTGGTGGGCTTCGACGACTTCCTCGCCGATTACCGCGCCGCGGCGAAGACCCGCGCCGATGAGGTGCTCGCCGCCGTCGCGGCCATCGGGGAGGCGCGTGGCGTCGCGGTGCAGACGGTCTTCGTGCCGGAGCGGCCTCCGGCCGACGCGATCCTCGATACCGCCGAAGCGCGCGACGTCGATCTGGTGGTCATGGCGTCGCACGGCCGGCGCGGACTGGGCCGGCTGCTTCTCGGCAGCCAGACCCGGTCGGTCGTGGCGCGCAGCGAACGCCCGGTACTGATCGTGCGTTGAGCGCGGCTCAGTGCGCCGGCGGATCCGGGCGGCGGGTGCGGGCCACGGCCTTCACGATGCCGAGGCCGAGGAGGACGATCACGCCGACCGCGATCCACTGCGGGGCCAGACCGGCCAGGTGGGCGCCGTAGGCGAGGCCGCCGATCAGCACCAGCATGCCGAAGAGATACAGGGCGAACGAGGACATCGGATGACTCCAGGGTGGGCGACGCCGCGGAGCCTAGCCGGGCCACCGTGAGGGCGGCGCGTATTCATGGCCGCCCACGGGAGCGGCCTATTCGCGAATCGCGAAGGCCGGATTCTCGTCGAGCCGGCCATCGCCTTCGACGGCGATCCAGCGCTCGCCGCCTTTCTGGAAGAGCACGGGGACCGGGTCCTTGAACAGCGGGCGGCGCACGAACTGCAGCGTCCAGCCCAGTTGTTCCAGGGTGGCGATGGCGGCGGTCTGCTCGCGGGTCAGGCCTGCGCGGAGGCTGGCGTCGTCCGGGGGCGCTGGGCGGCGTCGGTCTGAAGTGGTCATTCGATCCTCGATTCCGGCCGGGCGGCAGGCCTCGGCCGGCCGCACTGGTCGGCCGCATCCTACGTGAATGCGGTTTGGCCGGCCAACGCGCGGCGCCGTGACCTTCTGCCCGCGCGCACCGCGCCGCGGCGCATTAGGCTTCAGGGTCCACGGCCGCCGGCCGGTAGTGCTTCCAGGGTGCCGCATGCTCATCCGCTTCCCGACGTCGCGCGGTTCGCGCGCCTCCTTCCTCGCGCTGACCGGTGCCCTGGTGACGGTCGCCTCCGCCCACGCCGCCGAAGGCATGTGGACGCTCGACAACCTGCCCAAGGCCGCGCTGCAGTCGCAGTACGGCTTCTCGCCCGATCAGGCCTGGGTGGACCATGCGATGCAGTCGTCGGTGCGCCTCGCCGGTGGCTGCTCGGGTTCGTTCGTTTCGCCCGACGGGCTGGTGCTGACCAATGCGCATTGCGTCGTCGGCTGCGTGCAAGGGCTGTCGTCGCCCGAGCGCGATCTGCAGAACGACGGCTTCGTCGCCGATGCACGCGGTGAGGAGCTGCAGTGTCCGGCCGAGGAGCTCAACGTGCTGCGCGCGATCACCGACGTCAGCGGGCGCGTGAGCGCGGCGGTCGACGGCAAGCAGGGCCAGGCCTACGTGGAGGCGCGCAACGCCGAGAAGAGCCGCATCGAATCGGAATGCGTCGGCGACGACGAGGCGAAGACGCGGTGCGACGTCGTCGAGCTCTACAACGGCGGCCAGCAGCATCTCTACCGCTACCACCGCTATTCCGATGTGCGCCTGGTGTTCACGCCCGAATATTCGGTCGGCTTCTTCGGCGGCGATCCCGACAATTTCAATTTCCCGCGCTACAACCTCGACGCCGCGCTGCTGCGTGCCTACGAGGACGGCAAGCCGGCGAACGTCGAACACCACTTCACGCTGAAGCCCGAAGGCGCGGAAGCCGGCGAGCTGGTCATGGTCACCGGCCATCCCGGCCGCACCCAGCGCCAGCTCACGGTCGCCCAGCTGGAAACGGTGCGTGACGTCAGCCTGATCAACACCCTGCTGTGGCTGGCCGAGCGTCGCGCGATGCTCGGCCAGTACGGCCGCATCAGCGACGAGGCCACGCGCCAGGCGCAGTCGGATCTCACCTTCACCGACAACAGCTACAAGGTGGTGCGTGGGCAGCTGCAGGCGCTGCTCGATCCGCAGGTGTTCGCCGGCAAGCGTGCCGAGGAAGCGCGGCTGCGCGACGGCGTGGACGCGACGCCGTGGAATGAGGTGGAAGCGGCCCAGGTCACGGCGCGTCAGCTCGCCGTGCCCTACATGCTGCTCGAGCAGGGCCGCGGCTTCGACTCGCGCCTGTTCGGCATCGCCCGCACCCTTGTGCGCGGCGGCGCGGAGCGCGCGAAGCCCAACGACGCGCGTCTGCCCGAGTTCCAGGACGCCGGCCAGGGCCGCCTGCGCCAGACGCTGCTGAGTTCGGCGCCGGTGTATCCGGAGTTCGAGATCGCCAAGCTGACCTGGTCGCTGACCAAGTTCCGCGAACTGCTGGGCACCGACGATCCGCTGGTGAAGTCCGTCCTCGGCACGCAGTCGCCGGCGCAGCTCGCCAAGGCCCTGGTCGAGGGGTCGACGCTCGCCGACGTCGCCGAACGCGAGCGTCTGTGGACCGGCGGTGCCGCGGCGGTGGACGCGTCCGACGATCCCTTCATCCGTCTGGCCCGCGCGGTCGATGCGTCGGCGCGTGCGGTCCGTCAGCGGCAGGAATCGGAGGTCGCATCGATCGAATCGCGCGCGGCCACGCAGATCGCCAAGGTGCGCTTCGACAAGCTCGGTACCACGGTCTACCCGGACGCGACGTTCACCCTGCGCCTGTCCTACGGCGATGTCGCCGGCTGGGAAGAAAACGGCAAGGCGATCGAACCGTTCACGACAATGGGCGGCGTGTTCGCACGCAACACCGGCGCCGAGCCGTATGCGCTGCCGAAGCGCTGGCTGGACGCGCAAGGCCGCATCGCACAGGACACACGCTTCAATTTCGTCAGCACCAACGACATCATCGGCGGCAATTCCGGCAGCCCGGTGATCAACCGCGATGCGCAGGTCGTCGGCCTCGCGTTCGACGGCAACATCCACTCGCTGGGCGGCAACTTCTGGTACGACCCGAAGCTCAACCGCACGGTGTCGGTGCACAGCGCGGCGATCATCGAATCGCTGAAGTCGGTCTACGGCGCCGATGCGCTGGTGGGTGAACTGCTGCAGAAGTAAACGTCGCGCGCTGTCGAAGTCACGAACGGCGCCCCGCATCCGGGCGCCGTTCGCGTATCGGCGTGCGCTGCGTTGGCGGCGCGTCCGGCTATCCGGATTCGCCCGTTCTGTAGGAGCGCGCTCGCGCGCGATGAGGCTCGACCGGGAGCGCCCGTTCGCGCGCCAGCGCGGTCCCACGGCGTGAACGTAGGGCGTCGCGGCTCAGCTGTTCATTGTCCCTCGCGTCGCCGCAAATGCACGCCTGGTCGCGCCTCTCGGCTCTCGATCCCCTGTAGGAGCGCGCTCGCGCGCGATGCGGCTCGACCGGGAACGTCCGTTCGCGCGCCAGCGCCGTCCCGCGGCGTGAACGGAGGGCGTCGCCGCTGCGCCGGACAGGACCCGGCTCCGGCACCGCAAAACGCGCGCGACCCGTCGTGTTCAGCCGCACCCGCTCGTGTAGGAGCGCGCTTGCGCGCGATGAGGCTCGACCGGGAACGCCCGTTCGCGCGCAAGCGCGCTCCCGCGGCGTGAACGGAGGACGGCGACGCTGCGCCGGACAAGGCCCGGCTCCGGCATCGCAAAACGCGCGCGACCCGTCGTGTTCAGCCGCACCTGCTCGTGTAGGAGCGCGCTTGCGCGCGATGAAGTTCGACCGGGAATGTCCCTTCGCGCGCGAGCGCGCTCCTACAGGATGCGGAACCGGTCGCGCCGCATGCGTGACACGCGTCGGATGCAGTCCGTTTCGGACTGGTGATCACAGCCACGCGGCGCGCGCGCCAAACACAATGGCAAGCCGCAACGCGGATCCCGCAGGCAGGCGCTAAGCCCGCGCCTCGGCGTTCAATGACGCGGGGGCCACCACGCGCCCGCTCCTGGCGCTGTCGATGCCGGCCTGCAGCACACGCATGACATCGAGCGCCTCGTCGACGGTGACCGGTGGCGCCACGCAGTCGCGGATCGCATCGCGGATGCCGGTGTAGAACGCGCGGTAATCACCCGCAGGCTCCGGTGATGGCGCGTCACGCACCGTGCCGTCGGCGTCCACACGCAGCCGTCGCCCCGGCGCAGGGTCCACGCCCCAGCCGTCGGCGCCCGGCCTCCCGCCCGCCCGCAGCGCGGCCTCCTGCGGATCGAGCCCATGCTTGAACCAGCTGCCGCCGGTGCCGTGCACGGCGAAGCGCAGGCCCGCGCCGGGGACCAATGCGCCGGCGTGCAGCACCACACGCAGCCGCGGGTAGCGCAGCACGACGTGGAAGAAATCGTCGGCCTCGGCGCCATCACGCTGGATCGCGATGTCGGCCTGCACCGCATCAGGACGTCCGAACAGCTGAAGCGCCTGGTCGACCAGATGCGGGCCGAGATCGAGCCACAGCCCGGCGCCCGGGCCGGCGCGCTCGCGCCAGCGGTCCGGCACCGTCGGCCGGAACCGGTCGAAATGCGAATGCATCTCGGCGATCTCGCCCAGCGCGCCGGCGTCGAGCAGGGCGCGCAGCGCGAGGAAATCGGCATCCCAGCGCCGGTTGTGGAACACGGCGAGCAGCCGTCCACTCGCCCGTGCCGTCTCCGCGACAGCACGCGCCTCGCTCAGATCGATCGCGAACGGCTTGTCGACGACCACATGCCGGCCCGCCTGCAGCGCCGCGGTCGCCAGCGGCGCGTGCGTGGCATTGGGCGAGGCGATCACGACGAGGTCGATCGCCGGATCGGCGAACGCCGCCTGCGCGTCGGCGGCCACACGCACCCCGGGCAGATCCGCATGGACCTTGCGTGCGTCGCTGGAGACCACCGTGTGCAGCGCCAGGCCCGGCGTCGCGGCGATCAGCGGGGCATGGAACACCCGCCCCGCCAGCCCGTAGCCGACCAGGGCGAGCTGCAGCGGCCGGCTCACCAGCTGAAGAGTTTGAAGTAGGTCTGCGGCACGCTGTCGCGATCGCTGTCGATGCTGCCGTCGCCATCGCGGTCGTACAGGTAATAGGTGACGCCGCGCGACGGCGAGACACGCACCGCGCGCAGCTGGCCGCCGACGCGGAACTCGGTGATGCGGTCGCCGTTGGCTTCGGTGCGGGTGGTTTCCACCGCATCGGCCGGAATACCGTCGGGTGACATGCCGTCGCCGGTGGTCGCGCAGGCGGACAGGCCCAGCAGGGCGGCGAGGATCAGGGCAGTGCGCGGGGCGGACATGGCGGAACTCCTGCGGGCGGGGGGCCAGTATGCGACCGGGCACGGCAGGCTGCCGTGCACGCAGTCCCGGGCCGGCACGGGGGGACGGCCGCGCAGGCGCGGCGCGGTCGGGAACGGCGGCTGCGCGCCGGGGCGTCACCGGCGCGGCGGTAGAATCCACGGATGAAACGCCTAGTCCTGATCGACGGTTCCTCCTACCTCTACCGCGCCTTCCATGCGCTGCCGCCGCTGTCCAATGACGACGGTGAGCCCACCGGCGCGCTGTTCGGCGTGGTCAACATGCTGCGTGCCACGCTCAAGGAGGCGCCCGACTACGCCGCCTTCGTCGTCGACGCACCCGGGCGCACGTTCCGCGACGATCTCTACGCCGAGTACAAGGCCAACCGGCCGCCGATGCCGGACGACCTGCGTGCCCAGGTCGAGCCGATGTGCGCGATCGTCGAGGCGCTGGGCTTCCCGATCCTGCGCGTGCCGGGTGTCGAGGCGGACGACGTGATCGGCACGCTGGCGGTGCAGGGCAGCGAGGCCGGCATCGAGGTCACCATTTCCACCGGCGACAAGGATTTCGCCCAGCTCGTGCGGCCCGGCATCGCCCTGGTCAACACGATGAGCGGCAGCCGCATGGACAGCGAAGCCGCGGTGATGGACAAGTTCGGCGTCCGCCCCGACCAGATCATCGACATGCTGGCGCTGATGGGCGACAGCGTCGACAACATTCCGGGCGTGCCCAAGTGCGGGCCCAAGACTGCCGCCAAATGGCTGGCGGAATACGAATCGCTGGACGGCGTGATCGCCGGCGCCGCCGGCATCAAGGGCAAGATTGGCGACAACCTGCGCGCGGCGCTGGACCAGCTGCCGCTGAGCCGGGACCTGGCGACGATCCGGATCGACGTGCCGCTCGATGGCGGCCCCGACACGCTGGTGCTGCGCGCCTGCGATGCCGATGCGCTGCGCGTGCTGTACGCGCGCTACGGCTTCACCCAGGCGCTGCGTGATCTCGAGGCCGGCGGCGGTGTTGCCGCCCCGGCGACGGGCGCGGCATCGGCCGCCGAGCCGCCGGTCGCGCCCGCGTCGCTGGACCCGGCGCTGACCGTCCCGGGCGACTACGAAACCGTGCTCACGCGCGAGCAGCTCGATGGGTGGATCGCGCAGCTGCAGGCGGCCGACGAGTTCGCGTTCGACACCGAGACCGACGCGCTGGACGCGATGCGGTCCGGCCTCGTCGGCCTGAGCGTCGCGGTGGAGCCGGGGCGCGCAGCCTACATCCCGGTCGGCCACGATTACCCCGGCGCGCCCGCGCAGCTCGACCGCGAGCTCGTGCTCGCGGCCCTGCGCCCGCTGCTCGAAGACCCCACCCGGCGCAAGCTCGGCCAGCACGGCAAGTACGACATCCACGTGCTGCGGCGCCACGGCGTCGACGTGCAGGGCTATGCCGACGACACCCTGCTCGAGAGCTTTGTGCTCGACGCCGGCATCGCCCGTCACGACATGGATTCGCTGGCCCGGCGCCACCTCGGCATGGAGACGATCAAGTTCGAGGACGTCGCCGGCAAGGGCGCCAAGCAGATCTCGTTCGCGCAGGTCGCCATCGACGACGCGACGCGCTACGCCGCCGAGGATGCCGACATCACCCTGCGCCTGCACCGGGTGCTGAAGCCGCGGATCGAGGCCGATGCCGGGCTCGCGCGGGTCTACACCGACATCGAGATGCCGCTGGTGCCGGTGCTGGCCCGGATCGAGGCCAACGGCGTCCGCGTCGACATCGACGAACTGCGTCGGCAGAGCGCCGATCTGTCGCGGCGCATGCTCGCCGCGCAGCAGAAGGCGACCGAACTCGCCGGGCGCACCTTCAATCTCGATTCGCCCAAGCAGGTCTGCGCGCTGCTGTTCGACGAGCTGGGCCTGCCGGCCGTAGTCAAGACGCCCAAGGGCCAGCCGAGCGCGAACGAGGAGGCGCTCGAGGCGATCGCCGACCAGCACGAGCTGCCGCGGGTGATCCTGGACTACCGCAGCCTCGCCAAGCTGCGCGGCACCTACACCGACAAGCTGCCGGAGATGATCAATCCCGATACCGGCCGCGTGCACACCAGTTACCACCAGGCCGGCGCGGCGACCGGACGCCTGTCGTCCTCGGACCCCAACCTGCAGAACATTCCGATCCGCACCGAGGACGGCCGCCGGATCCGCCGCGCCTTCGTCGCGCCGCCGGGCCGCAAGCTCGTGGCCTGCGATTACTCGCAGATCGAGCTGCGGATCATGGCCCACCTGTCCGGGGACCCGGGGCTGATCGGCGCGTTCGAATCAGGCGTCGACGTGCACCGGGCGACCGCGGCCGAGGTGTTCGGGCGTGCGCTCGAGGACGTCACCGCGAACGAACGCCGCGCCGCGAAAGCCATCAACTTCGGCCTGATGTACGGCATGAGCGCCTTCGGCCTGGCGCGCAATCTCGGCATCGGCCGCGGCGAGGCCCAGGACTACATCGCGCTGTACTTCTCCCGGTACCCCGGCGTGCGCGACTTCATGGACCGCACCCGCGAGCAGGCCCGCGCGAGCGGCCATGTCGAAACCGTGTTCGGGCGCCGGCTCACGCTGGATTTCATCCAGAAGGGCAACGCCCAGCAGCGAGCGGGCGCCGAGCGCGCCGCGATCAACGCGCCGATGCAGGGCACCGCCGCCGACATCATCAAGCGCGCGATGATCGCGATCGACGGATGGATCGCCGACCACGCCGACCGGGCGAAGATGATCCTGCAGGTCCACGACGAACTGGTCTTCGAGGCGGATGCGGACTTCGTCGACGTGCTGCTGCCGGAGGTCGTCGCGCGGATGACCGCGGCCGCCGATCTGCGGGTGCCGCTGGTCGTCGACAGCGGCGTGGGCGACAACTGGGACGAGGCCCACTGAGCCCCGGGATCGCGTCGGGCACAGCCGCTCCGGGCAGAGCGCGTCGCGCGCGATCGACCTGCGAAAAGAGCAGGGATCGGGTGCCGCCAGGGCGTCCCGGAGCGCCGTCGGACTTTGCCGTTTGAGGGGGTTCGCGGGCCGCCGAGGTGCCAGCGGCAGCCGGAGTAAATGCGGCCTGAATCCAACAGAAAATTAACCGGAATCTTCACGAACCATCCATCCCCGGAGTGCTTTCATAACCCTCGACAGATGCAAGGTCTGTCGCAGATCTCTCCCTTCCCCTGGAGTGATCGACCGGAACCAACAGGCGTCTCCCCGCGCCTGGTTCCCGAGCCCCGTAGGCCCCCCCTGCCTACGGGGCTTTTTTATGTCCGCGATCCGGGCGCGCGGGTACACCGGGCGGCCCGGAAATCGTCATCCAGAGCGAGCCGGCGTCTTCAGACTCGCTGGCCCGTGGGGCGTCAGAACGGACATTCAGCGTGCAGGCGCAGCGGCCGGGCGTCGAGCGGATGCGGCAGCGTGAGCGACGCGGCGTGCAGCAGCAGCCTCGGGGCCGCGTCCGCAGCGGCAGGCGGTGCGTAGAGCGCATCGCCAAGGATCGGATGACCGATGGCCTGCAGATGGACCCGCAACTGGTGGCTGCGCCCGGTCACCGGCGTCAGCGCCAGGCGCGCGCGCGGCGCGCCGTCCGGCCCGTGGCCGCGGTCGAGGACGCGCCAGCGGGTGAGCGAGGGCTTGCCCATGACCGGGTCCACCTGCTGCCGGGGGCGGTTCGGCCAGTCGGCACCCAAGGCAAGATCGATGTCGCCGCCGTCCGCCTCCGGCCAGCCGTCGACGATGGCCTCGTAGCGTTTGTCGACACGCCGTTCGGCGAACGCGGCGCTGAGCACACGCTGCATCTCCAGGCCGCGCGCCAGCACGATGACGCCGGAGGTGGCCATGTCCAGCCGGTGCACCACGCGCGCGTCGGGCCAGTGCGCCAGCGCCCGGGTCGCCAGACTGTCCTGCTTGTCGGCGCCGCGGCCGGGCACCGACAGCAGACCGGCCGGCTTGTCGAACGCGAGCAGTTGCGCATCGGCGTGCAGGCACTGCAGGCAGTCGGGGACGACATCGGGATGCACGGCGGTCGCTGCAGGTACGGTCAGGCCGGTTCGGACAGCCAGTCGCGCGGGCGCAGGTAATCGAGCAGGCGCGCCTCGTCGCTGCCGGCGTCGGGCGTGTAGCCGTATTCCCAGCGCACGCGTGGCGGCAGGCTCATCAGGATCGATTCGGCCCGGCCGCCGGACTGCAGCCCGAACAGCGTGCCGCGGTCGTAGACCAGGTTGAATTCGACATAGCGACCGCGGCGATACAGCTGGAATTCGCGTTCGCGCTCGCCATATGGCATGTCCTTGCGGCGCTCGACGATCGGCAGGTAGGCGTCGAGGAAGCCGTCGCCGACCGCGCGCAGATAGGCGAAATCGGTGTCGAAGTCGCCATGCAGATCATCGAAGAACAGGCCGCCCACGCCGCGGGTCTCGTTGCGGTGACGCAGGAAGAAATAGTCGTCGCACCAACGCTTGTGGGCGTCGTAACGGGCCTCGCCGCCGAAGGGCGCGCACAGGTCGCGGGCGGTGCGGTGCCAGTGGTGCACGTCCTCGTCGAACGGGTAGAACGGGGTGAGGTCGAAGCCGCCGCCGAACCACCAGGCGACGGTCTCGCCGTCGCGCACCGCATGGAAGTGGCGCACGTTGGCGTGCGTGGTCGGCAGGTAGGGGTTGCGGGGGTGGAACACCAGCGACACACCGCAGGCGCGCCACGACGCACCGGCGAGCTCGGGCCGGTTGGCGCTGGCCGAGGGTGGCAGGGCGGTGCCGGAGACGTCGGAGAAGCCGATGCCGGCCTGCTCGAACACCGCGCCATCGCGCAGGATGCGCGTGCGGCCGCCGCCGCCTTCGGCGCGCTGCCACAGGTCTTCGGTGAAACGGGCCTGGCCGTCGGCCTGTTCGATGTCGCGGCAGATCCGGTCCTGGAGGCCGGTCAGATAGGCGCGGACGCTGTCGAAATTGGTCATGGCGCCATTGTAGGCGGGGCGGTCATGGCGACATTGATCGTGATCAGTCGCCGCGGTGCAGGCACGCGTTTGCGCGCGAGCATTGGCGGCCGTGTAGGAGCGCACTTGCGCGCGAGGGCTTTCCCGGCAACGCGCCTCGCGCGCGAGCGCGCTCCTACTGGCACGGGGGGGCAGGTGCGCGCCGCAGGTCCGGTCCGATCGCGCGATGCGCAACGCGGCGACGGCGGGTATCCCGCATCCCCTTCCTGATCAAACCGGAGCATGACGCCTGGGCGCGTACCCGCACGCGCCTTGCTCCCGATCAACGGCGACCGTGTAGGAGCGCGCTTGCGCGCGAAGAGCTTGACCGTTGAGGCGCTTTCGCGCGCGCGCCCGCGGGACATCAGGCGCAAGCGCGGCGCCAGGTCTCCAGTCTGGCTGCGAGGTCCGCGGCGCGGTGCCCGTAGGTGTCGGGCAGGGCGCCATGGAAGCCGGTCAGGCCGCGATTGACGCGGCGCAGACGCGCCGCAGCCTCCACATGGTCGGCGAAGTCGATGCCGACCATCGTGTGCAGGCCCACGCGCGTGGGGCCGAAACGCACGACATCGCGCCAGCCCCAGCGGGTGACCCGGAACAGCGAGCGCAGCTCGATGCCGTCGGCATCGAGCCGCAAGTGGTTCGCGCCCGGCAGCAGCGTCACCAGTGCGACCAGGCCGCACAGCCCGAAGACCCCGCCGCCGATCCACGCGATCAACGGATGGCGCTCGCCGATGACGAGCGCCATCCACACGAATCCGGCCGAAATCGCCAGCAGCGCGAGCATCTTCCACGGCGACGGCCGCAGCAGCTCGAATGCCGGCAACGGGCCGGGCGCGGTCACTTCAGCGTGCGCTCGAACAGCTCGTAGATGCGGCGGTACTGGTCGTACCACGAGGCCGGGTGCTGGTAGGCGTGGCGTTCGAGCGGGTAGCTCGCCAGCTCCCACTTGTCCTTGCGCAGCTCGATCAGGCGCTGCGCCATCATCACCGAGTCCTTGTAGAACACGTTGTCGTCGATCATGCCGTGCGCGATCAGCAGGTGGTCCTGCAGGCGGTCGGCGTATTCCATCGGCGACGACTTGGCGTATGCCTCGGGGTCGATGTCGGGCGTGTTGAGGATGTTGGCGGTGTAGGCGTGGTTGTACTGCGACCAGTCGGTGACCGGGCGCAGCGCGGCGCCGGCCTTGAACGTGCCGGGCTCGCGGAACAGCGCCATGAACGTCATGAAGCCGCCGTAGCTGCCGCCGTAGATGCCGACGCGGTCTCGGTCGGCCTGGTGGTTGTCGACCAGCCAGTCGATGCCGTCGAGGTAGTCCTCGAGTTCCGGGTGGCCCATCTGCCGATAGATCGCCGTGCGCCAGTCACGGCCGTAACCGCTGGACGCGCGGAAATCGAGGTCCAGCACGAGGTAGCCCTGCTGCACCAGCAGGTTGTGGAACATCTGCTCGCGGAAGTAAGTGGGATACCGGTCGTGGACGTTCTGCAGGTAGCCGGCGCCGTGCACGAACAGCACGACCGGGTACTGGCGGCCCGGCTCGTAATTCTCGGGCCTGTAGAACTTGCCCCAGACCGTGCCCGCGCCGTGCTTGGACGGAATCTGCACGTACTCGGGCTGCAGCCAGTCGTGGGCCTTGAAGGCCTCGCTGCGGGTGTCGGTGAGCACGCGCAGTTCGCCGCCGTTGACGTCGGCCACCGCCACCTGCGGCGGCGTGTAGCTCGACGAGTGGCGCAGCAGCAGCCGGCTCTCGTCGGGCGAGAGCACGAAGTCCTCGATGCCGCCGCTCGACGTGATCTCGGCGACGTCGCCGCCGGACGCGCTGCAGACCTCGTAGCGGCCGGGCCACTGCCGGTTGCACATGAAGAAGAAGCGGCTGCCGTCACGCGACATCACCGGCGAGGACACTTCCCAGCGGCCCGAGGTCAGCGCGCGCGAGCGGCTGCCGTCGTTGAGATAGAGATGCGAATAACCCGATTCCTCGGACAGGAACCACAGCGTGCGGTGGTCCGGCAGCCAGCCGAATTCGTTGAAGTCCCAGTTGATCCACGCCGGGTCCGTCAACCGGTGGCGCGGCTGCAGTGCGGCGCCGGCCAGGTCGACCGTCGCCAGCCAGCGGTCCTTGTTGTCGACCGAGTGGATCGAGACGGCGACCGATCGGCCGTCGTCGCTCCAGCGGATCGCGCCGCCACCGCCGCCGCGGCCGTCGATCTCCAGGCGCACCGGGCGGTTGCCGCTCAGCGCGTCCTTGCCGGCGGCGCGGCGCAGACTGGCCAGCGGATCGCTGCCGATGCCGGGCAGGGCATCGGTCTTCAGCTCGCGGACCTGGCCGGTGGTCACGTCGACCAGCCACAGCGTGTGCGGCAGCGGATCGTTGCGGCCGACGCGCGTGCGCACGTCCTCGAATTCCTCGTAGCCCGATTCGGTGACGTAGCGCGGCATCTTGCCGGCCTGGCCCTCGTTGCCGCCCTTGGGCGCGGTGACGACGATCAGGCGGTCGCCGGCCGGCGACAGCGCGCTGCCGGCGATGGTGACGTTCTTGCCGAAATAGGCAGGTGCGGCGGCACGGGTCGAATCGACGCGGCGCCACTGCTCGGTCTGCGCGCGCTGTGCATCGCGCCGGTCGCGTTCGGTGCGCAGCGTCTCGATCATGTGGAACTGGCGCTCGCGCAGGTCGTCGGCCGGCGGCGGCTTGGCCGGATCGTCCTCGGCCTTGAGGCTGGTGATCTGCGCGGTGCCGCGCTGCGGGTCCCAGCCGTACCAGTCGGTGCCCGCGCGCCAGACCAGGCCGCCGGTCGGCGTCCACTGCGGCTGGGCTTCAGGTGCTTCGGTACGGGTGATCTGGGTGAGCGCGCCGGTGCGCAGGTCGCGCACGAACAGGTCGCCGTTGCGCACGAAGGCCATGCGCGTGCGGGTGGCGTCGAAGATCGGGTTCTGCGCATCGAGGTCGGCGCGTGCGGCGTCGTCGAGACGCGTCGCGGTGCCGCCGGCGACGGGCTGCACCCAGGTGTCTCGGATCGTCGCCCCTTCGCGCTTGAGGGTGAAGTACGCGCGGCTGCCGTCCCAGCTCCACCAGGTCGACTCGACCGGCGGACCGATCCAGTCGGGATCGTCCATGATCCGCTCCATCGTCAACGGCTGCGCGGGTTGCGCGAGCACGGGGGCGAGGGTGACGGGCGAAACGAGGGCGCAGGCCAGCACCCAGGGCAGCGACAGACGACGCATCGGCAGGTCCGTGGAGCGAAAAGGAGCGCGCAGTGTACCGGCGCGACCGCGCCCGCCGGCTCTGGCGAAGGTCATGCCGGGTGCACGTGCGCCCCTGCGACCAGGTGACGCGCGGCTGCGTGCCGCATGTGGTTTTCACGCCGG
Source organism: Luteimonas sp. WGS1318 (assembly GCF_043187535.1). Lineage (GTDB taxonomy): Bacteria > Pseudomonadota > Gammaproteobacteria > Xanthomonadales > Xanthomonadaceae > Luteimonas. The sequence continues at coordinate 476,919 of NZ_CP171131.1, forward strand.
CGCACGCAGACTGGCGCCGCGCCAGACCCTGGAGCCCCCTTGGACGTCCTGCTGCTGTCGCGGATCCAGTTCGGATTCGTGATCTCCTTCCATGTGCTGTTTCCCGCCTTCACGATCGGCCTGTCGAGCTGGCTGGCGTTCCTGGAATGGCGCTGGCTGCGCACGCGCGATCCGGTGTGGCGCGAGCTGTTCTTCTTCTGGATGCGGATCTTCGCCGTGTCGTTCGGCATGGGCGTGGTGTCGGGCATCGTGATGAGCTTCCAGTTCGGCACCAACTGGGCGGTGCTCAGCGCCCAGGCCGGCAACATTCTCGGCCCGCTGCTGAGCTACGAGGTGTTGACCGCGTTCTTCCTCGAGGCGAGCTTCCTCGGGGTGATGCTGTTCGGCTGGGGTCGGGTGTCGGAGAAGCTGCATTTCCTGTCGACCTGCCTGGTCGCCGTGGGCACGCTGATCTCGACGTTCTGGATCCTGTCGGCCAACAGCTGGCTGCACACGCCGGCCGGCTATGAACTGATCGACGGCGTGTTCCATCCGGCCGACTGGTTCGCGATCATCTTCAATCCGTCGTTTCCGTACCGGCTCACGCACATGGTGCTGGCGGCGTTCATCACGACGTGTTTCGTCATCGGTGGCGTTTCGGCCTGGTATCTGCGCCGCGGGGAGCACGTCGATGCGGCGACGCGGATGCTCAAGCTCGCGGTCGCGTTCGCCGCGATCACCGTGCCGTTGCAGATCGTCGTCGGTGACCTGCATGGTCTGAAGACCGGCGAGGTGCAGCCGGTCAAGCTCGCGGCGATGGAAGCGCACTGGCACGAGAGCGCACCCGGCGAGGGCGTACCGCTGGTGCTGTTCGCGGTGCCGAATGCCGATGAGGAGCGTAACGATTTCGAGATCGCGATTCCGCGCCTGGGCAGCGTGATCCTGACCCACAGCTGGGACGGCACGATCGCGCCGTTGACCGCGGTGCCGCGCGACGAACGGCCGCCGGTGGCGCCGGTGTTCTATGCGTTCCGGGTGATGGTCGGCATCGGCATGGCGATGCTGCTGCTCACCGCCGTCTCGCTGTGGGCGTGGCGGCGGCGCTGGCTGTTCGAATCGCGCTGGCTGCTCGATACGTGGCGGCTGATGGCGCCCTCGGGCTTCATCGCCGTGCTCGCGGGCTGGTTCGTCGTCGAGATCGGCCGCCAGCCCTGGGCGATCCAGGGGTTGCTGCGCACCGCGGATGCGGTCAGCGACATCGACCGCACCAGCGTGATCATTTCGCTGAGCGCCTTCGTCATCGCCTATGCGGTGGTGTTCGGCGCCGGCGGCGGCTACATCCTCAAGATGATCCGCAAGGGCCCGCAGCCCTTCGACGACGGCCCCGACGCCGATGACGGCGAACGCACACCGATGCGGCCGATTTCCGCGGCCGACGGCCCGGTGGGAGACGACTGATGGATCTGGTGACCGCACTGCCGGTGGCGTGGTTCGGCGTGATCGGCTTCGGCGTGCTGATGTACGTGCTGCTGGACGGCTTCGTGCTCGGCCTCGGCGTGCTGGCCCCGTTCGCCGAAGACGGCGAGCAGCTCGACCACATGATGAACACCGCCGCGCCGATCTGGGACGGCAACGAGACCTGGCTGGTGCTCGGCGGCGCCGGGCTGCTGGCGGCGTTTCCGCGCGCCTACGCGATCATCCTGTCGGCGCTGTATCTGCCGGTGCTGCTGATGCTGATCGCGCTGGTGTTCCGCGGTGTGGCGTTCGAATTCCGCTTCAAGGCCCGGCGCGGCAAGCGGTTCTGGGGCGGCGCGTTCGCGCTGGGCTCGATGTTCGCGGCGTTCGCGCAGGGCGTGATCCTCGGCGCGCTGGTCGAAGGCATGCCGCTGGAGGAGGGCAAGTACGCCGGCGGCGCGCTGGACTGGTTCAGCCCGTTCTCGATGCTGACCGGCGCGGCGGTGGTGTTCGGCTACGCGCTGCTGGGCAGCACCTGGCTGATCCTCAAGACCGAGGGCCGGCTGCAGCTGATCGCACGCACGCTGACCCGGCCGCTGGTGCTGGTGGTGGCCGCGTTCATGGGGCTGGTCAGCGCATGGCTGCCGTTTCTCGATTCGCGGATCATGGCGCGCTGGTTCGAGGACGGGAACTTCTGGTGGCTCTCGCCGGTGCCGGTGCTGGCCTTGGCCAACGTGGTGCTGCTGTGGCGCTCCGCGATGCACGAGGGCCGCGATGCGCGCCCGTTCCTGCTGACGCTGAGCTTCTTCGGCCTCGGCTTCGCCGGCCTGGTGCTGGGCATGTGGCCGAACATCGTGCCGCCGTCGCTGAGCATCTGGGAGGCCGCATCGCCGCCGTCGTCGCAGGGCTTCGTGCTGGTGGGGCTGATCGTGCTGCTGCCGCTGATCCTCGGCTACACCGCGTGGGCCTACCGCGTGTTCCGCGGCAAGGTGGCGGCCGACGTCGGCTATCACTGAACCGGACGTCGAAATCCCGCCCTGCGCGCACCGTGCCGCGATACCCAAGCCAGGCCTTTTGCCGCACAATCCCGTGTGTTTCCGCGGTGTTCCCGGCCATGCACGCCTACGTCTACAAAAGCCAGCGCAAGGCGGATACCTATGTCTACCTCGCCCAACGCGACGCCTTCGATGCCGTGCCCGAGCCGGTGCGCGAGCGGCTGGGCGCGTTGACGTTCGTGCTCGAGGTGGCGCTGGTGCCGGGACGCACCCTGGCCCGGGAGAATCCCGACGTCGTGCGCGATCACCTGCGCCGCCTGGGTTTCCATCTGCAGATGCCGCCGACGCTGGCGGCCGATCCGTTGACCAGTGACTGGGGCACCGATGCCTGAGGCACCGCGTCGCGGGACCCGTTCCCGTTTGCGATCCGCGACCGGCCTGCTGCTGGCTGCGCTGGCGTTGACCGCGTTGACCGCGGTCGGCGGCATCGTGGCGGCCCTGGCCGGCGTGCTCGCACAGCCGGCCTACGCGCTCGCAGTGCGCGCGCGCCAGCTGGGTGCGCCGCTGGATGCGGCATCACTGCGCACCGATGCACTCGCCCTGCTCGCTGTCTGGGGCGCGGCCGTCGGCATCGCCGGCCTGGGTGTCGCCTGGCCGCTGCAGGCCTTGCGCCAGGGCGGCGAACTGGGCGCGGCGCTGGCGACGAGTGTCGTCGTCGGGCTGGCGGTGATCGGGTTCTGGCGCACTTGGCCGCTGTGGCACGCGGTGGAACGCGATGGCGGCGATCTGCGCCAGCACTGGCGCGCGCTGGCCGATCACGACACCGGTCGCTGGCGTGGCATGGCCGCAGCGGCTTGCGTCGCCGCCGTCGTCGCCCTCGTGTTGCTGCTGGCCTGGTTGCCGCCGGTGGGCGCAGGCGTGCGATCGCTGCTGGTCGTCGTCGCGGCGTTCGCGTGGTTCGCGCTGCACGACGCGCTGCAGCGGCTGGCGCCGCCGGCCCCGGTGGCGATGCAGGTCGTCGAGATGCACGGCGATCCCGCCGCCGCGCTGTTCGACGAGCCCGCCGATGCGGCGCCGGACATCGCCCTGTACGCCGCTGCGCGCGGGGGCAGGGTCGACCGCGCGCTGGCCTTGATCGACGCGGGCGCGGACGTGCACGCGCTGCCCGCCGCCGACGAACGCGACCAGCGCAGCCTGCCGGTGCTCGCCGCGGTGCTGCCGGATCTGCGCCTGTTGCGCGCACTGATCGCGCAAGGTGTCGACGTCAACGGAGCGCACGCGGGCATGACGCCGCTGCTCGCCGCAACCCGCGACAGCTGGCATGGCCGCCCGGAAGCGGTGATGACCCTGCTCGCGAACGGCGCCGATCCGCGCGTGACCGATCGCGACGGCAACACGCCGCTGCATCTGGCCGCGCGCAGTTCCGATCCCGGTGTCGCCGCGCTGCTCGGCGACGCGGCCGCCGATCTCGAAGCCCGCAACCAGGACGGCCTGACCCCGCTCGGCGTGGCCTGCGCCGCGGGCAACTGGCGGCTGGCCAAATTCCTGCTCGAGCGCGGCGCGCGGGCCGACGCCGAGGGCGGGACCCCGGCCCTGCTCGGCGCGGCCGGCGGCGACGAAGACGATGCCGCCGGTGTGCAGTTGCTGATCCGGCACAAGGCCCGCGTGGATGCACGCGATGCCGCACGTCGCGGTGCGCTGCACGTGGCGGCCTTCAACGGGCACACCGACATCCTCGCCGCATTGCTCGCGGCCGGCGCCGACGTGCGCGCCCGCGACAACGACGGCCGCACGCCGCTGCTCGACGCGGCGCGCGGTGGCCGGCTGGCGGCGGTGGAGGCGCTGGTGGCCGCGGGCGCCGACGTCTCGGCCGTCGACATCTCAGGCCGCAACGCGATCGTGCTGGCCTGCGCGGCGGATGCGCCGTCGGTGGCGCTGGTGCAGCGTCTGCTCGCCCTCGGCGTGCCCGCCGACGTGGCCGGGCCGGACGGCAAGCGGCCGGCCGACCACGCAGCCGAGTCCGGCCGCTGGGCGCTGGTGCGGGCGCTCGATCCGGCGTATCCACTGCCGGGCAATGTCGGGGCCGACGAACCCTTCGAATCCGATGCGCGCACGCCGTTCGTGCTGCTTCGGGACAGCCTGCGCGACGGGCGTTTCGCCAACCTCGACGCCGTGCTGCGCCTGCTCACGCCCGCCGATCTCGGCCGGCTGCTGCGCGACACCGAGGCGCCGCCGTCGCTGGAGCGTGTGGAATGGCTGCTGGCGCGCGGTGCCGACGTCGACGTCCGCGACGAGGCCGGTGACACGGCGTTGTCCGCGTTGCTGTCGACCGCGCCGGATGCGCTGCCGCTGCTGCAGGCCCTGCTGCATCACGGGGCGTCGCCGGGCGGCGCGGGCGGGCTGGCACGCTACCTCGTCGCCTGCGCCGATCGCGACCAGGCCGCCCGCGTGTTCGAGAGCACCGCGCTCGACCTGCTCGCGCGCGGCGCCGATCCGTTCGCCGCTTCGCCACACGGCGATCCCGCGCTTTCGCTGGCCGTCCGCCTGGGCTGGCCGCGTCTGCTCGAGCGCCTCGTCACGATCGGTGTGGATCTCGACGCGCGCGATTCGCGCGGCATGACCGCGCTGCACCTCGCCGCCGCGCTCGGGCGCGAGGCGGCGTTGAAGACCCTCGTGCGCCACGGCGCATCGGCCTCCGCGCGCGCCGCGGACGGCCAGACGCCGCTGGGCGTGGCGCTGTCGGCCGGGCGACGGGATCTCGCCGACTGGCTCGACTGGCGCGGCTGGGCGCCGCCCCGGCGCGCACTCGAGGCCGCCGACCTTCCGGCCGCGGCCATGGCCGGCGACGCCGACGCGGTCCGCCGCCTGCTGGATCTCGGCCTGCCGATCGACACCGCCGACAGCCAGGGCTGCACCGCGCTGCTGCGCGCGGCGGGTGGGGGGCACGTGGCCGTCGTCGACCTGCTGCTGACGCGCGGCGCCGATGCCGCTCGCGCTGCGCAGTCCGGGGCAACCCCGTTGTCGGCTGCGGTGAGCATGCGTCACGGCGTGGTCGTCGAGCGCCTGCTCGCCGCGGGCGCCGGCCTCGACCAGCGCCTGCCCGGCGAGGTCAGCGTGCTGATGCTGGCCGCCGCGCTCGGCCTGCCGGATCTGGCCGCCCGGCTGCTGACCGCCGGCGCCGATATCCACGGCACCGATGCCCAGGGCCTGACGCCGCTGCATTGTGCGGCTCTTTACGGCTTCACCTCGCGTGACCGGCCGCGCCTGCTGGCGCTGTTCGACACCCTGCTGCTGGCGGGTGCGGAGGTCGACGCGCCTGCCGCGGGTGGCGTCACGCCGCTGCTGCTGCTGCTGGGCGCGCGCGCCGAGCCGGGCACGGCCTGCGACGAGGACGTCGTGCTCGCGGCGCTGGAGCATCTGCTCGACGAGGGCGTGTCGCTCGACGCCCAGGATCCGCGCGGCTTCGGTCCGCTGCACCTGACCGGCCTGCACGGCCAGCTGCGGCTTGCCCGTCGCCTGCTGCGCGCCGGCGCCGATCCGGACCTGCGCGACACCCTCAACCGCACGCCGCGCGAGATCGCCGTGATGCGCGGCTTCGTCGACGTCGCCGCCGAGTTCGCGCCGGTGCAGGGCGGCGACGGCGTATCGATGGCGCGGTTCCTGCGCGAGCGCTGACAACCCGGGGTTTGCCCGGGCTTGTCCCGGGCATCTGGAAACGGCACTGTCGGGGTCTGGTCCTGCGCAGGAAGCACCCATGAACCAAACCTTGTCAGCATTGCTCGCGGTTGCGTTTCTCGCGGGCGCCGTGCCCGTCGCCGATGCCCAGACCGCGCGCCAGGCGCAGCGGGAAGTCGAAGCCTCGATGCTCGTCACCGGCCACGTCGACATCGATCGCGACGGCAAGGTGAGCGGCCATGCGCTCGACCAGCCCGAGAAGCTGCCCGCCCATGCGGTCAGCCTGATCGAACAGGCTATTCCCGAGCTGCGTTTCGGGCCGGTCCTCGTCGATGGTGTGCCTGTACTCGCGCGCGCGAAGATGAGCGTACGACTCGTCGCGACGCCGGTCGGCGATCGCGACGGCAGCATGAACGTGCGTATTGCGAGCGCGCATTTCGGTGAGGAGTACTCGGATGCCGATCGCACCAGCGTGCGCCGATCCGATCTGCGCCCGCCGCGTTATCCGATGAACATCGCCGAGATCGGCGGCAAGGGCACCGTCTATCTGCTGGTTAAGGTCGGTCGCGACGGCAAGCCCGAGGACGTGGTCGCGGAACAGGTCAACCTGACCGCGCTCGGGAACGCACGACAGATGCAGATGATCCGGGACACCTTGTCGAGGACCGCGATCGACAACGCACGCAGGCACTGGACATTCACGCCGCCTGATCGGGGGGATGAGGTGACGCGTGATTACTGGGTGGTCCGCGTACCGGTCCAGTTCGCGTTGCACGACGACAGGGACACCGCGTACGGTCAATGGAGTGCCTACCATCCGGGCCGGCAGCAGCGTCCCGAATGGGCGGCGCCGACGCCTCCCGGTTTCAGTCCCGACACGCTGGTGGCAGGTGGCGTGACGCCGGAAAACTCACGGTTCAAACTGCTGACGCCGTTCGAGGGCTGAGCGCTCCTGGAACAGTTGCACGAAAAAGCCCCGCATGCGCGGGGCTTTTTCTTGAGCGAAGATCCTTTGGATCAGCGCTTCATCGACGAGAAGAATTCGTCGTTGGACTTCGTGCTCTTCATCTTGTCGAGCAGGAATTCCATCGCGGCGATCTCGTCCATCGGGTGGAGCAGCTTGCGCAGGATCCAGATGCGCTGCAGCAGGTCCGGCTCGATGAGGTAATCCTCGCGGCGGGTGCCCGACTGGTTGACGTTGATCGCCGGGTAGACGCGCTTCTCGGTGATGCGACGGTCCAGGTGCACTTCGGAGTTGCCGGTGCCCTTGAACTCCTCGTAGATCACCTTGTCCATCGCGCTGCCGGTGTCGACGAGAGCAGTGGCGATGATGGTCAGCGAACCGCCTTCCTCGACATTGCGCGCGGCGCCGAAGAAGCGCTTCGGGCGGTGCATCGCGTTCGCGTCGACACCACCGGTGAGCACCTTGCCCGAGCTCGGCACGACGTTGTTGTAGGCGCGGGCGAGGCGGGTGATCGAGTCGAGCAGGATGACGACATCCTTCTTGTGCTCGACCAGGCGCTTGGCGCGCTCGATGACCATTTCGGCCACCTGCACGTGGCGCGCGGCCGGCTCGTCGAACGTCGAGGAAATGACTTCGCCGCGCACGGTGCGCTGCATCTCGGTCACTTCTTCCGGACGCTCGTCGATCAGCAGCACGATCATGTGCACGTCGGGATGGTTGTAGGTAATCGCGCTGGCGATCTGCTGCATCATCATCGTCTTGCCCGCCTTCGGCGGCGAGACGATCAGGGCGCGCTGGCCCTTGCCCTGCGGCGCCATCAGATCGAGGATGCGGCCGGCGATGTCCTCGCTGGAGCCGTCACCACGCTCGAGCTTGAAGCGCTTGCGCGGGAACAGCGGGGTCAGGTTCTCGAACAGCACCTTGCCCTTGCTGGCTTCCGGCGGCTCGCCGTTGATCGTGTCGACGACCGACAGCGCGAAGTAGCGTTCGCCGTCCTTGGGCCAGCGGATGCGACCCAGCAGATGGTCGCCGGTGCGCAGGTTGAAGCGGCGGATCTGGCTGGGCGAGATGTAGACGTCGTCCGGGCCGGCGAGATAGCTCGCCTCGGCCGCGCGCAGGAAGCCGTAACCGTCGGGCAGGATTTCGAGCACGCCGTCGGCGACGACGCCCTCGCCATGACGCGTCAGCACTTTCAGCAGGCCGAAAATGACGTCCTGCTTGCGCGCGCGGGCCACGCCTTCGATCGCCAGCTGGTCGGCGATGTCGAGCAGCTTGTGCGCCGGCATCCGCTTGAGATCGCTCAGCGAATACTGCGGAAAGCCTTCGGGCACGTTCGGCGGCGGCAGACGCTGCGCCTGGTCGTTGCCACCGTCCTGCGGCAGGCCGTCGTCGCGGCCACCACGCGGGCGGTCGCGCCGGTTGTTCTTGAACCGGTCGCGCCGGTTGCCGCGATCGCCCTGGTCCTGTCGGCCCTGGTCCTGGCGATTCTGGTCCTGACGGTTCGGGTTCTGGTTGTGCGGCTGGCCACCCTGCTGGGGCGGGCGCTGCTCGCCACCGTTGCGCGGACCGCCATCCTGCGACGGCGCGTCGCCCGCAGGCTTGCCGCCGGGATCGCGCTGCGGCTCGGAGGCCTGGGTCGGCGGCCGGGGCGCGGGGGCGTCCTGCGGTGGAAGCTGGAGCTGGGACTGGGGAGTGGAATCGGAAGCGGCCTCGGCGGGCTTCTTCGCCACGCGGGGCTTACGGACACGTTTCACGGCTGCATCGCCGGTCGGCGCGCCGGAATCGTCAGGGGTGTTGTCGGACAAGAGGAGAATCCTCGCTCGCTGCGAGCGCCCGGGACCGGGCGGAAGGTTGGAGACGGCAGAGCCGGGAAACAGCGCCCGGCAGGTGCGACCAGATGGGTGCGGCAGGCGAAACGCATGCCGGAGTCAGGCAAACCTAGCATCGCCGGCCCGGCGCCGGCAAGCGGGCCGACGGCGGCGATTCAGCCGCTGCGGCGCATGACGACGCGTTTCAGGGCCCAAAAAACCGCGGGCGGCTCGCTGAAAGACGCCTCGCTGGGCTGGCGCGCGCGCCAGCCCGCCGAACGGGCTGGTGCGCTGGGGGAGGCGCTCAGAGCGCCTTGTCGATCAGCTGCGCCAACTGCGGCTTGCCCACGGCGCCGATCTGGGTGCCGTGCACCTGGCCGCCCTTGAACACCAGCAGCATCGGAATCGAGCGCACGTGGTACTTCAGGGCGGTGGCCTGGTTCTGGTCCACGTCCACCTTGACCACCTTGGCGCGCCCGGCGTAATCGCCGGCCAGCTCGTCGAGCGCCGGGGCAATCATCTTGCAGGGGCCGCACCACGGCGCCCAGAAGTCGACCAGGACCGGCACGTCGGACTGCAGGACGGTGGTCTCGAAGTCGGAATCGGTGGCGTGGATGACGGCATTGCTCACGGGGGTCTCCAGTGGGGAAGGCGCCTGCATCGGCAGCGGCGCCGGGATGGATGGTAAAATGGGGGATCGTCCGCCGGAATCAAGGCGGCGCACCGCGGGATGACCCACGCGTCCCGCCCCAGGCAGTCTGCGTTGCGGCTGCCGCCCACGCAAGCACGCGGCGCCCGCACCCGGCGACGCCCGGACACGGTTCTCAAATACTCCGCATGAGCGATAAACCCTTAACCGACATCACCTTCTCGTCGTTCGACCTGCATCCGGCCCTGCTTGCCGGGCTCGAGAGCGCCGGGTTCACCCGCTGCACGCCGATCCAGGCGTTGACCCTTCCGCTCGCCCTCGCCGGGCGTGACGTCGCCGGCCAGGCCCAGACCGGCACCGGCAAGACGCTGGCCTTCCTCGTGGCGGTCATCAACCGGCTGCTGTCGAAGCCGGCGCTGGCGGACCGCAAGCCGGAAGATCCGCGCGCGCTGATCCTGGCGCCGACCCGCGAACTGGCGATCCAGATCCACAAGGACGCGGTGAAGTTCGGCAGCGAACTCGGGCTGAAGTTCGCCCTGGTCTACGGCGGCGTCGACTACGACAAGCAGCGCCAGATCCTGACCGAGGGCGCCGACGTCATCATCGCCACGCCTGGCCGGCTGATCGACTACGTCAAGCAGCACAAGGTCGTCAGCCTGCACGCCTGCGAGATGTGCGTGCTCGACGAGGCCGACCGCATGTTCGACCTCGGCTTCATCAAGGACATCCGGTTCCTGCTGCGTCGCATGCCGGTGCGCACCGAGCGGCAGACGCTGCTGTTCTCGGCGACGCTGAGCCATCGTGTCCTGGAGCTCGCCTACGAGCACATGAACGAGCCGGAGAAGCTGGTCGTCGAGACCGAGTTCATCACCAATGCCAAGGTGCGGCAGGTGATGTACTTCCCCGCCGATGACGAGAAGATCCAGTTGCTGCTCGGCCTGCTGTCACGCCGCGAAGGCGCGCGGACGATGGTCTTCGTCAACACCAAGGCCTTCGTCGAGCGCGTCGCGCGGGCGCTCGACCGTGCCGGCTACCGGGTCGGTGTGCTGTCGGGCGACGTGCCGCAGAAGAAGCGCGAGAGCCTGCTGAAGAAGTTCCAGGCCGGCCAGCTGGAACTGCTGGTCGCCACCGATGTCGCCGCGCGCGGCCTGCACATCGACGGTGTCAGCCACGTCTTCAACTACGACCTGCCGTTCGATGCCGAGGACTATGTCCACCGCATCGGCCGCACCGCGCGCCTCGGCGCCGAGGGCGATGCGATCAGCTTCGCCTGCGAGCGCTACGCGCAGAGCCTGCCGGACATCGAGGCCTACATCGAGCAGAAGATCCCCGTCGAGCCGGTGACATCCGAGCTGCTGACCGCGCTGCCCCGCGCGCCGCGCGAGGGCGTCGAGGTCGACGCCGAGGACGGCGAGAGCATCGGCGAGATCTTCAAGGAAGTGCGTGAGGCACGCGCGGCCGAAGACGCCAAGCGCGGCGGTGGCCGCAGTGGTGGCGGTCGCGGCGGCCCCGGTGCCGGCCGTGCGCCGCGTGCCGGCGGCAGTGGCGAAGGCCGCGGTCCCCGTGCACCGCGCCCGCCACGCCCGCCGACGGATGCCGTCTCAGGTGAGGCCGCGCCGGCCGCACCTGCACCTGCACCCGCACCGGTCATCGACGCGGCCGGCGCCGTGGCCGCGGCGATGCCGGACGAGTCGCGCCCGCCGCGCAAGCGCCGTCGCCGGCGTGGTGGCAAGAAGATCGAGGGCGGCGAGACGGCGACCGCGCAGACGGCCGACGCCAAGCCGGCCGACGCCGCGAAGCCGGCGCGCAGTGCGGCGAAGTCCGGGCCGCGCGAGGTACGCGCGAGCCAGCGTCCCGCTCCGTCGGCGTCGTCGCAGGATGCCAGCCCGTCCCTGCTCAGCCGCATCGGGCGCGGCCTGCGCCGGCTGGTCTCTGGTGGCGACACGCGCTGAGTCCGCCCGGCGCACGAAGGCCCCGCTCCGGCGGGGCCTTTTCGTTTGTGCCGCCGCGTGTCGGTCGTCGCGGGTCGCGGGCGGTATCGAGGCGGCCGTCGCGCCCGCCGTCGCGCCCGCCGGGGCGTCCGGCATGACGCCGTGCGCGCACGATTCCCTGCGATACTTGCGCGCATGAGCGTTCTGCGATTCGACAATGTCAGCAAGCAGTATCCCGGCGGTCACGTCGCCCTGTCGGACGTCAACTTCGACGTCGCCGCGGGCGAGATGCTGTTCGTCACCGGCCACTCCGGCGCGGGCAAGAGCACGCTGCTGAAGCTGATCCATCTGGCCGAGCGGCCGAGCCGCGGCGCGGTGCTGTTCACCGAGCGCAACCTGCTGAAGGTGCGCGGCCGCCGCGTGGCGATGCACCGGCGCGAGGTCGGCGTGGTGTTCCAGGACCATCGCCTGCTGCCCGACCGCAGCGTGTTCGACAACATCGCGCTGCCGCTGATCCTGCGCGGCATGCGCCGGCCCGAGATCGGCAAGCGGGTGCGCGCGATCCTCGATCGCCTGGAACTCGGTGCCCGCGAGCGCGCGCTGCCCACCCAGCTCTCGGCCGGCGAACAGCAACGCGTCGGCATCGCGCGCGCGATCGTCGGCGAGCCGACGCTGCTGGTCGCCGACGAGCCCACCGGCAATCTCGACCCGACACTGTCGGCCGAAATCATGACCCTGTTCGCCGAGCTGCCCGAGCGCGGCACCAGCGTGCTGATCGCCAGCCACGACCTCGGCCTGGTCAAGCGCATGAAGAAGCGCACCCTGGTGCTCGATCACGGCACGCTGGCCGACGACATCGCGCCGGAGGATCTCGCCGATGCCTGAGGCGCCTCGCAACACGCCCGCCCGCGCCGCCGCCTCGCCGGTCGGCACCTGGGCCGACCATCACGCCTACAGCGTGGTCGCCAGCCTGGGTCGCCTGTTCCATCGTCCGTGGTCGACGGCGCTGACGATCGGGGTCATGGCGGTCGCGCTCGCGCTGCCGCTGGGCCTGTGGCTGGTGCTCGACAATCTCGCCCGTCTGGGCGGCAGCATCGACGCTTCGCGCGAGATCAGCGTGTTCCTCGACCAGGACGTCGACGCCGTGCGTGCCGAAGCGCTGGCCGGCGAACTGCGCGGCCGCGCCGACGTCGGCAGCGTGGTCCACCGCACGCCGGACGAAGGCCTCGCCGAGCTGCGCGAACGCGGCCAGTTCGGCGACGCGATCGATACGCTCGACGCCAATCCGCTGCCGCACGTGCTGATCCTGACGCCCGGCGGCGACGAGCTGATGCTGGCCGAATCGCTGCGTGCGCTGCCCGAGGCCGACCTGGTGCAGCACGACATCGAATGGCGGCACCGGCTCGACGGCTGGCTGCGCTTCGGCGGGCGGGTGGTCTGGGTGCTGGGGGCACTGCTGGGCCTCGGCGCCCTGCTGGTCGTCGGCAACACCGTGCGGCTGGACATCCAGTCGCGGCGCGAGGAGCTCGGCGTGCTGCAACTGCTCGGCGCCACCGACGGCTTCATCCGGCGGCCGTTCCTGTATCTCGGCGCGTGGTACGGGCTGACGGCCGGCGCGGTCGCGCTCGCGCTGCTCGCCGGCGCGGCGTTCGCACTTCAGGCGCCGCTGGCCGAACTGGCGGCCAGTTACGGCGCAGGCTTCGCCCTGCGCGGCTTCGGCCCCGTGGGGCTGGCGGCCGTGCTGGGCGGTGCCACCGCACTCGGGTGGATCGGCGCGGGGTTCGTGACCGGTCACTTCCTGCGCCAGACACGCCCCACCGACACCTGAGACCCGACGATGCCCGTGCAGGACTTCCGTCACGTCGTCAGCGCGTCGCCGCGCATCATGGTGGTCGACGGCTCGAAACTGGTGCGTCGCCTGATCGGCGACGTACTGCGCCAGGCGCTCTCCGATGTTGAGATCGTCGAATGCGGCGGGCTGGACGAAGCGCGGGCCGCGCTCGCGCAGGCGCCGGTCGATCTGGTCAGCACGTCGCTGTTCCTGCCCGACGGCGAAGGCCTGCATCTGGCACGTGCGGTGCGTGAGGCCGCGGGCCAGCGCTACGTACCGGTGATCGTGGTCTCGGGCGATGCCCAGGCGCACCTGGAGGCGCGCCGGTTCAACGAGGACATCACCGACCACTTCGACAAGGCGCTCGGACATCGGGCGCTGGCCGAGTTCGTGCGTGGCTATGTGCACCCGGCGCCGATTCCCGACGCCCACGTGTTGTACGTCGAGGACAGCCGCACGGTCGCGCTGGCGACCCGGCGGATGCTCGAGGCCCAGCAGATGCGGGTGACCCACGTGGTGAGTGTCGAGGACGCACTGGCCTACCTCGAGGCCTATCGCGATTCGCCCGGTGCCCCCGGCGCCGACCTGGTGCTGACCGACGTGTATCTGAAGGGCGAACTCAGTGGGCACGAGCTGCTGCGCGCGGTGCGCCGCGATTTCGGCTACGGCAAGCGCCGGCTGCCGGTGCTGGTGATGACCGGGGACGGCAACCGGGAAAACCAGATCGACCTGCTGCACGCCGGCGCCAACGATCTGGTGGTCAAGCCGGCCGACGAACGCGTGCTCGCGAGCAAGGCGCTGTTCCAGCTGCGCCTGTCAGCGATGCCCGACGTCGGCTGACCCCGACGCCGGCCTTGGGCCGGCACGACGCGGCCGCTACCCTGTTCCACCCGCCGCAGGAACCCGCATGTCCGAGATCAGGCTCGAACCCTCGTGGAAAGCGCGCGTCGGCGACTGGCTGCTGCGCGACGACATGCGCGCGCTGTCGGCGTTCCTGCGCGAGCGCAAGGCCGCGGGCGCGCGGATCTTTCCGCCGGGCCCGGAGATCTTCGCCGCGTTCGACGCCACGCCGTTCGATGCGGTGAAGGTGGTCATCCTCGGTCAGGATCCCTATCACGGTGCCGGTCAGGCGCATGGCCTGTGCTTCTCGGTGCGGCCCGACGTGCGCGTGCCGCCGTCGCTGGACAACATGTACAAGGAGCTGCAGCGCGACGTCGGTTTCGCGCGTCCCGACCACGGCTGGCTGATGCCCTGGGCGCAGCGCGGCGTGCTGCTGCTCAATGCGGTGCTGACGGTGGAGGAGGGCAAGGCCGGCGCGCACCAGGGCAAGGGCTGGGAGGGCTTCACCGACCACGTCGTCGACGTGCTCAACCGCGAGCGCGAGGATCTGGTGTTCCTGCTCTGGGGCAGTTACGCCCAGGCCAAGGGCAAGGTCATCGACACCCGCCGGCACTGCGTGCTGCGCACCACGCATCCGTCGCCATTGTCGGCGCACCGCGGCTTTCTCGGCAGCAGTCATTTCTCCAAGGCCAATGCATTCCTGCGCAAGCGCGGCATCGCCCAGGTCGACTGGTCGCTGCCGCCGCGCGCGGCCCTGCCGGCATGATCCGCGCCGTCGAGGCCACACGCTATGTCACCCCGCTGCGCGAGGGTGGTTCGCTGCCGGCGGTGGTGGAGGCCGACGACGACGGCATGTACGTGATGAAGTTCCGCGGCGCGGGACAAGGCGCGAAGGCCCTGGTCGCCGAGCTCGTCGCGGGCGAATTCGCGCGCCTGCTCGGCCTGCCGATCCCGGAGATCGTGTTCATCGATCTCGACCCGGCGATGGCCGCGACCGAACCCGACTCCGAGATCCAGCACCTGATCCGGGCCAGCGCCGGTTGCAACCTCGCACTCGACTACCTGCCCGGTGCGATCAACTTCGATCCCGCGGTCGACGCGCCGGACGCCGCACTGGCCTCGCGGATCGTCTGGTTCGACGCCTTCACCTGCAATGTCGACCGCACGCCGCGCAATACCAACCTGCTGGTGTGGCACCGCCGGCTGACGCTGATCGACCATGGCGCGGCGCTGTATTTCCATCACGACTGGGACAGCGCGGCGCGCATCGCGGTCTCGCCGTTCACGCGCATCGCCGACCATGTGCTGCTGCCGTTCGCCTCGGCGCTGGCGACGGCCGATGCCGAGCTGTCGGCACGCATCTGTGAGGACGACATCCGGCGTATCGTCGGCCTGGTGCCCGATGCCTGGCTGGGCGACGAACCGGGTTTCGCCGACCGCGCGGCGCACCGCGAGGCCTACGTCGCGTTCTTCTGCCAGCGGCTGGCGCAGCGCGCCGTGTTCGTCGAGGAGGCGCAACGTGCGCACGCCGGTCGTCTATGACTACGCGGTGATCCGGGTCGTGCCCCGGGTCGAACGCGAGGAATTCATCAATGCGGGTGTGCTGGTCTCGTGCCAGGCCACGCGCACGCTGGCCGCGGCGATGGCCCTGGACCCGGCGCGCCTGCGCGCGCTCGATCCGCATGCCGATGTCGAGACCGTGCAGCGCCATCTCGATGCGATCGTGCGCATCTGCCGCGGCGATGCCGACGGCGGACCGATCGCCGCACTGCCGGCACGCGCGCGCTTCCACTGGCTCACCGCACGACGCAGTTCGATCATCCAGGTCTCGCCGGTGCATACCGGGCGGACCGGCGATCCGGACGGCCTCTGCGATCGCCTGCTGGCGCGCATGGTGCTGCCGCCGACGCCGCCGGGCGACGCATAAAAAAACCCGGCAGCGTGCAGCTGCCGGGTCCGAACCGGGCGAGGGAGGGAGCGCCCGGTCATTCGATGTGCGGGGCGCGAGCCCCGCGGCGCACTCAGCGCTTCGCGGCCTTCGAGGCGCTCTTGGCGACCTTCTCGGCTTCGGCGCGGACGTCGGCGGTGGTCGCCTCGATCTGGGCCTTCGCGAGCTCGGCGATCGCTTCCTGGGTCTTCACCGTGTGGCCGAGGACTTCCTGGCCGGCACTGACGAGACGCTCGGCGTTCTCGCGCGCAACCTGCGCGCCCTTCGGCCACAGGGCCTTGAAGCCGTCGAGGTCACGCACGTCGATCGCTTCGTTGGCGAACGCGAACGTGGCGTTGGCGTTCTCGCTGAAGGTCGACAGGTGCAGGCCGACGATCTTTTCGACGTTCTGCAGCGCGATGTGGTTGATGTGGGATGCGGCATCGGCGAACTGGCGCGACGCGGCGGTGAACTGCTCGTTGAACTGGTAGGACATGGCGGTTACCTGCGTGGGCCGGCGGACTGCCGGGTTTGTGCGGTGCAGCATAACGCACTCATGTTGCAGTGCAACAAAATGCCGACGAGCGGTCGGCGCCTGTTCATAATTTCAGGACTTAGGCGTTTTAAATCAGTCGCTTAGCGGGCGTCGGACGGGCCGGTGTAGCGGCAGCCGGACGTGCAGGTTTCGCGGATCACGATTGCGCTCAGCCCGGGCAGCGTGGGGGCGAGCCGGTCCCAGATCCAGATGGCCAGCATCTCACTGGTGGGGTTCTCGAGCCCCGGGATGTCGTTGAGATAGTGATGGTCGAGTTGCGCGTACAGCGGGGCGAACGCGGTCTTGAGATCACCGAAGTCCATGATCCAGCCGCTCTCGGCGCCCGGCGTGCCCGAGACATGGACCTCCACCTGGAACGAGTGCCCGTGCAGCCGCGCGCACTTGTGGCCCGGCGGCACATTGGGCAGCCGGTGTGCGGCCTCGAGGGTGAATACCTTGAAGATGTCCATGGCTGCATTGTCGAGGGTGACCGCCGGCGCGGCAATCGTTCGTGTGCGCTGCGGTCCTGCTCCCCGGCGCCGGCGTCGTGATCGCCGGGCCGCTGCATCCGCGCGCACGACGCCCGCGTATGTCCCGGACATCCATTCCCGGGATCCGACATGGCCCCATCCGCCGCTGCTTCCGTTACTCGCGTCGCGCCGTCCGCCTGGGTGCTGGTCATCCTGCTGATGCTCGCCTCTGCGTCGACACCGGCGGCCGTGCGCGAGGAGGCGCGCGCCTTCGCACGCGACGACGGACGGCTGCTCTATCGCGAAACCCACTGGCGCGACCGGGTCGACGGCGTGCCGCGGCGCGTTGTGCTGTACCGCTGCCCCGATGGCCGTGCATTCGCCCGCAAGTCGGTGCTCACGCATGCGGCTGCCACCCAGCCCGACGTGCACTACGTGGATGCGCGCACCGCGTACAGCGAAGGGGTGCGCACGCACGACGGCCGGCGCGAGGTGTTCGTCGAGCGCGACGGCGCGCTGCGCACACGGCCGCTGCCGGAGGCGGAGATGCCGGCGGTCATCGACGCCGGATTCGACGCGGCGGTCCGCGCGCGCTGGGAGGCGTTCGATGCCGGCCCGCAGCGGCTCGCATTCCTGTTGCCGGAGCGCTTCGCGTTCGTGCCGGTGCGGGTCTCGCAGGTGGGCGAGGGCGACGGCATGCGCCATCTGCGCATGGCGGTCGATCGCTGGTTCGGTGCGGTGGTGCCGTCGATCGAGTTGCGCTACGGGCTCGACGATCGCCGCCTGCGCGAATTCGCCGGACCGGGCACCGTCCGCGATGCACGCGGACGCCCGCGCGACGTGCGCATCGTGTTCCCGGCCACGCCGCCCCTTGCCGTGTCGCCGGCGGAGATCGAGGCTGCGCTGTCGAACCCGCTGGACGGACGATGCACGGTCTGAAGCCCGCATCGCGTCGTGCCGCGCGGCCGTGCTTCCGCGCATCGCGCTTGCGGCGGCGGACGCGAGCGGTAACCATGCGTCGCATCGACTCCAGGATGCGCGCGCCAGGGATGACTCCTTCCGATTCTCCGTCCACCTCCGCCGCGTCCGGCCTGGACGCGCAGCTGTCGCGTGCGGCCGAGGGTGATCGCGACGCATTCGAAGCGGTCTACCGCGCCAGCGCGTCGCGCCTGTTCGGCATCTGTCTGCGGGTCCTGCGCGACCGCGAGGAAGCCGAGGACGCGCTGCAGGAGGTCTATGTGCGCGTGTGGCGCAAGGCCGGCCAGTTCGACGCGGCGCGCGCGGGCGCGGCCACGTGGCTGGCGACGATCGCGCGCAACACCGCGATCGACCGCCTGCGTGCGCGGCCGCAGGTGCAGCTCGCGCCGGTCGATCTCGTCGAGGCGATGCCCGACGATGCCGACACGCCGGTCGAGGCCAGTGCGCGCGCCGACGACCGTGCGCGACTGGACGCGTGTTTCGAGACGCTCGAACCGCGCCGTCGCCGTCTGATCCGCGCGGCCTTCTTCGACGGGTCCACGTACGAGGAGCTCGCGCGGCGCGCGGGCTCGCCGCTGGGCACCGTGAAGAGCTGGATCCGGCGTGGACTGTTGCAGCTGCGGGTGTGCCTGGAGCAATGAACGTGCGCGACGCGGACTTCGACATCGACGACGACGGCGGCCCCGAGCCGCCGCGTGCGGACCTGCTCGCCGGCGAATACGTGCTGGGCGTGCTCGACACCGCGCAGCGCGCCGAGGCCGAGGCGCGGCGCGACCGCGAGCCTGCGTTCGCCCGACTCGTGGCTGATTGGGAATGGCGCCTCGCGCCGTGGCTCGACGCCGTGCCGGACGCCGACGTGCCGGCCCACGTGTGGCCGAGAATCCGCCGCGAGCTCGGCTGGCCGGCGGTCGGCCCGGCCCGTAGCGGGCTCTGGCACAGCACGGGCTTCTGGCGCGCGACGGCGGCACTTGCGGCGGTGGTCGCGATCGTCGCGGTGCTGGCCGGCCGCGTGCCGGTCGACGACACGCGCACGCCGCCGGTCGCGGTGACGCCGCCTCCGGCACCGCCTGCGGTCGAGACCGCGCCGGCGCTGCCGGTGACGACGCTGGCGCACGAAGACGGCTCGCCTGCCTGGCTCGCCTCGATCGATGCCGCCCAGGGGCGCGTGCTGGTGGTGCCGGTGCCGGGCGAGGCCGATGCCCAGGGCCGCGTCGCGGAACTGTGGCTCATTCCCGAAGGCGGCAGTCCGGCGTCGCTCGGTCTGGTGTCGAACGACCGCTCGCTGTCGGTCGACGTGCCCAGTGGCCTGCGCGCTGCGCTGGTCGCCGGCGCGACGCTCGCGGTCTCGCTGGAACCGCCAGGCGGCGCACCGCACGGTGCACCGACCGGGCCGATCGTCGCCAGCGGAACACTGCGGATCTGAACCGCGCCGGTGCGCGATGCACCGGCGCGCATGACCCGGGGCGTGACGTTCTGCATCCGAATGCGGTGCTCGGCCGTATCTTGTGCAAGCCGTATCTGCAGGAACCCCCATGTCGAATCCGCACGCCAACGGCGCGCCGCCGCCACGTCCGCTTCGTGCCGCGCTGCGCCGCTGGTTCGACACCGACGCTGCGGCGGCCGACGGACACGACGGCGATCGCGTGGACTGGCTGCGCGCGGTGCCGTTCTTCGCGATGCACGTGGCGTGTCTGGCGGTGTTCTGGGTGGGCGTGTCGCCGGTGGCGGTGCTCGTGGCGGTCGCGCTGTACGCAGTGCGCATGTTCGCGATCACCGGCTTCTACCACCGCTATTTCTCGCACCGCACCTTCCGCACCTCGCGCGTGGTGCAGTTCGTGGCCGCGCTGGTCGGCGCCGCCAGCGTGCAGCGCGGGCCGTTGTGGTGGGCCGCGCACCACCGCAACCACCACCGGCACACCGAGACCGCACGCGATCCGCATTCGCCGCGCGTGCACGGCTTCTGGCGCAGCCACATGGGCTGGTTCCTCACGCGCGAGGGCTTCCGTACCGACTGGTCGCGCATCCCGGATCTGGCGAAATACCCCGAGCTGCGCTGGCTCGACCGCTACGACACCCTGGTGCCGGTGCTGCTGGCCGTCGGCCTTTACGGCCTCGGTGCTCTGCTCGAGCGCGTCGCGCCGGGGCTCGGCACGACGGGCGGGCAGATGCTGGTCTGGGGCTTCTTCATTTCGACCACGGTGCTGTTCCACGCCACGGTGACGATCAATTCGCTCGCCCACCGTTACGGCAGCCGTCGCTTCGAGACCGGTGACGACAGCCGCAACAACCTGTGGCTGGCGCTGCTGACCTTCGGCGAGGGCTGGCACAACAACCACCACTTCTTCCCCGGCACGGTGCGCCAGGGCTTCCGCTGGTGGGAGATTGATCTCACCTGGTACGGGCTGACGTTGATGTCCTGGTGCGGGCTGGTGCGCGATCTCAAGCCCGTGCCGGCCTGGGTGCATGCGAAGGCGCGCGCATGAGGCTCCGCATCGCCGTCGTCGGCTCGGGCATCGCCGGGCTCGCCAGCGCGTGGTGGCTGTCGCAGCGTCATGCGGTGACGCTGTTCGAATCCGAATCGCGGCTCGGCGGCCACACCCATACCCACGACATCCACCTGCAGGGCCGTGACTACGCGGTCGACACCGGCTTCATCGTCTTCAATCCGCGGCATTACCCGCTGCTGTCGGGCCTGTTCGCATCGCTCGGCGTGGACTCGTCGCCGACGACGATGAGCTTTTCGGTGCACAGCGAGGCGAGCGGGGTGGAATACAACGCGACCTCGCTCGACGGCCTGTTCTGCCAGCGGCGCAATCTCGTCTCGCCGCGGTTCCTCGGCATGCTGCGTGACCTGACGCGGTTCTACCGCGAAGCGCCGGCGCTGCTCGAAGGCCCGGGGCCGGGGCCGTCGCTCGGCGACTGGCTTGATGCCAATCGCTACGGCGCGGCCTTCCGCGACGAGCACCTGGTGCCGATGGCGTCGGCGCTGTGGTCGTCGCCGTCGCAGCGGATCCTCGATTTTCCCGCGCGCTACCTGGTCCAGTTCATGGCCAACCACCAGATGCTGCAGGTCGACGACCGCCCGCAGTGGCGCGTGGTGCAGGGCGGCTCGTCGCGCTACATCGACGCGCTGCGCGCGCGCTGGCGCGTCGAGGAGCGTGTCGGCTGCCCGGTGCATGCGGTGCGCCGGGACGTGGCGGGTGTGGAGATCGCCTCGGCGGCCGGCACCGAGCGCTTCGATCGCGTGGTGATGGCCTGCCACAGCGACCAGGCGCTGGCGCTGCTGGACGATGCCGATGCATCCGAGCGCGCGATCCTCGGCGCGATCCGCTACCAGCCCAACGACGTCGTGCTGCACACCGATGCGCGCCTGCTGCCGCGTCGGCGCAAGGCCTGGGCCGCATGGAATGCCCATGTGCCGGCGTCGCCGACCCAGGCCTGCACGGTGAGCTACTGCATGAACCTGCTGCAGGGCATCGACGCGCCGGAGCCGTTGATCGTCACCCTCAACCGCAGCGAGGCGATCGATCCGGAGCGGATCCTGCGGCGCATGCGCTACGCGCACCCGATCCACGACGCCGCGGCGGTGGCGGCGCAGCAGCGCGCCGACGAGATCCAGGGCGTGCGCAATACCTGGTATGCGGGCGCGTACTGGGGCTGGGGCTTCCACGAAGACGGCATCCGCAGCGCCGCACGCGTCGCGCAGGCCTTCGGCCTCGGTCCGAACGTGGACGCCGCGCAGACAGCGGCCCTGACACGCTCGGCGCCTGCATCTTCACCGGAGGCGTCGTGGGCGTCCGCATGAGCCACCATCGCGACGCCGGCGCCACCGCCAGCGCGGTCTACGAGGGCGTCGTGCGCCATCGCCGGCACGTGCCGCGCGCGCATGCGTTCCGTTACCGGATGGCCCAGCTCTGGCTCGACCTCGACGAGGTGGACCACGTCTTCGACCGCCGCTGGCTGTGGTCGAGCCGCCGCGCGAACCTGGCCCAGTTCCGTCGCGCCGATTACATGGGGCCGGCCACGCTGTCGCTGGCCGATGCGGTGCGGGGCCGTGTGCAGAGCGCCACCGGCCACACGCCCGACGGCCCGATCCGCCTGCTGACCCATCTGCGCTACTTCGGCTACGTGTTCAATCCGGTCAGTTTCTACTACTGCTATCGCGCCGACGGCACCACGCTCGACACCGTCGTCGCCGAGATCACCAACACGCCCTGGCGCGAGCGCCATGCCTACGTGCTGCCGGTCGAAACCGCCGAGCGCCGCGGGCGCGTGCTGCAGTGGGCCTTCGACAAGCGCTTCCACGTCTCGCCGTTCATGGCGATGGAGCGCGACTACCGCTGGCGGTTCACCGCGCCGGCGGACGACCTGCACGTGCACATGGACGTGTTGCGCGGCGGCGAGCGCGAGTTCGACGCCACCCTGACCCTGCGCCGGCGCCCGCTCGACGGTACCTCGCTGGCACGCGTGCTGTGGCGCTACCCGGCGATGACGGCGCAGGTCGTCGGGGCGATCCACTGGCAGGCCCTGAAACTCTGGCTCAAGCGCACGCCGGTCCACGACCATCCGCGCCTCGCGCGCGCGCCTCGCCCGGACATCCGCCCATGAACGACATCGTCGCCGGCACGGCGCCCTCCACCTACGGCGCGCTCGACCGCGTGCTCCGCAGCTGCCTGCTCGACACCTTCGCGCAGCTGCGCGGCGGCGGCCTGCGCGTCGAAGACGGGCTCGGCGTGCGCACGTTCGGCGATGCGTCGGCCGGCCGCCCGGTCACCGTGCGCGTCCACGCGCCGGCGTTCTACCGGATGGTCGCCGCCAGCGGCAGCGTCGGCGCGGGCGAGGCCTACATGGACGGGCACTGGCAGTGCGACGACCTGGTCGGCCTGGTGCGCCTGCTGGTGCGCAACCGCGATCTGCTCGACAGCATGGAGACCGGGCTCGCGCGCGCCGGCGGGCTCGCGCTGCGCGGCTGGAACGCGCTGCGCCGCAATACCCACGCCGGCAGCCGGCGCAACATCGCCGCGCACTACGACCTCGGCAACGATTTCTTCGCGTTGTTCCTGTCGCCCGACCTGATGTATTCGTCGGCGCTGTTCGAGCGCGACGACGACACGCTGGAGACCGCCTCGGCGCGCAAGCTCGACCGCATCTGCCGCACGCTCGCTCTCGTGCCGGGCGATCGGGTCATCGAGATCGGCACCGGTTGGGGCGGCTTCGCGCTGCACGCCGCGCGCCATTACGGCTGCCACGTCACCACGACCACGATTTCGCGCGAACAGCACGCCCTGGCCAGCCGGCGCGTCGCCGAGGCCGGGCTGCAGGACCGGGTGACGCTGCTGCTGCAGGACTATCGCGACCTCGAGGGCACCTACGACAAGCTGGTGTCGATCGAGATGATCGAAGCCATCGGCGCGCAGTATCTGGAGACCTACTTCGGCAAGCTCGGCACGCTGCTCGAACCCGATGGCGCCGCACTGCTGCAGGCGATCACGATCGAGGACCACCGCTACGCACAGGCGCGCGACTCGGTCGATTTCATCAAGCGCTTCATCTTCCCGGGCAGCTTCATCCCTTCGGTCTCGGCGATGGTGCAGGCCAAGACTGCGGCCAGCGATCTGCAACTGCTGCAGCTCGAGGACTTCGGCCCGTCGTACGCGCGCACCCTGCAGGCGTGGCGCGAGCGCTTCATGGCGCGGTTGGCCGACGTGCGCGCCCAGGGCTTCGATGCACGCTTCGCACGCATGTGGGAGTTCTACCTGGCGTACTGCGAGGGTGGCTTCCGCGAACGCTCGATCGGCGTGGCCCATCTGCTCCTCGGCAAGCCGGGCCACGTACGCGCGCAAGGCGGTGCGGCATGAGTACGCCGTGGCTGACCCTGCTGGTGGTCTGGATCGCCGCGTCGATCGCGATGACGCTGGCCTGGCGCTGGCAGCGCGCGCGTGACAACGCGGGCATCGTCGACGTGGTCTGGGCAGCGGGCGTTGGCGTGGCGGCGGCGCTGGCCGCGGCACTCGGCGAGGGCGCGCTGCTGCCGCGCGCGTTGCTCGCGGTGCTCGGCGTGCTGTGGGGCGCGCGACTGGCCGCGCACCTGTGGAAGCGGGTCCGCCGCGAAGACGAGGACGGCCGTTACGCCTATCTGCGCGCGCACTGGCAGGGCGACCAACGCAAGTTCTTCCTGTTCTTCCAGGCCCAGGCGCTGCTGATCGCGTTGTTCTCGCTGCCGTTCCTCGCCGTGGCGGCCAATCCCTCCGACGCGCCGTGGCTGCTGGGCGCGATCGCGGTGTGGCTGGTCAGTGTCGGCGGCGAGGCGGTGGCCGACCGCCAACTGGCCGATTTCCGTGCCGATCCGCGCAATCGCGGCAAGACCTGCCGTGACGGCCTGTGGCGGTATTCGCGTCATCCGAACTACTTCTTCGAATGGCTGCACTGGCTGACCTACGTGGTGCTGGCGGCCGGTTCGCCGCTGTGGTGGCTGTCGCTGGCCGGTCCGCTGGTGATGTACCTGTTCCTGCGCTACGTGAGCGGTATTCCGTACACCGAGCAGCAGGCGCTGCGCACGCGCGGCGACGACTACCGCGACTACCAGCGCACCACACCGATGCTGTTCCCGTGGTTTCCCAAGGATTCGAAAGGACCCCCCGCATGACGACGACGGCCCGTGCCGAACTGGCGCACGACGCGCCCGCCCCCGGTGTACTCGGCCTGGCCGAGCGCGGCCTGGTGCCCGACGCCCTGCTGCGCCAGGGCATCCGCCGGATGTGCGCGCAGCGGCTTGCCGAGGAGCGCGAAGGCGGGCTTGAAGCGCAGTCGCGCCGCTACGGCGAGCTGATCGAATCGCTGCGCACCAGCCCGGTCGCGATCCACACCGACGCGGCCAACGCGCAGCACTACGAGTTGCCGCCGGCGTTCTTCCGGCTGTGCCTGGGCCGGCGCTTCAAGTACAGCAGCTGCTATTACGCCACGGGCGACGAGACGCTCGACCAGGCCGAGGACGCGATGCTCGCGCTGTACGGCGAACGCGCGGCGCTCGCCGACGGCCAGGAGATCCTGGAGCTCGGTTGCGGCTGGGGCTCGCTGACGCTGTGGATGGCCGAGCGCTATCCCAATGCGCGGATCACCGCGGTCTCGAACTCCGCGCCGCAGCGCGAGCACATCGAGGCCCAGTGCCGCGAGCGCGGGCTGCGCAACGTCTGGGTGATCACTCGTGACGTCAACCAGCTCGAACTCGATGGCGAACGGTTCGACCGCGTGGTCTCGATCGAGATGTTCGAACACATGCGCAATTACCAGATCCTGATGCAGCGCATCCGCAGCTGGCTCAAGCCGGGCGGGCAGCTGTTCGTGCACATCTTCGCCCATCGCACGCTGATGTATCCCTACGAGACCGAGGGCGAGGACAACTGGATGGGCCGGCACTTCTTCACCGGCGGCCTGATGCCGGCCGCCGACACGCTGCTGAATTTCCAGCAGGGCCTGTCGCTGCAGCAGCGCTGGCTGCTCGACGGCACGCACTACCAGCGCACGTCCGACCACTGGCTGGCCAACCAGGACCGCAACCGCGACGCGGTGATGGCGGTGCTCGAGCAGGCCTACGGCGCCGACGGCGCGAAGCTGTGGTTCCAGCGCTGGCGCATGTTCTGGATGTCGTGCGCGGAATTGTTCGGCTACGACCACGGGCGCGAGTGGCTGGTCGCGCATTACCGCTTCGCCCGCGACGCCTGACGGCGCCGCATCCACTACAGGAGCGTTTCCATGACCACCCCGAACCGGCGCCGCGCCGCCGGCCTGATCCTCGCGGGCATTGCCGCCGGCATGCTCGCGGCCTGCGGAGGCGCCAACGTGAAAGACCCGATTCCCCCCGTGCCCCATGTCGATGTTCCGCGCTTCATGGGCGACTGGTACGTCATCGCGCAGATCCCGACGCGGCTCGAGCGCGAGGCCTTCGATTCGGTCGAGACCTACACGCTGCGCGAGGACGGCAAGGTCGACACCACGTTCCGCTACCGCGACGGCGGCTTCGACGAGAAGATCAAGACGCTGCACCCGACCGGCACCGTGCGCGAGGGCACCGGCAATGCGATCTGGGGCATGCAGTTCGTCTGGCCGATCAAGGCCGAGTACGTGATCGTCTATCTCGACGACGACTACCAGCAGACGATCGTCGGCCGCAGCAAGCGCGACTACGTGTGGCTGATGGCGCGCACGCCGGCGATCTCGGACGACGACTACGCCGCGCACATCGAGCGCATCCGTGATCTCGGCTACGACGTGTCGAAGATCCGGCGGGTGCCGCAGTCGGCCGCCGATCCGGCGCGGCTCCGGGACGCGTCGCGCGTCGAGTAGTCCCCGCCGTCTGCACGCCGGGCACGCGGCGCGCATGCCTAGAATGCTGGCATGCAGCGTCGCACCCGTTTCCGCTGGGCCTGGTGGCTATTGGCCTATGCCAGCCTCGGGCTGGGGCTCGTCGGCGTCTTCGTGCCGGGCCTGCCGACGACGGTCTTCGTCCTGATCGCCGCCTGGGCCGCGGCGCGCGGCTCCGACCGGCTGCACCGCTGGCTGCTCACGCATCCGCGTTTCGGCCCGTCGATCCGTGACTGGCAGGCGCATGGCGCGGTCAGCCGCCGCGCCAAATGGCTCGCCACCGTCACGATGACGGTCTGTGCGGCCGTCCTGCTCGCGCTGATGCTGTGGATCCCGGCGCATCGCGGATGGATGACGGCGTTGCCGATCGCCTGCATGGTCGCGGTCGCCGCGTGGTTGTGGCTGCGGCCGGAGCCACCGGCGCCTTGAGAGTCGCCCCGTCGTCCCCGCCTGGCGCGCATCTGTAACGCCCGGATCCCGCCGTGTAGGAGCGCGCTCGCGCGCGAACGGGCGTTACCCGCACAGCCCATCGCGCGCGAGCGCGCTCTTACAGGAGGGCGGTGCGGGCTTCCGGGGGCTCGGATTCAAACCGTAGACGCGGGTGCAGCCGCCATCGAGGACGCACCGACCCGCCATACCCGTGTAGGAGCGTGCTCGCGCGCGAACGGGTGTTACCGGCTCGGCCCATCGCGCGCGAGCGCGCTCCTACAGGAGGGCGGTGCGGGCTTCGGGGGCTCGCATTCAAACCATAGGCGCGGGTGCACTCGCCATTGAGGACGCGCCGATTCGCAGTGCCCGTGTAAGAGCGCGCTCGCGCGCGAACGGGCGTTACCGGGACCGCCCATCGAGCGCGAGCGCGCTCCTACAGGAGGGCGGTGCGGGCTTCGGGGGCTCGCATTCAAACCATAGGCGCGGGTGCACTCGCCATTGAGGACGCACCGATTCGCAGTGCCCGTGTAGGAGCGCGCTTGCGCGCGAACGGGCGTTGCCGGGCACAGCCCATTGCGCGCGAGCGCGCTCCTACAGGGGGCGGTCGTCTTCGCGGTTGGACGCGCGGGGTGCACGCCTGCAGGGCAATGCGCTTCGCGGCGCATCGCACGATCCGCGCCGACCGGGGCTCAGGGCGCGCCGGTCTCGGCCTTGTACCGCTCGAGATAGTCGCGATAGCGCGTGTCGTTGAGGTTGCCCGACAGGCGGTAGGGCGGGGTGTAGGCGAACTGGAAGTCGTAACGTCCGTCGCGTTCGACCACCAGCGTGCTGGTGCTCCACCACTGGCCCTTCTGCGCGTGCATGATCCGGCCGATCGACGCGAAGCCGGCCTTGGCCTCGGGCGACAGCCGGAACGCGACCTTCTCCAGCGGGCCGTCCGGCACCCGCGCGATCGCGAACGACAGGCTGCTCGTGCGCGGCGCGCCGTCGTCGCCAGGCAGCGTTTCGAAATCCACCACCAGGCGCAGCCAGTCGCGTTCGCCCCACTCGCCGTCGTTCACGTCGCGGACGCTCGCGGCCACCGCACGCACGGTGTCCGCATAGGCGGCATTGAGATCATCCATTCGGCGGTCGCATCACTTGTTGGGGAAGGTCTGGTCGATCCAGTCGCCGCCATCCACGCGGTATTCCGCAACGAACGCGTCGGGCCGGGAACTGGTATTGCCCGGATTGTATTGGGGCGATACCCGCATATCCACGTCGTGCCCGGCCTCGGCGAGGCGCGCGAGCTGGTTCTCGAAGCGTTTGTAGTCGCCGTTGTTGAGGTTGGGCAGGCCGTCGCCGATCGGCTTGCCGTTGCCGGGCACCACGTTCAGGCGATTGGTCGGCCCGGCCAGCCGGTCGGCGATGACGTGGAAGCCGACGTCGGTCGCGCGGCCTTCGTTGCCGATCTCGCGCTGCAGGCCGGCGTCGTTGCGGCCCACCGGTTCCAGGTCCACACGGCCCTCGGCACGGATCACCCGGGCCTGATCGTCGGTGGTCCAGCGGTAATTGCCGAATTCGTAGACGGTGTCCGGGCGCGCGGCGTTCGCGGCGACATTGAAATCATCCATCGACTCGAACGCCAGCAGCGGACGGCCGCCCACCGTGCGCCCGGTGTCGGCGCCGGCGAGGATGTCGCCGAGTACATCGTCGGCGCTGCGCGCGGCGGAGCTGCGGCCGGCATCGCCGAGATCGTCCGCGCGCTCGGCCACACGCACGGCATCGGCGGCCGTCTCGGCGGCATCGGCCACCTTGGCGCCATTCGCCGCCTTGTCGATGCCCTTGGTGCCGACGACGGTGAGCACCAGTTCGGTCGCGCCGCGGCCGATGGCCTCGCCGTAGTGGCCGGCCTGCCAGTCGGCCTGGATCGGATCGACCACCGCGTCCACCAGCAGTCCGGGATTGCGCGCGAGGGTGGACACGACCTCGGCGGCGGCCTCCATGCGCTCGCCGCCGCGTGCGGCCGACGGCAGCCAGTCCGGTGCGTCGAGCACGTCGCCGGTCGCCCGTTCGTACAGGCCGGTCACGCCATCGACGGCGAGCCCCGCAGGGCTCAGGTCGTAGCCGGCCTTCAGCGCGTTGCCGCCGAGGGTGACCACGCCTTCGCCGGTGTCCCACAGGACCTCGCCAGCGCCCTTGAACACGCCGCCGACCTGGGACGCGGCGTTGCCCAGCCCATCGAGAATGCCCATCGTCCGTCCTGCCACGGAATAGGCGACCAGTGTCGGCAGCCGCGCCGACGGCCACAATCTGGGGCCGACCCTGGGTGCCGCGCAGCCCGCACGCCGTTCCACGGGCCCGCCGGAGATGTCCCGCGCGACGGTGCCGGGCTACACTCCGCGCCATGCACATCCGTCTTCCGCTGATCCTCGCCGCCGCGCTGTCGCTGTCCGCCTGCGGCAACAAGGCCGACCTCCTGCAGCCGTCCCAGGTGCCGCCCGAGGACCGGGGCCGCTACATCTTCAAGGGCTCGATCCCCACCCGGGAGCAGCTGGACGCGCAGGACGAGGCCGACTGGGACGACGCCGACGAAGACGATGGCGCCGACGACGCGCCCGAGCCGGTGCCCGCGACGCCGGTCCCGCTGATCCGCGACGTGCCGGCCGCCACCGGAACGCCCTGAGCGGACGGACGCAGGGCGTCCCGTCTCCGACTGCAGTCCGATGTCACCTTCACGACCGCCAATGCGCTTCACCAAGATGCACGGAGCCGGCAACGACTTCGTCGTGCTGGACCTGCGCCACGGCGCACCGGCCCCGGATGCCGCCCTGTGCCGCGCACTGGCCGACCGCCACACCGGGGTCGGCTGCGACCAGATCCTGACGATCGAACCGCCGCAGTCCGCCGGCGCGGTGGCCCGCTACGGCATCTGGAACGCCGACGGCTCGGCCTCGCAGCAATGCGGAAACGGCGCGCGCTGCGTCGCCGCCTGGCTGGTGCGCGACGGCGTCAAGGACGCGGTCTTCGCGCTCGACAGCCCGGCCGGTCGCCATGAGGTGACCCGCGACGGCGACGCGTTCCGGATCGAGATGGGCGTGCCCGAATTCGCGCCGGCGCGCATTCCGATGGGGGGCGTCGACGCGGCACAGCCGCTGTACACGCTGGCCGTCGACGGCATCGGCCCGCTCGCCTTCGGCGCGGCGTCGATGGGCAATCCCCATGCGGTGGTCGAGGTCGACGACATCGACGCCGCCGATGTCGACCGCATCGGCCGCGCGCTGCAGGCGTCGCCGTGGTTTCCCGAATCGGTCAATGTCGGCTTCGCCCAGGTCGTCGCCGACGACCGCGTCCGCCTGCGCGTGTTCGAGCGCGGCGTCGGCGAGACGCTCGCCTGCGGCAGCGGCGCCTGCGCGGCGGTCGCGGTGCTGGTGCGCCGCGGTCTCACCGCGCGTTCGGTCGCCGTGGCGCTGCCGGGCGGCACGCTGCGCATCGACTGGCCGTCCGACACCGCCACACTGGCGATGACCGGGCCGGCCGCATTTGTTTTCGAGGGGGAATTGTCGATATGAGGACGCGCGCATGAGCGAGACGACCGAGAAGCTCGGTGCCCACGAGGTCGCGGCGTGGCTGCGACGCCAGCCGAAGTTCCTGCAGCAGTTTCCGGATCTGGCGCTGACCCTGGTGGTGCCGCGCGAGGACGGCCCGGCGGCGTCGCTCGCGAGTTACCAGCTGGAAGTGCTGCGCGACAAGAACCGCGAACTGTCCAAGCGCCTGCGCGATCTGTATGCGATCTCGCAGGAAAACGAACGTCTCGCGGTGCGCACGCACCAGCTCACGCTGGCGTTGATGCGCCAGTCCGACCCGGCGTCCACCGTGCGCGCGCTCGCCGCGACGCTCGCCGAGGATTTCAACGGCGATCTCGTGCGCGTCGTGCTGTTCGCGCCGGTTCCGGGGCTGGTGGAGGACTGGGTGCAGGTCGTCGCGCGCGACGACCGGGCGCTGCAGCCCTTCGTCGACTGCCTCAAGGACGAGGAACCGCTGTGCGGGCGCCTGCATCCGGACAAGCAGTCGCTGCTGTACGGGCCGCGCGTGGACGAGGTGCAATCCAGCGCGTTGCTGCCGCTGGCCGGCGTCGGCCTGATCGCCGTGGGCAGCCGTGACGCCAACCGCTTCTATCCCGGCATGGGCACGCTGTTCCTGCGCATGATGGGCGAGGCCTTCGCGGCCGCGATGCGCCGGTTCGACACCGCCGCCTGAGTCCACGCGCATGCACGCCGACGTCGACGCGTTCCTCGCGCATCTGCAGGTCGAACGGCGGATGTCGGTGCACACGCTCGACGCCTATCGCCGCGATCTCAGCGCGCTGGTCGACTGGACCGGCGCGCAGGCGCGCGGCGATCTGCG
This sequence comes from Luteimonas sp. WGS1318, assembly GCF_043187535.1. Lineage (GTDB taxonomy): Bacteria > Pseudomonadota > Gammaproteobacteria > Xanthomonadales > Xanthomonadaceae > Luteimonas. The sequence goes on from NZ_CP171131.1 coordinate 508,132, forward strand.
TGGCCTGCAGGGCGACGACATCCGCGCCTTCGTCGCCGCCGGCCACCGCGGCGGCCTGTCGCCCAAGAGCCTGCAGCGTCGGCTGTCGGCGTGCCGCAGCTTCTACCAGTGGCTGCTCAAGCACGGCCACATCGCCGCCAATCCGGCGGCCGGCGTGCGCGGCCCGAAGGCGCCGCGCAACCTGCCGCAGGTGCTCGACGTCGACGAGGCCACGCAGCTGGTCGAAGTGCCGGTCGATGCGCCGCTCGGCCTGCGCGACCGCGCGCTGCTGGAACTGTTCTATTCGTCCGGCCTGCGCCTGTCCGAACTGGTGGGCCTGCGCTGGCGCGACCTCGACCTCGACGCCGGCCTGGTGACCGTGCTCGGCAAGGGCAGTCGGCAGCGCAGCGTGCCGGTCGGCACCCATGCGCGCAGCGCCTTGTCGGCCTGGCGTGCAGACAGCGGCGGCAGCGCGGCGACGCCGGTGTTTCCCGGTCGCGGCGGCGGGCCGATCACCGCCCGCGCGGTGCAGTTGCGGATCCGGCTGCTGGCCCAGCGCCAGGGCCTGTTCAAGCGCGTGCACCCGCACCTGCTGCGGCATTCGTTCGCCAGCCACGTGCTCGAATCCTCCGGCGACCTGCGCGGGGTGCAGGAACTGCTGGGCCACGCCGACATCGCGACCACGCAGATCTACACCCATCTCGATTTCCAGCACCTGGCCAAGGTCTACGACGCGGCGCATCCGCGTGCGAAGCGGAAATCCTGACCCGGCGGTCACGATCCCGGCTTGATCCGCTGCCGAGCGGCCCCATCCAGTGGATTCGATCCTTGGAGGCCGCATGGACCCCAGCCAGAATCCCAACGTATTCCACGCCACGACGATCGTGTCGATCCGCAAGGGCGGCAAGGTGGTCGTCGCCGGCGATGGCCAGGTCACGCTCGGCCACACCATCATGAAGGGCAACGCGCGCAAGGTGCGTCGCCTGGGCGAGGGCGGCAAGGTGCTCGCCGGATTCGCCGGCGCTGCCGCCGATGCGTTCACCCTGTTCGAACTCTTCGAAGGCAAGTTGCAGCAGCACGGCGGCCAGCTGGTGCGCGCCGCGGTGGAACTGGTCAAGGACTGGCGTACCGATCGCCGCTACGGAAAGCTCGAAGCGCTGCTCGCGGTCGCCGATGCGGAGACCTCGCTGATCATCAGCGGCAACGGCGACATCATCGAACCCGACGACGGCATCATCGCGATCGGTTCCGGCGGCTCCTACGCATTGTCGGCCGCGCGCGCGCTGCTCGCGCATACCGAACTCGACGCGCGCACTGTCGCCGTCGAGTCGCTCAACATCGCCGGCGACATCTGTATCTATACGAACCGGAACGTCGTCGTCGAAGAACTCTGACGCGGGATTGGGGATTCGGGAGAAGGGATTCGGAACAGCCGGTCCCGCCTCTGAATTCCGATCGCGCGACCCTCCGCTCTTACGAATCCCGAATCCCCAATGCCCAATCCCGTCTCTTCCACCATGACCCCGCGCGAGATCGTGCAGGAACTCGACCGCCACATCGTCGGCCAGAACGCCGCCAAGCGTGCGGTCGCGATCGCACTGCGCAACCGCTGGCGCCGCGCGCAGCTCGACGACGATCTGCGCAACGAGGTCATGCCCAAGAACATCCTGATGATCGGTCCGACCGGCGTCGGCAAGACCGAGATCGCGCGCCGTCTGGCGACGCTCGCCAATGCGCCGTTCGTCAAGGTCGAAGCCACGCGCTTCACGGAAGTGGGCTACGTCGGCAAGGACGTCGAGCAGATCATCCGCGACCTCGCCGACACCGCGGTCAAGCTGTATCGCGAGCAGGCCAAGGTGCGCGTGCGCACGCAGGCCGAAGAACGCGCCGAGGACCGCATCCTCGATGCCCTGCTGCCGAAACGCGAGGCGCCGCAGCCGGCGTTCGGCTTCGGCGCGCAGACCGCGACCGTCGACATCGGCGCCGAGCCCTCGTCGAAGGAGTCCGAGACGCGGCAGAAGCTGCGCCGCCAGTTGCGCGCCGGCGAACTCGACGATCGCGAGATCGAACTCGAACTCAGCGCCGGGCAGGGCATGGACATCATGACCCCGCCGGGCATGGAGGAAATGGGCCAGCAGCTACGGCAGATGTTCGCCAACCTCGGCGGTGGCAAGACCCACAAGCGCAAGCTGACGATCCGCGCCGCGCGGCCGCAGCTGATCGAGGACGAGGCCGGCAAGCTGGTCAACGAGGACGATGTGCGCGAGGCCGCGATCGAGGCCTGCGAGCAGCACGGCATCGTCTTCATCGACGAAATCGACAAGGTCGCCAAGCGCAGCGAAGGCGGTGCAAGCGGCGCCGACGTCAGCCGCGAAGGCGTGCAGCGCGATCTGCTGCCGCTGGTCGAAGGAAGCACGGTCAGCACCAAGTACGGCTCGGTGAAGACCGACCACATCCTCTTCATCGCGTCGGGTGCGTTCCATCTCGCCAAGCCCAGCGACCTGATTCCCGAAATGCAGGGCCGCTTCCCGATCCGCGTCGAACTGACCGCGCTGACCAAGGACGATTTCGTCCGCATCCTCACCGAGCCGAAGGCGGCGCTGACCACGCAATACGTGCAGCTGCTGAAGACCGAGGGCGTCGGCCTGACCTTCGCGCCCGATGCGGTGGAGCGGCTCGCCGAGATCGCCGCGCACGTCAACGAGCGCCAGGAGAACATCGGTGCGCGTCGTCTGCACACCGTGCTCGAACGCCTGCTCGATTCGCTGAGTTTCGAGGCACCCGACAAGGGCGGCACCGTGGTCATCGACCGTGCCTACGTCGACCAGCAGCTGGGCGATCTGGTGCAAGACCAGGATCTGAGCCGCTACATCCTCTAATCCGCATCGCCGGCAGGGCACGCCTGCCGGCGCCTTCACTGGCCAGAATGGCCAATTTGGGTATATTGGCGGCCTGTCCGTCCGGAGTCTCCGCCATGACCGTCGCCCTGAAGCTCGACGCCCTCGACGCGCTGCCGCGCACTCCGGCCTCGGACGTGAAGAAGCTCGGCTGGCGCGGGGTCATGAAATCGGTGGCCCGCGAGGGCCACGTGCTGGTCACCCATCACGACACGCCGGAGGCGGTGATCCTGTCGGCCGACGCCTATGCCGCCATCCTGCGCGCGCTCGAGGCGGCCACCGCGCCGCAGCGCTCGGCGCTCGAGGAACTGCAGGCCGAGTTCGACCGCGCGCTCGCCGCGCTTCGGGCCGACGATGCCGGTGATCGCCTGCGGGCGGTCATGGACCGGCCGGTCGCATTGCGCGGCAAGGTCAAGGCCGGCGCCTCGCATTGAGCCGGCGCACGCCGGCGCCGGCGTCGCGGTCCCCGGTCGACACCGCGCCGCCGTCCCGCCCGGTGCTGTACGTGCTGGCGGGGGTCAATGGCGCCGGCAAGAGCTCGGTCGGCGGCCATCTGCTCGCGCGGGCGGGCCTGACCTGGTTCAACCCCGACGATTTCGCGCGTGCGCTCGCTGCGCGTACCGGCTGCACGCTGCCCGAGGCCAACGCCGCCGCTTGGCAGGAGGGCATGCGGCGGCTCGACGTCGCGCTCGCCGCCGGGTACGACCACGCGTTCGAGACCACGCTCGGCGGCCATACCGTGCCCGCGCGGATCGCCCGGGCCGCGCGCACGCACGACGTGCTGATGTGGTTCTGCGGGCTGGGCTCGGTGGAGCAGCACATCGCGCGCGTCGCGGCCCGCGTCGCCGTCGGCGGCCATGCGATTCCCGAGGCCGACATCCGCGCGCGCTGGATGCGGGCCCGCGAGAACCTGGTCGTGCTGATGCCGCACCTGGCGCGCCTGCAGGTCTGGGACAACAGCCGCGACGTCGCGCGCGGCGCGTCGGTGCCCGATCCGCGTCTGCTGCTGGAGATGGTCGACGGCCGCCTGCTGCAGCCGGACGCGGACGATGCGGAGGCGCTGCGTGCGACGCCGGCCTGGGCGCAGCCGCTGCTCGGCGCTGCGTTGCGCGGTTGACCCCTTCACCGTCTGCAGCGGGGCATGCCGCACCATGCAGGGCCGTTCCATCTACAGAAGTCGCCGATGATCCGACCGTCCCGTGCGCTGTTTCCCCTTCTGGCCACGGCATTGCTGGCCGCAGGCTGCAGCGACGACACGCCGTCGAACGCGCCCGTCGCCAAACCTGTCGATCCGACCGCGGCCACCGACGCCGCGCCTGAGCCGGCCATCGACGCCGGCCCAGCCGCCGCGCCGCTGTACCGCGAACTGCGCGATTTCCTCGTCGCCTGCGACAACGGCCGGCATTGCGAGGCGATCGGCGTCGCCGACGATGCACGCTTCGGGCTGACCCTTCGGCTGGCGCGCGACGCCGGGCCGGACGGCGCCCAGCGCCTGCATCTGGGCACCTACGACGGCCGCATGGACGCCGCGACGCTGCAGCTCGACGGCCAGGCGTCCGAGCCGCTGCGCAGCCTGCCGTGGCGCAGCGATGTCGACACTGGTGCCCTGGTGCTCGACGATCCCGCCGCGATCGCCCATTTCATTGCGACGGTGCGCAACGGTGCGCGCCTGTCGACCGGAGCCGGGAATGCCCGCACCGACGTCTCGCTGTCGGGACTCGCCGCCGCGCTGCTGCTGGTCGACGAGCAGCAGCAACGGCTCGATACCCCCGGCGCCTGGGCCCGGCCCGGCGAGCGCAGCGAGGCCGCGGTGCCGCCGTCCCCGTCGCTGCCCCGCCTGCCGCCCGCGCCTGCGCCGCAGCCGTCGCTGACCGGCGAGGAAGTGCGGACCTTCGCCGACCGCGTGCGCGAGACCCAGGCCGAACGCCTGCGCGCGCTGGACTGCGATGCGCCGCGCGACGCCTACGACATCCGCCGCCACGACGATGCGCATACCCTCGATGCCGACCACGTGCTGGTGTTCGTGGCCTGCTACAGCGGTGCCTGCCAGACTTCCAGCGTCGCCTTCCGCGTCGCCCGCGACGATGGCGCCGGCGCGCCACTCGAATTGCCGGCGCCGCCCGGGCTCGCGGCCGTGGCCCCGGACCAGGGCTTCGCCATGCTCACCAATGCCGGCTACGTGCCGGCGACCGGCACCCTGTCGCATCTCGCCAAGGGCCGTGGCCTGGGCGACTGCGGCGAAGCCGCGACCTGGCGGTACGACGGCCAGGCCTTCCATCTGGCGAGCTATTCGGCGCTGCGGCGTTGCGGCGGCGCGGCACCGGGCGACTGGCCAAGTCTCTGGCGCACCGCCGATTGACCCGGCCGCACGCGCCAGCGCGCGTGCACAGCTCAGCGCAGCAGCAGCACCGGCACGCGCGTGGTCTGCAGCACCCGGGTGGTCGTGCTGCAGGCGCTCGCGCACATGCAGGCCTTCGACAACGGCGTCGAGGCCGCGCGCGGAAAAGAACTGCCGGATTCGGCGGTGTTGCTGGAGATGGTCGATGGCGCGCTGGTCACGCCAGATGGCGCGACGTCGCCGCGCTGGCCGCCACGCCCGATTGGGCCAAGCCGCTGCTTGAGGCCGCGCAGTAACGCACGCTTGCGCCCGCGCTGCGGACGTGGCGCACAGCGCGAAGCGATTGCCGCGCAGGATCATGCGCGGAACGAGGCGGCGCGGTCACACCGGCCGCGGTCGCTGCGTCCTGTTCTGACAATCCAGGTGGGGAGTCGGTCCATGTCGCATGTATCCGTTTCAAAGATGTCGCGCCTCGGCTGGCCGGCAGGCCGTGTCGGACGCTGGCTGCGCGAGGCATGGCGGATGTTCCGCCGCGCGCCGGCTCGGCTCTACGGGCTGGCCGCGCTGCCGATGCTGGTCGAGATCGCGCTGCAGCTTGGATGGCCGGGCGGCGGTGTCATCGCGTCGAAGCTGGTGGTGCCGCTGTGCTCGGCCTGGGCGCTGCTGATGATCCATGGTGTGCTCACAGCGGGCCGTGCCGCGCCCGGCGCCGCCCTGTGTGCGCTGTGGCGCATCCGGTGGGCGCTGCCGGCACTCGCCTTGCTCAGTGCATCGGTTTTCGCCTTCCAGTGCGTCGTGATGCTGTTGGCCGCGGGTCCCGCAGCGGCGATGGCATTCGTCACCGCAGATGCGGACGGCATGTCGGCACTGACGCGTCCCGTCACTGCGCTGGCCCTCGCGGCAGGCGCAATTCCAGCGACCGCGCTGCTGTTCTTCGCTGTGACCCGGATCGTGCTCGACCAGGTGTCGGTACGTGACGCCGTTTCGGAAAACCTGCAGCTGGTGCTGCGCAATCCACGTGCTCTGCTGGGCTGGATGATGGTCAACGCCGGCCTGCTGTTCGTGCTGGTGTATCAGCCACTGGTCCTGCTGATCCTGCTGCCGATGGGGCTGGTCGCCTATGCGGCGTGGCGTGACGTCTTCGGCGAAGGCCCGGGCCGCGAGGGAGGCGCCGCCACGCGGCCAGCAGCGTCGGGACAGGGGAGAGGATGACGCGTGTGTCCTCCGGTGGACGGTTCGGGCGGCAGGTCCACGGGCAGGTTGTCGGCTCGCAGGCGCCCGTCGCCCGTCGGCTCGACCCGGTCACCCACAATACGAAGCACGGAGCGGCGGCCCAACTGCGATACGGCAGCCGCTGCACCCAAGCCCGACGCAACGGCATCGCGAGACAGGTGATGGCGACCGATGCGGGAATCCGCAGCGCCAGCGTGTCGGATAATCGCCTGTTCCCACCATCACATGCCGTTGCGCGGGCGCCTGGCGTGTATTGGTCAGCGCAGCAGCAACACCGGCACGCGTGTGGTCTGCAGCACCCGGGTGGTCGTGCTGCCGACGATCAGCCGGCGGATGCGCGAATGGCCATAGGCGCCCATCACCAGCAGATCGAGATGCTCCGCCGCCACGTGCGTGACCAGCGCCGCGTCGGCCGCGCCGGCGAGCGTGATCACCCTCGGGGCAAAGCCTGCCGCGTCCAGTGTGGCCATGGCGGCCGCGTGGGCGGCGGCGTGACGGTCGTCGTGGCCGACCGTCACCAGGTGGCAGCGCAATCCCCGCAACAGCGGGCTGGCCGCGACCAGGTCCACGCAGCGCTGCGCCGTGGCACTGCCGTCGAAGGCGACGGCGAATGCGGCGACCGTCGTCTGCGGCCGGGTGACGACCAGCACCGGGCGACGCACGGCACGGATGGCACGCTCCAGGTTGCGCCCCAGGTGGCCCGGTGCGCCGTCGTCGTCCGCCCCGCGTCGGCCCAGCACGAACAGGCGCACATCCGGTTCGACATCGGTCAGTGCGTCCACCAGCGCACCATGACGCAGGCGTGCCTCGGCTTCGATGCCGGCCGTCTCGCGCAGGTGCGCACGCACCTGGTCGAGCAGCGCCCGGCCGTGGCGCTGGGCCAGCTGGCCGTGCTGTGCGTCGTGCGCGGCGAGCTCGGCCAGCAGCGTTTCCTGGCTGCCCAGTGAGAGGCTGCCGCTGAAATCGGCCGGCGGCGCGACCGTGGCGTCGCGCTCGATCGTGTGCATCACGTCGAGCCCGACACCGAGCCGCTGCGCGGCCCACGCCGCGAGGTCGGCCACGCCGCGCGCGTGTGCGGACCCGTCGATGGCGGCCAGTACGCGGCCGCCGGCGGGGATCAGGGGAGGTGACGTCATCGGCATGTCCTCAGTGGCCGCCCATCAGGCGTTCGGCATCGGGTTTGTCGTGCACGCCGAGGCGGTCGACCATCGTGGCGCTGGCCGCGTCGAGACCGACGATCTCGACCTGCGCACCTTCGCGGCGGAACTTCAGCACCACCTTGTCGAGCGCGCCGACGGCGCTGAGATCCCAGAAGTGCGCGGCCGAAACATCGATGGTCACGCGCTCCAGTGCCTCGCGGACATCGAAGGCCGAGACGAACCGCTCGGCCGAGGCGAAGAACACCTGGCCGGTGACCACGTACGTGCGCGCAGTGCCCTCCGCATGCGCATGCGAGCCGATGTGCAGCACGCGGCCGACCTTGCGCGCGAAGAACAGCGCCGACAGCAGCACGCCGGTCAGCACGCCCTTGGCGAGGTCGTGGGTGGCGACGGTGACGATCACGGTGCCGAGCATCACGATGCTCGACGTGCCCGGATGCGTACGCAGCTGCTGGATCGAGCTCCAGCTGAAGGTGCCGATCGAGACCATGATCATGACCGCGACCAGCGCCGCCATCGGAATCGTCGCCACCCACGGGCCGGCGAACACCACCAGCATCAGCAGCACCACACCGGCGACCAGACACGACAGCCGCCCGCGGCCGCCGGACTTCACGTTGATCACCGACTGCCCGATCATTGCGCAGCCGGCCATGCCGCCGAGGAAGCCCGCCGCGATGTTGGCCACGCCCTGGCCGGCGCATTCGCGGTTCTTGTTGCTGGGCGTGTCGGTGAGATCGTCGACGATCTGCGCCGTCAGCAGCGATTCCAGCAGGCCGACGACGGTCAGCGTGGCCGAGACCGGCAGGATGATCCACAGCGTTTCGAGGGTCAGCGGCACGTCCGGGAACAGGAAGACCGGCAGGCTGTCGGGCAGCGCGCCCTTGTCGCCGACGGTCGGCACCACGGCGCCGAAATACAGCGCGAGGCCGGTCAGCAGCACGATCGCGACCAGCGGCGCGGGAATCACCAGATTGCGGGTCCAGCGGAACAGCACGGCCGCAGCGCCGAGGCCGACGATCGCCACCGGATACAGCAGGCGAGCGTCCATGCTGCCGAAGGTCAGCGCCAGACCGATCACCAGCAACACCAGCCCGACGCCCGGGAACGTCCGCCGCCCCAGCCACGGCAGGCCGTAGATGATCGCAAGACCCAGCGCGACCATCGGATACACCAGTGCCGGCACGCCGATCAGTTCGGGGATCTGCGCCATGAAGATCAGGATCGCCAGCGCGTTGACGAAGCCGGTGATCACCGAGCGCGAGACGAAACGCATCAGCGCGCCCAGCTTCAGTGCGCCGGCGACGATCTGCAGCACACCGGTCAGCAGTGTGGCCGCCAGCAGGTATTGCAGGCCGTGGTCGCGCACCAGCGTGACCATCACCAGCGCCATCGCGCCGGTGGCGGCCGAGATCATGCCCGGCCGGCCGCCGGTGAAGGCGATGACCACCGCGATGCAGAACGAGGCGTACAGGCCGACGCTCGGATCGACGCCGGCGATGATCGAGAACGCGATGGCTTCGGGAATCAGCGCCAGCGCGACGACGAGCCCGGAGAGCAGATCGCCGCGGACGTTGCCGAACCATTCCTGGCGCAGCGTTGGAGAAAGAATCACAGCAATACCCTTGAGTCGCCCGGACACGGATCCGGGGGGATGAGATCGAACAGCAGCCAGCAGGAGACCGCCGCCTCAGCGGCAGGCGTCGGGTGCTAGGGCGGCGTGATCGTCATCGAGTGGGCACTTCGGGCGTGCAGGCCGCGGGGATCGCGACGCGTGCAGGGCGCGCATTGTAGCCCGGCAGGGGGCGGCTGTCGCGCAGCGGCCGGCCTCAGTCCTCGCCGATGTCCTCGTTCCACACCTCGGGATGCGCGGCGATGAAGCCGCCGAGCAGGTCCACGCAGTCCTGGCTCTGCATGTCGATCACCTCGACGCCGGCCTCGCGCAGCCAGTCGATGCCGCCCTGGAACGTCACCGATTCGCCGACGACGACGGTGCCGATGCCGAACTGGCGCACCAGGCCGCTGCAGTACCAGCACGGCGCGAGCGTCGTGACCATGATCGTGTCGCGGTACGAGCGCTGGCGTCCGGCCTTGCGGAAGGCATCGGTCTCGCCGTGGATCGACGGGTCGCTTTCCTGCACGCGGCGGTTGTGGCCGCAGCCGAGCAGCCGGCCGTCCTGGTGATAGAGCGCCGCGCCGATCGGGATGCCGCCTTCGGCCAGTCCCTGACGGGCTTCGGCGATGGCGGTGTCGAGCAGGGCGCGGTAGTCGGGCGTGGCGATCATGGCGGTGTCGGCGGCGTGCGGCCTGCGAGTCTGACCGCCGCAGGCCGTGGGGTCGAGCCGGCGTGCACGGGCGCGCGCTGGAAGATGAGGGATAATCGGCCCATGAACGACGATTCCAGCAAGCCGGGCACCACCCATTTCGGTTTCCGCGACGTGCCCACGGGCGAGAAGCAGAAACTCGTCGGCGAGGTGTTCTCGTCGGTCGCCGGCAACTACGACCTGATGAACGACCTGATGAGCCTGGGCATCCACCGCGTGTGGAAGCGCTACTTCGTCGCCACCGCCCAGGTGCGCACCGGCGACCGCGTGCTCGATCTGGCCGGCGGCACCGGCGACATCGCCGCGCTGCTGCGCGACCGCGTGGGCGAATCCGGCGAACTGGTGCTCGGCGACATCAACGCCTCGATGCTGCGCGTCGGCCGCGACCGCATGACCGACCGCGGCCACGTGCGCGGCTTCGAGTACGTGCAGTGCAACGCCGAGACGCTGCCGTTCCCGGATGCCAGCTTCGACCTGGTGACGATCGCCTTCGGCCTGCGCAACGTGACCGACAAGGCCGCCGCGCTGAGCGAAATGCTGCGCGTGCTCAAGGTCGGCGGGCAGGCGCGGGTGCTGGAATTCTCGGAAGTGAAGGCCGACTGGTTCAAGCCGATCTACGACTTCCATTCGTTCAAGATCCTGCCGCGGCTGGGCCAGCTCTTCGCGCGCGACAGCGACAGCTACCAGTACCTCGCCGAGTCGATCCGCAAGCACCCGCCGCAGGACGCGCTCAAGGGCATGATGGAAACGGCCGGCTTCGCGCGCTGCAAGTACCGCAACCTCAGCGGCGGCATCGTCGCGATCCACGACGGCTTCAAGGCCTGAGTGCGCCTGGCGCGCCGCGCGTTGCCGCGGCGCCCCCGGCTCGTCCATAGCGGCCCCGTGTAGGCGCGCGCTGGCGCACGAAGGGTTTGGCCGGGAATGCCCCATCGCGCGCGAGCGCGCTCCTACAGGGACAAATATCGCGAGGTATTCGCGCACCCCTGTTTCGCGGGGACGAGCGCGTAATTGCTCAGAACAGCGACACCGCTAGGTGGCCACCGCGTCCTGATACGTCCTCCATGTAGGAGCGCGCTCGCGCGCGAAGGGCCTGGGCCGGGAATGCCCCATCGCGCGCGAGCGCGCTCCTACGGAGGCAGATTCTCGCGAGGTGCTCGTGCATGCCTGTTTCGCGAGGACGAGCGCGTAATCGCTCAGGACAGCGACGCCGCGACGTCGCTACCTTGTCCTGATACGTCCTCCATGTAGGAGCGCGCTTGCGCGCGAAGGGCCTGGGCCGGGAATGCCCCATCGCGCGCGAGCGCGCTCCTACAGGGACAGATATCGCGCGGTGTTCGCACCCCTGTTTCGCGGGGCGACGCGACGCCAATCGCTCAGAACAACGACGGCGCGATCTCGATCTCGCCGCGCCGCGAGGCCAGGCGGTCCGCCAGCCGCGTCGGCTCGGGCAACCGGTAGCCACGCAGGCAGCGCAGCGTCCACGCCAGCGCGCCCTCCACCGAGACGCAGTGCCCGGGCGAGACGATCAACGGATTGCAGCGTGCGCGGCTGCGCAGCGCCCAGCCGATGACCTCGCCGCGATCGGTGATCGGGCTGCGCTCGCCGGGCTCGGGGCCGGGTGGCGCGAAGCGGCCGTGCAGCCGCGTCTTCGCCACGCCGATGCTCGGCAGGCCGGTGACGACACCGAAATGCGCGGCGATGCCCAGACGGCGCGGGTGGGCGATGCCCTGGCCGTCGACGAACACCAGGTCCGGCGGCTGCGACAGCTGCGCGAGCACGGCCAGCAACGCCGGCAGCTCGCGGAAGCTCAGCAGGCCGGGCACGTAGGGCATCGAGGTCGGCACCCGCGCGACGTGGGATTCGATCGGCGCCAGGCTGTGGGCATCGAGCAGCACGGCCGCGGCGCGGGTGGTCTCGCCCGCGTCTTCGAAACCGACGTCGAACCCGGCCAGCACCCGTACCTCGAGCGGCAGCCGGTCGTCCAGCACCACCTGGCCGGCCAGGTGCGTCTGCCGCGCGCGCGCCTGGGCCACGCTGCCGTCCCAGCCGTCGAAATCGAAGTCCGCCGTCGTCATCGGCCGATCCTGCGATCCGTGCGGTGGCGGCGCCGTGCAGATCGGTCCAGCCGGCGGCCGCGGCGCGCCGGGCCGACGCGGTATGCTGCGCGGATGTCTTTCCCCCGAGAGCATGGCCCGTGATCCGAGTTCCCCTGTTCCGTTTTCCGCAGCTGGCACCGCTGCTGCTCCTGTCCCTTTCGATCCTGGTCGTCGGCTGCCAGCGTGACGCCGAGAACGCGCCCGCCGCCGCCGCGGGCGGTGGCGCGCCGGCCGAGGTCGCGGACCGCGACGAACATTCCTATGCCGAACCGGCCAAGGTCGTCACCGAGGATCTCGCGCTCGACATCGCGCTGGATTTCGATGCACGCACGATCGCCGGCACCGCGACCTATACGTTGCAGTGGACGGACGACAGCGCCACCCAACTGGTGCTCGACACCCGCGACCTGACGATCTCCAAGGTCGAAGGCGAGGCGGGCGGCACCTGGCAGCCGCTGCAGTACGCGCTGGCCGATGCCGACGCCACGCTGGGCAGCAAGCTCACCATCGAAACGCCGCAGCGCAACGCCCGGGTGCGCGTGACCTACGTGACGGCGCCGGAGGCCTCGGGCCTGCAGTGGCTCACACCGGAGATGACGGAAGGCAAGCAGTTGCCCTTCATGTTCAGCCAGTCCCAGCAGATCCACGCGCGTAGCTGGGTGCCGCTGCAGGACACGCCGGCGATCCGCTACACCTACACCGCGCGCGTCACCGCACGCCCGGACGTGATGGTGCTGATGAGCGCCGACAACGACCCCGCCGCGCAGCGCGACGGCGAGTACACGTTCTCGATGCCGCAGAAGATCCCCTCGTACCTGATGGCGATCGCCGCCGGCGACCTGGTGTTCAAGCCGATCTCCGGCCGCGCCGGCGTCTGGGCCGAGCCGGCGATGGTCGACCGCGCGGTCGCCGAGTTCGCCGACACCGAAAAGATGATCGAGGTGACCGAGCAGCTCTACGGTCCCTACCGCTGGGAGCGCTACGACCTGCTGATCCTGCCGCCGTCGTTCCCCTACGGCGGCATGGAGAATCCGCGCCTGTCGTTCATCACGCCGACCGTCATCGTCGGCGACAAGTCGCTGGTCTCGCTGATCGCGCACGAACTCGCGCACAGCTGGTCCGGCAACCTGGTGACGTTCTCCAGCGCCAAGCACGGCTGGCTCAACGAGGGCTTCACCAGCTACGTCGAAAACCGCATCGTCGAATCGGTGTACGGCAAGGACGTCAGCGACATGGAGTACGTGATCGCGCGCAACGCGCTGCGCGACAGCATCGCCTCGATGCCCGAGGCCACGCAGGCGCTGGCGGTCAAGCCGGGCACCGAACTCGACGCCGACGGCGCGCTGAGCGCGGTGTCCTACGACAAGGGCGCGTGGTTCCTGCAGTTCCTCGAGCAGCGCTTCGGCCGCGAGAACTTCGACGCGTTCCTGCGCGGCTACTTCGACCACTTCGCGTTCCAGAGCATCACCACCGAGCAGTTCCTGGAGTACGCCCAGGCCAACCTGTTCGGCAAATTCCCGGACACCGTGACCGACGCGGAGATCCAGGAGTGGGTCTATGCACCGGGCATTCCGTCCTACGCACCGCAGGTGATGTCGCGCAACTTCGGTATCGTCGATTCCGCGCGGCTGGCCTGGCTGGGCAGTCCCAACCTGCCGCCGCGCCAGATCACCGATGCGTGGTCCACCCAGGAGTGGCTGCACTTCCTCGACAGCCTGCCGCAGACGCTGACGGTCGAGCAGCTGGCCCAGCTCGATGCCGCCTACGGCTTCACCGGTACCGACAACGGCGAGATCGCGATGCGCTGGTATCCGCTGGCGGTGCGCAGCGGCTACACGCAGGCCAACGAGGCGCTGGCCGCGTTCACCGAGCGCGTCGGCCGTCGCAAGCTGATCATGCCGATCTACACCGCGCTGGTGCAGACCGAGCCGGGCATGGCGCTGGCGAAGGAGATCTTCGCGCGCGCACGTCCGGGTTATCACCCGATCACGACCGCGTCGGTCGAGGCGCTGATCGCCGGCGCGACGCCCGCTCCGGCGCCGGCACCTGCGGTGGAGGTCCCGCCGGCCGAGGACGCGGCGCCGACGCCCGCCAACTGATCGCGCGTCGAACGCAGCACGCGAACGGCCGCCTCAGGGCGGCCGTTTGCTTTCGGGGCTCCGGGCACACGGTTGCAGATGTGGGGGTCTTCGAGGTCGTCCACGACCACGGCGACTACACGCGTCCCGCTGCAAGCCCGGCAGGCAACACCGCCGACAGCGGCAGGTCCCGACGCTGCCGCTTCGATCGTGCCGCGCCACGCGCTACGCTGGCGACTTCCATCGCCGCGCGCCAGGCACGTCATCGCGCCCGGGCGGCCGCTCCGCTGCCACGAGGACGCCCTGCATGACACCCCGCACCCTGCTCGCCGCCGCGCTGCTCACCGCGCTGCTGCCGCTCACCGCCTGCCAGGACCGCGAGGCCCAGGCCGCCGCCCAGGCGCAGGCCCAGGCGGCAGCGGCCGAGCAGGCGGCCGAAGCCGCCGAACGTGATTTCGAAGCCGCCGTCGCCGCGGAGAACTGGCCGCTGGCCAAGGCCCAGGCCGATGTGCTGCTTGCGCGCCATCCAGGCACCGCGGCCGCCGATCGCGTGCGCGCGCAGTTCGACGAGGTCAAAGGCAAGGGCGACGCCGAACGCGAGACCGCGCGCACCGCCGCGCTGTGGAGCTACGACACGCGCCCAGCCGGCGGTGGCCAGCAGGTGTCGGCGATCATCTACGCCCGCGACGCGGTGGATGTCGACGGCAGCGGCGCCAAGCGCGTGCGTCTGATCTTCCGCGACCACCCCGAATGGGGTCGCAGCAGTTACCTCGTGCTCGAGGCCGGCGATTTCGACTGCTATCCGAGTTGCCGCGTGCCGGTCCGCGTCGACGACGGCGAACCGCGGCGCATGGCCGCCAACCGCCCGCAGACCGACGAGGCGATCGCGATGTTCATCGACGACGAACGCGCGCTGTGGCGCCTGCTCGACGGCGCGACGACGGTGGCGGTCGATTTCCCGGTCAAGGCCGGCGGCACCCGCACCGCGGTGTTCGAGGTCGCGGGCCTCGACCGCGCACGCATGCCCGGCTGGAACTGAGCCCCGCACCTGTAGGAGCGCGCTTGCGCGCGATGGCGTTTTTTTGTGGAAACGCCCATCGTGCGACGGCGCTTTCGCAGCAACGCCCATCACGCGCGAGCGCGCTCCTACGGACGTTTGGATGCAAGGTGGATCGACGCCGCATGCACCCCGGGCGCCTGATCGACGGTGCAGCGGTGCTCGCTGCCGAATGCCCATCAAAAGCCCGCGGTGCCCGCTCCGGTGCCTGGACGCGCGCGCATGACCAGAACCCAGCAGGTGTAGGAGCGCGCTCGCGCGCGATGGGCTGTCAGCGAAAACGCCGATCGCGCGACAACGCATTCGCAGCAACGCCCATCGCGCGCGAGCGCGCTCCTACAGGGGGCGTCGCAACGACCGCCGCGAAGCGTGCCAGCGAAACGGGCGCGAGCAGGGACGGCATCGCAGCAGGACGCCGACCCATCCGCCACACGACCGCCTCAGCGACAGTTGGCCTGCGCCACCGCCAACCGCTGCGCGGCGGCGTTGCGCTCGCGCACGATCGCGCGCTGCTGCATCTCGCGCTGCGCGCGCAGGCCGGAGCGGTCGGTCACATCGTTGGCATCGCCGCCGACTGCAGCGCGCCGGGTGTCGGTCGCGCTCAGGCGCCGCTGGGCGGCGGCGATGCGCTGGTCGGAAGCCGGCTGCACCATGCGTTCCGCGGTCTGCAGGCAACGCTGCTGCGGCGACAGCGCCGGCACCGGAGCCACCGGTCGGGTGACGTCTTCGGAGAGCTGACGTGGCGGCTCGACCGCACGCAGCCCCGAACGCGGCGGCGGATCGGCCGGGTTGCGCAGCGCCTGTGCAGAGGCCGTGCCGGCGGTCGACAGCGCGAGCATCGCGACTGTCGCGATCATCAGCAGTGGACGGTGCATCGGACCTCCATCGAGCGGCGCGCAGGCAGGTGCCCACCCGTCCAGAGATGACTGCCCCGGTGCTCAGGTTCAAGGCGCAGGCGCACACCGGCTGGCCACCGGTTCATCGTTCCACCGTCAGGCCCCGCGTACCGCGGCCGCCACTGGTGCACGGCGCGTGGCGGGTGCGTCGTCCACCGGGCACAGCCCCGCGATCGGCGAAGGCGGCTGCGCCGGGACTTCCGACGGAATCGCCACCGGCTCGTCGTCCGGCAGCATGCGCGCGCTGCGCCAGCCACCCCATCGGTAATAGCCGATCGCCAGCAGCATCGCGCAGACCGCGCTGGCCGGAAAACTCCACCAGATCGCGTCGGTGCCCAGCACCGGCTGCAGCCACGTCGCGAACGGCACGCGCACGCCCCACAGCGTGACCGCGAGGATCAGCAGCGGCGGCAGCACCGCGCCGGTCGAGCGCACCACGCCGAACAGCACGAAGGTCACGCCGAAGAACAGGAACGACCAGATCGCGATCCGGTTCAGATGCCGCGCGGTCTCCAGGATCTCGCCGCCGGCCGGCAGGAACAGCGCCAGCGCCTGCCGGTCGAACAGCAGCAGCGCGGCGATCAGCACGCCGGTCATCAGCAGGTTGAACGCCACGCCCGTGCCGGCCACGCGCGATACCCGGTCCCAGTGCCCGGCACCGACGTTCTGCGCCGCCATCGTCGAACACGCCGCGCCGATCGCCATCGCCGGCATCTGCACGTAGGTCCACAGCTGCAGCGCCGCGCCGTAGCCCGCCGCGGTCACGATGCCGTGGCGGTTGACCATCGAGATCATTGCGATCATCGCCGCCGACAGCATCACCATCTGCAGGCCCATCGGCAGGCCCTTGGCCAGCAACGCGCGCACGATGGT
Source organism: Luteimonas sp. WGS1318 (assembly GCF_043187535.1). GTDB lineage: Bacteria > Pseudomonadota > Gammaproteobacteria > Xanthomonadales > Xanthomonadaceae > Luteimonas. Next base: position 525,063 of record NZ_CP171131.1, read on the forward strand.
CCAGTCGGGCCGGTACAGCGCGCGTTCGCTGCGGTGGATCCAAAGCCGGTGCCTGCGATGGCGCAGCCACGCCAGCATCGCCACCACGCCCAGCGCATTGGCCACCAGGTTCGCCGCCGCCGCGCCGGCCATGCCCATCGCCGGGAGCGGGCCCACGCCGAGCAGCAGCAGCGGCACCAGCACGATGTCCAGCGCGACCACCAGCAGCAGGAACAGGAACGGCGTGCGTGAATCGCCCGCGCCGCGCAGGATCGCCGACAGGAACGCCAGCGCGTACAGGAACGGCACCGCCAGGAAAATGATCTGCAGATACGCCTCCGCGTGCGGCAGCGCCTCGGCCGGCGTGTCCATCCACGCCAGGATCCGCCCCGACAGCGGCAGCCCCGCCAGCGCCACCAGCACCGACGCGCCGAGGAACACCGTCGCACTGGTGCCGATCACCCGCCGTGCACCGGGCAGGTCGGTGCGGCCGATCGCCTGCGCTACCAGGATCGTGGCCGCCATGCCCACGCCGAACACCGCGCCCAGCAGCAGGAACAGGATGTTGTTGGCATTGGCGATCGCCGCCAGCGCATCGGGTCCCAGCAGATGCCCGATCCACACCGCATTGATCGAGCCGTTCAAGGACTGCAGTACGTTGCCGCCACGCTGCTGGTGTTCGCGCTGCCGCCGACTAGCTGGATCAGGTTCACTGACGAGCTTGTTCCAACCTGTCACGGCCCCTCGATTTGCAGCGCGGCCGCTACCGGAAGCGAGGCGCCATGAGCGGCTTGGCATAGCGGCGCCAGGGTGACTTGATCGCCATACCCAAGCCACGTTCGGTGTCCACAGGCATCTTGAACCTGGAACCCCAATCGTGAAGCGGTTGCTTGGCAGCTCTGTTATGAGCGGGACACGATTATCGGCCGGAATGCGGCACCGTCGTCCGCCCCCGAAGTGAGGTGTCAGCAAAGATAGGCCGACACCACTGACACGTATTTCGGATTTTTCGGCTTGAGCCAGGCATGCGTGACGTAGAGAATCCGGCGATGGTACGGGCGCTCTGTCCGTTTTGTTCTCGGAGACGCCGCGATGCATCGATCCATCGGTTTCTTTCGCGTCATCACCTTTGTAGTCGCCGCACTGTTGATCGCATGCGGTGGTGCGGACGCACCGTCGACTCTGCAGACTGCCACTGCCGCGCAGCCCTCGGCATCCGTGTCGTCGGACGGCATGGCGATCGTCTCGGATCTGCATGCGGGCATGGCCTACGCCACGTTCCGCGAACACGTGCTCGCACACGGCTGGACGCCGCGTGCCAACCCCAGCTGCAGGACCCACCTTGTCGGCGACGACGCGAGCGCTGTATGCGCGCGCAACCCGCAACTTGCCGCCTGCCGTCTATGCGACGACCTGCCGGAGCTGCAGTCCTGCAGCAGCGATGCCCGCTGCCTGGTGCGTTTCGGCTATCCCGACAGCGTGCAGGATCTCGAAGCACGCGCCTATGGCGAGATCGACGCCTGGCGCGACACCGGCAACGACGCCGGTTTGCAGATCACGGCATGGGAATTCGTTCCGGCAACGGCGCAGTAGAAAAATCCAAACGCATTGCTACGCACGGTCACGATGGTCGAACGTCTTCCAAGGATGGGGGTACACCGATGCGCAATCCGCTTCACGACCTGATGTACCGCGGCGAATCCGGTGCTGCCGGCTACAACGCGTTCAACCGCGGGACCTACATCGATGCAGGCGGGCGGGAGCGTATCCGTCCGGGCGAGCCGCCGACCGATTTTTCCAAGCTCAGCGTCGGCGCACTGCAGGACCTGCAACACCTGCCACGACACGATCCCGACCGAGTGTTCGCGGTCGGCAAGTACCAGATCATTCCGTCCACGATGGACGCCGCTGTCGCCCGCTTGGGCATCACGCGCGATATGCCGTTCACGCCCGAGCTGCAGGACCGCATCTTCACTGACTATCTGCTGCGCGAGAAACAGCCTGCCGTGCGCGACTACATCATGGGCGTGCAAAGGGCGACGCGCGAGCAAGCGCAGCTCGGCCTGGCGCGCGAATGGGCGAGCTTCGGCGATCCCCTCAAGGAGGGACGCAGCTACTACGGCGGAGCCAACCGCGCGCACATCACCCTGGAACAGAGCGCGGATGCGCTCGACCGGATGCGCGAGGCCTATGCGCGTGCGAGCGCGCACGGGCTGTCGCGCGACGACGCATGGCACGCGGCGACGGCGATCGAGCATGGTGCAAGGACGCAGAGCCCGTCCGCGCCGGCGCGCTCCGGCGGCACCGTCCAGTCCGCGAACGCGTTGCTGCAGGCACCCGCGCAGGGCGAAGCCGTCCGTGCGCTGCAGACAAATCTCGTACGGCTCGACTACGCAGGCCGGGACGGACGGCCGCTCTCGACAGACGGTCACTTCGGACCCGACACTGCCTACGCGGTGCGCATGTTCCAACGCGACCAGGGTCTCGACGTCGACGGGATCGCCGGGCCGAAAACGCTGGGATCCGTCGCTCTTCAACTCGAATCCTGCATTGCGGACAAACCGGGCTCACCCGTCGACGATCTGTTGAATTCGTTGCGCAGCGGCGGCGATGCGATTCGCGAAGCGACCGAGCGCCTCGTGCAGTCGCAGGCGGGCCAGCAATGGCGGGATCAGGTCGAGGCGGCAACCCGCTCTCAGACGGAGCAGGCACGGTGTGCATCGACGTCGGCGCCGGAGGCTGACGCACGCGGTCTCTGATGCGTCGCTGGAATCCCTGAACGGGCGGACTAACGGCGCCCGGTTCACTTTCAGTCGCGCCCGGAACACCGTTGGCCCGAGCCGCGCCGGCGACACAGGGCGTGCATGCAGACCCGCCGCATCCCCACATCCTCACCACCCCGGTTGGAACAAGCTCGTCAGTGAACCTGATCCAGCTAGTCGGCGGCAGCGCGAACACCAGCAGCGTGGCGGCAATCGGCCCGCGGGTGGGGTCCCCGGGGGCGGGGCGGAGCAGGGGCTGGGACGCGCGTCGTGGCATCCGCGCATTCAATCGGGATGCGGATCGCGGGGTGGTGAGGATACGGTGAGCGCGCGGCCTGCAAGCGCGCTCGGCCTGACCGGTGCAGCCCAGATCACGGGCATTCCGGGCAGGGCAAGGCGTGCGCCCGGGATCGCTCGTTCCGATCAGTCGATGGCATCCATGTCGGCAGCGCGGCCAGCGGGCGCGGCGCGGTCGGCGTGCAGATCGGCAGAACAGCTCCGGTCGTCATCCGCGACCGTGCGGAGAAGTTCGACCGTTCCGAGCTCGTGGATCCGCGCCGCAGCGAAATCGGCGTTCCAGCCCGCGCGTTGCGACACGCGCGTCGGCTGGTAGCCCGCGCTGCAGATCCACAGCGACTGGATGACCTGGGCCTCGCCCATCACGGTCGTCATCGTGCGCCGGGTCTTCGGCGCGAGCCGGAGACGACCATCAGCCTCGCTCCGCGCCAGCACACGCGGCTGTCCTTCATCGAGCCCGTCGTAGACGAATGCGCCGGCAATCGCGGCCCTTCGACTCCGCATCCACCACCGACGCGCGGATGCCGTCGTGCACGACGACCTGCCGGGGCAGGCAGCCGGTGAGCACAGGCAGGGCGATCAGGATGGCAATCAAGCGCAAGCGCATGGTCTCCGACGTCGACGGTGCATGGCGCCGGCACAAGAAGGGCCGACAGGATGGAGGAAGGGGCCGAGTGCTCCCATTTTCGAACGGTGTCACCGCGCTGGGCGCGTGCCAGTCTGACATCCGGTCCACGTACGTACGAGACCAGATCGTCTGCGCACCGCGCAGAGGAGCGTCTGGTCGCAGTCGAGATCGCGATAGGGGAGCTGGTACCAAGATCGGCGTCCATGCCTCGCGGCGGGGTGGCGCCGAACTCACCTGTCCCGTCACCCAATTCCCCGGCTTCCGATCCGGTTCAACCCGGCGGGCACATCGCGTTTGCCGCAACCGAGCGGAAGACCGTTTTGCCGTTGACGCGATAGGCGCACGACTTGGTACCGCCTTCGGTCCGCTCGCCGCTCAGGATCCCCGACGGACCGACCGGGCCACGCGTCGCGGCGGCGGACTCCGCATTGATCGGGAACAGATCGATCTGGTGTGCGGCAGGGCACGCACCGTCTGCGGGCACGGTGACGGTTTTCGTCAGGCCTTCGAGCGCGTAGGTGCACGTTTTACGGAACCCGTCCGTGGCTTCGCCCACCAGGGGCGCGGGCGCTGCGACCGCCTGCAGCGGAACTGACAGCGCGATCAATACCATGGCACGCATCGTGAAGTTCATCGTCCACCTCCATGTTGTGAGCCGAGAGCGGACTCTACCCCGCGGCCCGGCTCGCGTCCGCTGGGGCAGGGGGTGCCTGCTCATCAGCCAAGCGCCGGCATGCCAACCTCTCAGGGTGAAGGTCAGCGGTCACTGCCGGTGTCGTGAAGCCTCTCGTCCACAACGCTGCGCAATCGCTCTTCTGCTGCTTAACGCTTGAATCACGCGTGCCGGGGTGCGGCGTCGGCTTGAGTGGGCCGTCAGCTGCCAACCGACTTCGCCATGAAAGCAGAGGACGACGGGCAGAGACCAGAGAACTGGTGGGTGCCCGCGATAACAGATGGAGCGGTCTGGCGGGGAACATGGCGGTACCCGTGGCGCTCGAAAAAGCCAGCGGCAGTTGTGGTCAGGAGGTAAATGGTATCGACGCCGCTGTCGGCGGCATAGTGCTCGGCATGCGAGACAAGCGCCGTACCGAGGCCGCGACCGCACTCAGTGGCGGGGACCACCAATGAGCGCAGCAGCGCGACGTGGTCGTATATCTCCAGCCCCACGACACCATGGAGCGCGGCATCTTCAATGCAGCCAAACAGCGTGGCCGTGGCTTTACCCCGCAGATCAGCGGCGGGCAGGCTGTTTGCCAAGAGCAGTGCTTCGACACTCTGGTTCAATTCTATTGGCTGAATTGAATGTGGCATGGCCGGTGACACCTGAGTTAAGCCACGCCGCGAAGCGGCGGGGACTTCCTTCGAAAAAGTGGACACCTGCTGGTTAGGCGCATGCACGTTCGTAATCGGCGGGTGTGCGGTAGTCGAGGGCTGAGTGTAGGCGCTGGTGATTGTAGAAATCCACGTAGCTGCGAATGGCAGCCTGAAGCGCGTCGTCGCTGGTGAAGGTGTGCCGGTGATACAGATCGGACTTCATCGTCTTGTTCCAGGATTCCATGTGCGCGTTGTCGGTCATGCGGCGCGGCCGATTGGCCGATTGCACGAAGCCGGCGCGTTGCAGCTGCAGCTTGAAGTCGGTCGCCATAAACTCGATGCCGCGGTCGCTGTGGAAGAGCGTGCCCGCCTCCGGTCGTCGCGTGCGCAGCACCGTGCCAAGGCGCGACGCGTGAGTGCACTGGTGCGGTCCCTGCCCAATGCCCAGCCCAGCAGGCGGCGCGAACAGCGGTCCATGATCGTGGCGAGATAGCGCCACTGGCCTTGCACTTTGAGGTAGGTCACGTCCGCAACCCAGACTTGGTCCACGCGCTCGACCCGTTCGGCATGCGCGCGACTTTCCACGCTGGCGAGAAACGCCGCGAGCCCTGGGCGCCTTCGGTACAGACGCGATGAGCAGGCGCGCACGCCGTTTTCCCGCATCAAGCGTTCGACCCGGCGACGGCCGACCTGTTCACCTGCCTGCTGCAAGGCGGCGTGCACACGCGGGCTGCCGTAGGTCTCGCGGCTCTGTGCATGCACGCCCTTGATGCGCTCGACCAGCGCGGCGTCCTCGACAGCGCGTGTACTGCGCGGACGCTGTTGCCAGGCATAGAAGCCGGACGCGCTGACACCATGCAGGCGGCACATCGTCCTCACCGGGGCGGCTTCCTGGTGGTGCGCGATGAAGGCAAAGATGTCGGCCTTGGACTGGAAGTGAACGCGATGGCTTTTAAAAGTCATGCTCGACCTGCAGCCGTTCGTACTTGCGCTTCACTTCGCGCAGCGCCTTGAGCTCTGCGGCCACGGTCTTGTCGAGTTCGATTCCCTTGGTCACGATCACCCCTCGCGGGCCAGTTTTCGCCAACGAGACAGCATGAAGGGATGGATGTAAAGCGACTCGGCGACGTCGCGTACGGACACGCCTGAAAGCTCGCTCAGTCGGACTGCGGTGGCCTTGAAATGATCGCTGTAGCGATACGTTGTTCTGGGTCCTGGTGCTGGCATGAAGACACTCCTGATCGTTAGGTCAGGGTGTCCACTAAACCGAAGGAACTACCGCGTCGGCTCGAATGAGTGGTTAGCGGTCAAGATGGCGCTCCAGAAAGGAAGTGAAACTCTCTGCATAGATGGATCCACCATCATGATCCGGTCCCCACTCAATGACCTCCCCCTCCTGCGCGGGACCAACCTTGCTGCACTTTAGGAAGTAACTCAGGTCCATGCCGTCAGTTGAGATGTAGATGGAATCTTTCGGTAATGCATCGTGGCGGCGATACATTAGTGTGGAACTCAACATGTCACACCATATTGTCGGTTCGTCTTTACCCGGTGTGAGGCCGGCAATCTCGAATCCATGGCCAAACACAGCACCGAATGTTTGTAAGAACAGGCGATAGCTCGGTGGGAAGATCAGTCCCAGCTTGCACTGGGCCACGTCAATTTGTTCCTGGGTGGCGGGTCCACAAGCCTCGCCGGAGCCTAAGAGCGAGATCAAATGCTGTGAGATGTCGTCCATGTCTCTTCTGACCGCTGACGCCTGAGTTAAGCCGCGCCGCGAAGCGGGTTCGGCTTGGATGACTTGTTAAACGGCACTAGTCCAAGGGGCGCATGGGTAGCTGCCGCTTTCTACGGAGTACTCGTCGGCGAGCTGTTGGGCTACTGCCAAAGAATCTGCGATCAGGCCAGTTTGGCGAATCTCATGCCAGCCATGGGCACGAATGTTGTCTCCGGCATCTCGCCAAGCGATCCATGCTTGAAACCGGCAGCCATATGAGCCGTCGCCTCTACGGATCACTTCGACGATTACGCCGCCATCGGAGCAGGGGCGCAAGGCGACAACATGAGGCTCTGCCAGATAGGGGCCTGGCGGGCATTTGGGACGCATCCATTCGCTGACGAGTGACATTATCGGGGTGTCGTATAACGCCTTATGTCTTCCAGTTTCCCTACTGTAGGCACCGAGAGCCCGGCGTGTGCGCCCGATAACGCCTCGGTGTAGCAGCACCGTAATTCAGCAGGGGCCACACGCCGGATCTCGCGCCCTGCGCCCGGACAGTTGCACGAGGTCTCCCTCGAACTGATAAGCGTGGGCCCGGGCGCGATGCTCTCGACCGGCCAACTCTATCGGAGAATCGAGATGACGGCAGTAGGGGTCGACGTAGGCAAGGCGACGCTGGATGTCGCCATCGAGGGCGTGGCCAAGGTGACGCGGTTCGCCAACAGCGCAGCGGGCATCCGCAAGCTGGTTCGACGACTGGATGACGTTGCCGACGCGCGCATCGTCGTCGAGGCCACCGGCGGCTACGAGGATGCATTGCTCGAGGCGTGCTGCGATGCAGGCCTGTGGGTCGCACGCATCAATCCTCGCCAGGCACGCGACTTCGCGCGTGCGACCGGCGAGCTGGCGAAGACGGATGCAATCGACGCGGCCTGCTGTGCCTGATGTCGAGACTGTTCGCAGACCGCCTGCGTCGCTACGAAGCACCTGCACCCTGGCAGCGGGAACTGCGGGATTGGCTGCGCCGGCGCGGCCAGGTCGTGACCACGCTGCAGGCGCAGAAGCAGCAGACCGCGCTGACATCGCCGGCGGTGCGCAAGGTCATGATGCGCACGATTTCCGCACTCACGCGCGAGCTCGCCGCCATCGATCGCGCGATGCGCGCCCTGCTCCAGGCTCATGCGACGCCGGCGCTGCAATCGTCGAAGGGCATGGGCCCGATCTTCCAGGCCACGAGCCTCGCGCTGCTCCCCGAGCTCGGCACTCTGACACGCCACCAAATCGCGAAGCTCGTCGGCGTGGCGCCGATGAATCGCGACAGCGGCCAGATGCACGGCAAGCGTCGCATCCGCGGTGGGCGGGGTCCGGTGCGCGTGGCGCTCTACATGGCCACGCTCTCGGCCGTGCGCTGGGACCCGACGCTGCGTGCGCACTACCAGCAACTCAGGGCGCGCGGGAAGCTCGGCAAGGTCGCGCTGGTGAGCTTGCATGCGGAAGCTGCTGACGATCGTCAACGCCAGGCGGCGGGACGAATTAAAGGGCGCGGGAGATGCTGCGATCGCCGCCTGAAATCGACCCAGCTCAAGACAGTTGCTGAACAATGCCGCGCCGCGAAGCGGCGGGGACTTCCCTCGAAAAAGTGGACACCCGTTGGTTAGGCGCATGCGCGTTCGTAATCGGCGGGTGTGCGGTAGTCGAGTGCCGAGTGTAGGCGCTGGTGATTGTAGAAATCCACGTAGCCGCGAATGGCGGCCTGGAGCGCGTGGTCGCTGGTGAAGGTGTGCCGGTGATACAGATCGGACTTCATCGTCTTGTTCCAGGATTCCATGTGCGCGTTGTCGGTCATGCGGCGCGGCCGATTGGCCGATTGCACGAAGCCGGCGCGTTGCAGCTGCAGCTTGAAGTCGGTCGCCATAAACTCGATGCCGCGGTCGCTGTGGAAGAGCGTGCCCGCCTCCGGTCGTCGCGTGCGCAGCGCAAATGCCAAGGCGCGACGCGTGAGTGCACTGGTGCGGTCCCTGCCCAATGCCCAGCCCAGCAGGCGGCGCGAACAGCGGTCCATGATCGTGGCGAGATAGCGCCACTGGCCTTGCACTTTGAGGTAGGTCACATCCGCAACCCAGACTTGGTCCACGCGCTCGACCCGTTCGGCATGCGCGACTTTCCACGCTGGCGAGAAACGCCGCGAGCCCTGGGCGCCTTCGGTACAGACGCGATGAGCAGGCGCGCACGCCGTTTTCCCGCATCAAGCGTTCGACCCGGCGACGGCCGACCTGTTCACCTGCCTGCTGCAAGGCGGCGTGCACACGCGGGCTGCCGTAGGTCTCGCGGCTCTGTGCATGCACGCCCTTGATGCGCTCGACCAGCGCGGCGTCCTCGACAGCGCGTGTACTGCGCGGACGCTGTTGCCAGGCATAGAAGCCGGACGCGCTGACACCATGCAGCCGGCACATCGTCCTCACCGGGGCGGCTTCCTGGTGGTGCGCGATGAAGGCAAAGATGTCGGCCTTGGACTGGAAGTGAACGCGATGGCTTTTTTTAAAGGTCATGCTCGACCTGCAGCCGTTCGTACTTGCGCTTCACTTCGCGCAGCGCCTTGAGCTCTGCGGCCACGGTCTTGTCGAGTTCGATTCCCTTGGTCACGATCACCCCCTCGCGGGCCAGTTTTCGCCAACGAGACAGCATGAAGGGATGGATGTAAAGCGACTCGGCGACGTCGCGTACGGACACGCCTGAAAGCTCGCTCAGTCGGACTGCGGTGGCCTTGAAATGATCGCTGTAGCGATACGTCGTTCTGGGGCCTGGTGCTGGCATGAAGACACTCCTGATCGTTAGGTCAGGGTGTCCACTAAACCGAAGGAACTACCGCGTCGGCTTGAATGAATTGTTAGGCCCATGTGCTGGACACTCATTCCTTGATCCGACCTGCCAGTTTGCTAGCCACATCCGCCGGCTCCATAACCGCGTTTGTACGATTGTCTTGGAACCCGAGAAGCTTCCACTTCTCGTACGGCGGTGGTGCCCCGACTGGCGCGTCTGGAACATACACCGCGCGCACATTCTCTGTCTGGTAGATGAGCTGCTTTGTGACAATCGGCGGCCTTGGGCTTTCATTCTCGGATGACTTTACTTGGTCTGGCGGTCCGTACTTTGAGATGAAAAGACTGAGATCATCATGCGGAGACTGTGTCGCGGCTGTCTGGGGTGTAGCTGAAGTGCTTTGGGGCATTGATGTATCCGCAGGCTTGTCGCGGCTGCACATGCCCACAACTAGCATGAAGGCGACAAGGATGACTCCGATAAGAGCGATTTTGGCGCAGCCGGATGTTTGTGCGTACTTTGCTCCACACTTGGGGCACGCAGCCGCCGTAGTGCTGATCTCGGACCCACACTCCTTACATTTGATAATGGCCATCAAATATCACCCCTTTCTGTGGATAGCCCGCAATGGTTGGGATGAGCCTAACAACTATTAGACCGCTTATATGCGGTGTTGCATCGAGTATCCGGTAAGTCGGGCGAGACGGAAAGGGGAAATGCCGCTGACAATAATCAAAGACTTACGCCTCTTCGATGCCGCAGCCACGATCGTGTTGTCCGACAGAAATGCGGGTGTATGAGTTACGCCCGCTGATTCGAGGGTGTAACAGAATGCCGCTCCCTGCCTGCAGGGATGACGCCGCCGCGCGTCGGCCCGGGTACACGCACCGGCGTCGCTCCAACCCGTGCCCGCCGTCTGTGAGCGGCAGCCCCACAACGAAACAGGGCGCCCCGAAGGACGCCCTGTTCTCGACACTCCGCAATTCCGCCCGACTCAGGCGTTCTTGCTCTCCATCGAATACCCGAACTGCTGCTTGAACTGCAGCGAAAACTCGGCGTAATCGAAACGCTGGTTCTGCGTGCCCGGGTGCTCGACCTTCAGCGCGCCCATCAGGTTGCCGATGCGGCCGATGGTCAGCCAGTCGTAGCCCTTCTCGATGCCGAAGATCAGCCCCGCGCGGAAGGCGTCGCCGCAGCCGGTGGGGTCGGTGACGCGGCGCTCGTGCGCGGGCGGGACGTCGTGGGTGGTGCCTTCGGCGTGGATGACGACGCCCTTCGGGCCGCGCGTGCAGATGTAGGCGCGCACCTTGCCGGCGATGACGGTCTCGTCCCAGCCGGTGCGTTCCTGCAGCAGGTTGGATTCGTAGTCGTTGACGACGACGTAGTCGGCCAGCTCGATGAAGTTGCGCAGTTCCTCGCCGTTGAACAGCGGCATGGCCTGGCCGGGGTCGAAGATGAAGGGAATCTTGCCTTCATGGAATTCGCGGGCGTTCTGCAGCATGCCGTCGCGGCCGTCGGGGCCGACGAGGCCGATGGTGACGTTCGGCACGTCCTTCACGTGGTTCTCGTGGCTGCGCATCATCGCGCCCGGGTGGAAGGCCGTGATCTGGTTGTTGTCCAGGTCGGTGGTGATGAAGGCCTGCGGCGTGAACAGGTCGGGGATCTCGCGCACGTGGTCGAGCGTGATGCCGTGCTCCTGGAACCACTCGCGGTAGGGGCCGAAATCCTGACCCACGGTGCCCATCGGAATCGGGTCGCCGCCCAGCAGCTTCAGGTTGTAGGCGATGTTTCCGGCGCAGCCGCCGAACTCGCGGCGCATGCGCGGCACCAGGAACGAGACGTTCAGGATGTGCACCTTGTCGGGCAGGATGTGGTTCTTGAACTGGTCGGGGAACACCATGATGGTGTCGTAGGCCAGGGAACCGCAGATCAGTGCAGACATCGCGCGAGGCTCGTGCTTGGAGATGGCCGGGTAGTTTACGGCACCCCGGCCGCGGGCCCGGGCCGGCCGTGTGGCGGCCCCGGCCGGGCACCCCTGGCAAGGGCATTTCCCGGGCGCAACCCGGGGTGCCCCCAAGCCGCGGAGCACCGGCTTTTTTGCTAGTCTAGCGCGCTGTTTCGCCTCCCCTGATGGACGCCCCTTTCCGATGTTCAAGAAGTTCCGCGGCCTGTTTTCCAACGACCTGTCCATCGATCTGGGCACGGCCAACACTCTGATCTTCGTGCGCGGCCAGGGCATCGTGCTCAACGAGCCATCGGTCGTGGCCGTGCGCCAGGATCGCAGCGCCGGCCAGAAGGTCGTCGCCGCGGTCGGCACCGAGGCCAAGCAGATGCTTGGGCGCACGCCCGGCAACATCACCACGCATCGCCCGATGAAGGACGGCGTCATCGCCGATTTCACCTACACCGAGGAAATGCTGAAGTACTTCATCAAGAAGGTGCACAAGTCGCGCTTCCTGCGGCCCAGCCCGCGCGTGCTGATCTGCGTGCCGGCCGGCTCCACCCAGGTGGAGAAGCGCGCGATCAAGGATTCGGCGCTCGAAGCCGGCGCGCGTGAGGTCTCGCTGATCGAGGAGCCCATGGCGGCCGCGATCGGCGCCGGCATGCCGGTCACCGAGGCGCGCGGCTCGATGGTCGTCGACATCGGCGGCGGCACCACCGAGGTGGCGGTGATCGCGCTCAACGGCATCGTCTACTCGCAGTCGGCCCGCATCGGCGGCGACCGCTTCGACGAATCGATCATCAACTACGTGCGCCGCAACCACGGCATGCTGATCGGCGACGCGACGGCCGAGCGCATCAAGCTCGAGATCGGCTGCGCCTACCCGCAGGACCCGGTGATGGAGATGGAGGTCTCGGGCCGCCATCTGGCCGAGGGCGTGCCGAAGATCGTCTCGATCAGCTCGGCCGAGGTGCTGGACGCGCTGCGCGAGCCGCTGTCGGGCATCGTCGAGGCGGTGAAGCAGGCGCTCGAGCAGACCCCGCCGGAGCTGTGCGCCGACGTCGCCGAGCGCGGCATCGTGCTCACCGGTGGCGGCGCGCTGCTGCGCGATCTCGACCGCCTGATCAGCGAGGCCACCGGCCTACACGTGCAGGTCGCCGAGGATCCGCTGACCTGCGTGGCTCGCGGTGGCGGCCGGGCGCTGGAACTGCTCGACCTGCACGGCAACGAGTTCTTCGCGGCCGAGTGAAACAAGCCGTGATTGGTGACTCGTGATTCGTGATTCGTGATTCCGAAGCGCGCGCATCCGGAGGACCCACCGGGTGCGTGGGTCGTCATGCGACGATCCGGAGCGAGAACGACCCGCGTCTCACGAATCAACACTCACGAATCACCCATTACGGCTCCTAAGTGTCCTCCTCTGCCAGTTCTCCGCCCTCACGCCCCGGCGACGTCGCCGGCACGCTGCGGTTGCTGGCGTATCTGGCCCTGTCCTGCGCACTGATCGTCATGGACCACCGTGGCGGCTGGCTGTCGGAGGCGCGCCACCAGGCCAGCGTGGCGGTGCAGCCGCTGTGGTGGCTGGCCGGCCTGCCGTCGCGGCTGGGCACGAGCATGCGCAACGATGCCGCCACCCGGACCCAGCTGGCCGAGGACAACCGGCGCCTGCGCAACGAACTGCTGGTGCTGACCGCCGGCCAGGCCCGGCTGCGCGTGGAAGCGACCGAGAACGCGCGCCTGCGCCGTCTGCTCGGTGCGGTGGAGCAGGGCAATCTCGAAGTCCAGCTGGCGCCGATTCTCGATGTCGACCAGGACCCCACGCGCCAGCGCCTGCTGCTCGATGCCGGCAGCCGCAACGGCGTGCGGGAAGGGCAGGGCGTCATCGATGCCGGGGGCCTGCTGGGCCAGGTCATCGCGGTCACGCCGATGACCGCGACCGTGCTGCTGCTGACCGATCTCGACCACGCGGTGCCGGTGATCGTCGCGCGCAACGGCGTGCGCCTGGTGGTCTACGGCAGCGGCCATCCCGACCGTCTGACCCTGCGCAGCGTGCCGCTGTCGGCCGATGTCGAGGTCGGCGATACCCTCGTGACCTCGGGCCTCGGCGGCCGCTTCCCGCCCGGGTTTCCGGTCGGCACGATCGCCTCGCTGGCGCCCGACGACAGCCGCGCCTTCCTCACCGGCCAGCTGGCGCCGGCGGCGCAGGTCGATCGCGGACGTGATGTGCTGCTGCTGCGCGACGTCGTGGTGCCGGTGACCACGGCCGATCTCGAAGCCGCCGCCGCCGAGCGCGAGGCCGCCGAGCGGGCCGAGGCCGAAGCGGCAGAAGCCGCTGCCGAACAGGCCGCGCATGACCCCGCTGCGAGCGGCGCCCCGGCCACGCCGGCACCCGATGCCGCCACACCGCCGGCGTCGCCGCCGCCCGCACCGGAGCCGACGCGATGAGCCGGCGCCACAACCGCTGGCTGCTGCCGGCCAGCGTGCTGGTTGCACTGCTGCTCGGCCTGCTGCCGCTGCCGCCGGAACTGCAGCCCTACCGGCCGTTCTGGCTGGCCCTGGTCGTCGCCTACTGGGTGATCGAGACGCCGGACCGCGCGGGCCTCGGCTTCGCGTTCGTCACCGGCGTGGTCGCCGATCTCGCCTTCGGCGGCCTGCTCGGCGAGCAGGCCCTGCGACTGGTGGTGATGACCTTCATCCTGCAGCGCTTCCGCACCCAGCTGCGGTTCTTCCCGGTGGCCCAGCAGGCGCTGGCGATCGGCGGCCTGCTGCTCAACGACCGCGTGGTCAGCGCGGCGATCCATCTGTCGCTCGGCGTGCCGCAACTGCCGTGGACCTACTGGCTGGCCCCGCTGCTGGGCATGCTGCTGTGGGCGCCGCTGTTCCTGGTGATGGACGCGCTGCGCTTCGGGCGCCGGAACTGAGGCGCGGACCCCGATGGCCAGGCGACGCCGACGCAGCGACATCCGCGACACCGCCGGCGAGGCGGCGGCGTTCCGCCAGCGTGCGCTGATCGGCTTCGGCGTGGTGGTGGTCGCGCTCGGCGTGCTCGCCGGCTGGTACTTCAAGCTGCAGGTCGTCGACCACGACATCTACGCCAAGCGCTCGGAGGCCAACCGCATCAAGCCGCGGCCGGTGGTGCCGGGGCGCGGGCTGATCCTCGACCGCAAGGGCCGCATCCTGGCCGAGAACGAACAGGCCTACCGCCTCGACGTCACCCCGGAGGAAGCGGGCGACATCCGCCAACTGGTCGCCGGGCTCTCGCGCATCATCGCGCTGTCGCCCGACGACATCGCCCGCTTCGACCGCGAGCGCAAGGCCCAGCGCAGCTTCCGCGCGGTGCCGCTGAAGCTGCGCCTGAGCGAGGACGAGATGGCGCGCTTCGCGCTCGACCGCTGGCGCTTCCCGGGCGTCGAGGTGGTGCCCTACCTCAACCGCCATTACCCCTACGGCGACCTGTTCGCGCACGTGGTCGGCTACGTCGGCCGCACCGACCAGGCCGACGTCGACCGCTACGGCCAGGCGCACCTGCTGTTCCCGCAGACCGGGCGCACCGGGCTGGAACGCTATTACGACGAGCTGCTGCGCGGGAAGATCGGCTACGAGCAGGTCGAAACCAATGTCGAAGGCCGCGCGCTGCGCCGGCTCGGCCTGCAGCCGGCCACCGCCGGTACCGACCTGCGCCTGAGTGTGGACGCCGACCTGCAGCAGGCCATGGTGCTGGCCTTCGGCGGCCTGCACGGCTCGGCGGTCGCGGTCGATCCGGCCACCGGCGACATCCTCGGCATGGTCAGCCTGCCGAGCTTCGACCCGAACCTGTTCGTCAACGGCATCTCGCATACCGACTATCGCCGGCTGATGGACGACCCCGCGCGGCCGCTGTTCAACCGCAACGTGCTCGGCGGCGGGCCGCCGGGTTCGACGATCAAGCCGCTGGTCGCGCTGGCCGGCGTCGACAGCGGCCTGCGCACGCCCGAATCGCGGGTGTTCTCGACCGGCGAGTTCTTCATCCCCGGCCAGCGCCGCGGGTATCGCGATGCCGCGCGCGGCGCCGGCTGGACCGACCTGCGCGATTCGATCGCGCGCTCGGTCAACTACTACTACTACCAGCTCGCCTACGAGATGGGCATCGAGCGCTTCGACCAGTACATGACGCGCTACGGCTTCGGCCAGCCGACCGGGATCGATCTGCTCGGCGAAACCGCGGGCATCGTGCCGTCGCCGCGCTTCAAGGCCACGCGGACGCGGGAGCCCTGGTACGCCGGCGAGACCGTGATCGCCGGCATCGGCCAGGGCTACTGGGTCGCCACCGCGCTGCAGCTCGCGCGTGGGACCGCGGCGATCGCCGGCGGCGGCGACCTGCACACGCTGCACATCGCGGCCGAGCGCCGTGACGGCTTCGACGCCCCATGGCGCGCGGTGGACCGCCCGGCGCCGACCCGCATCACCGACAACCCGGCGCACCTGCGTGCGGTGCAGGAAGGCATGGTCAACACGATCCACGGCCGCGGCACCGGCACCCGCATGGCGATCGGCGCCGAGTACCGCATGGCCGGCAAGACCGGCACCGCGCAGCGCGTGAGCCGCCGCGGCAACGTGAGCACCGATCCGCGCAACCTGCCTTACCACCTGCGTCACCAGGCGTTGTTCGTGGGGTACGCGCCGGCCGAGGCGCCGGAAATCGCGATCGCGGTAACCGTCGAGCACGGCGGTTACGGCGGCACCACCGCCGGGCCGATCGCGCGCAAGATCTTCGACGCCTGGCTGCTCGGCAAGATGCCCGAGGTCGAGATCGACCCGGTCACCGGCGCGCCCGCGGCGGTGGCCGCCGCCGGTCCCCAGGCCGCGCTGCGCCCCGATGTCTCCTTCGATGCGGTGGTCGACGGCGTGCGCGTGGTGCCGCCCGCGCGGCTCGGCCCCGGCAACGGCGGGGTGCCGCGTTGAAGACGATCCTGCGCTGGCTGCTCGACCTGTGGCTGCGCTTCGCGCGCACCATCGACTGGCCGCTGCTCGGCGCGCTGGTCGCACTGATGGCGATCGGCCTGGCCGTGCTGCACAGCGCCAGCGGCAAGAACATGGCGATGGTGACGTCGCAGGCCAGCCGGTTCGTCATCGGGCTGGGCGCGATGTGGGTGCTGTCGCGTATTCCGGCGGTGCAGCTGCGCCGCTTCACGCCGCTGGCCTACGCCGCCTCGCTGCTGCCGCTGATCGCGGTGCTGTTCCTCGGCACCGGCCGCAGCGGCCAGCACTGGATCAACCTCGGGGTGTTCTACGTGCAGCCGGCGGAGCTGATGAAGCTGTCGCTGCCGATGATGGCGGCCTGGTGGCTCGGCCAGCGGCCGACGCCGCCGCGGCTGGACACGCTCGCGGTCGCGGCCGCGATCATCGGCCTGCCGACCGGCCTGATCCTGATGCAGCCTGATCTCGGCACCGCGGTGCTGGTGGCCTCGGCCGGCGTTTTCGCGCTGTATCTCGCCGGCCTGTCGTGGTGGTGGTTCATCGGCGGCGCGGCCTCGCTCGCGGTGATCGCGCCGGCCGCGTGGCTCTGGTATCTGCAGCCCTACCAGAAGGCGCGGATCATGATGTTCCTCGATCCCGAATCCGATCCGCTGGGCGAAGGCTGGAACATCATCCAGTCGAAGATCGCGATCGGTGCGGGCGGCATCGGCGGGCAGGGCTGGGGCGACGGCTCGCAATCGCATCTCAACTACGTGCCCGAGCACACCACCGACTTCATCTTCGCCGTGCTCAGCGAAGAGTTCGGCTGGATCGGTGTGGCGATCACGCTGGGGCTGTATCTGTTCATCGTCGGTCGCTGCCTGTGGATCGCCAGCGAGGCACGCGACGGGTTCTCGCGGCTGCTGGTGGGCAGTCTGGGGCTGGCGCTGTTCGTCTACGTCATCGTCAACGGCGGCATGATTTCGGGTCTTTTGCCGGTGGTGGGCGTGCCGATGCCGCTGCTGAGTTTCGGTGGCACCGCGGCCGTCTCGCTGCTCGCGGGCTTCGGCGTGGTGATGGCGGTGCAGGCCAGCGCACGCCGTCGACGCTGAGCGCGGCACAACCGCGCCGCATCTCGGGTGTTGGGTGCTGCGGCACGCGTGCTAACCTCGCCGCCGATGAGCCGACGCCCGTTTCTACGACTAACCGTGGCCGCGCTGCCGCTCGCTTTGGCGGCCTGCGCGACTCCTGTCAATTCTTCCGACGTCCAGGTGGAGGACGCCCGCACGGTCAGTCCGCTGCCCGAGGCCGAGCGACCTGCCGGCGCGCTGCTGCCGCCGGTGCCGCAGCCCCCCGAGCGCCCGGTGGCGCCCGAGTCGGTGACGGATGCCTCGATCCCGCGCGCGCAGCGCGTCGAGAATTTCGTCGCCTACACCGCGCAGACCTACGGCGCGGACCCGGCGCACATCCGCCGCGTGCTCGCCCAGGCCACCGTGCAGCAGCGCATCCTCGATGCGATCAGCCGCCCGGCCGAAGCGGTGCGCCCGTGGCGCGACTACCGCCCGATCTTCATCAACGACGCGCGCATCAACGGCGGCGTGGCGTTCTATCGCGAACACCGCGCGGCGCTCGATCGCGTGGCCGCCGACACCGGCGTGCCGGCCGAGTACATCGTCGCGATCATCGGCGTGGAAACCAGCTACGGCCGCGTGACCGGCACGTGGAAGGTGCTCGATGCGCTGTACACGCTGGCGTTCGACTATCCGCCGCGCGCGCCGTTCTTCGCCGGCGAGCTGGCCCAGCTGTTCGCGCTGGAGAAGGCCGAGCCGCAGCTGCAGCTCACCGAACTCAAGGGCAGTTATGCCGGCGCGATGGGCATGGGCCAGTTCATGCCGTCGAGCTACCGGCTGTGGGCGAAGGACGGCGACGGTGACGGCCGGCGCGACCTGCTGACCCACACGCCCGACGTGTTCGCCTCGATCGCGAACTACTTCGTCGTCCACGGCTGGCAGCGCGGCGGCCCGGTGGTCGCACGCGCGCAGCGCGCCGCGGATGCCGCCGACTTCAAGCCCGAGAACTGGGAACCGGTGTATCCGCTGCAGGCGCTGGCCGCACGCGGCTACACGCCGGCGCCGGGGCAGCCGACCGCCGAGGGCGGCACGCTGCTGTCGCTCGATGGTGCCGCCGGCATGGAGTACTGGCTGGCGTACCGCAACTTCTATGTGATCACCCGCTACAACCGCTCGCCGATGTATTCGCTGGCGGTGCATCAACTGGCCGAGGCCATCCGCGCAGGGGCGGGCCGTTGACCCGCTGGCTGCTGCCGCTGTGTGCGGTGGCACTGCTCGCCGGATGTGCCGGCGCGCCGAAGAAGACGGGCTCCACCGCAGGCGGCGGTGATCGCGTGGCCGCACCGCCCGCGGCCGGAACGCCGGCCGCCGGTCAACGCCGCGTGTCCCCGTACGCGCCTGCGCAGGAAGATCCCAATACCCGCGGCCACTACACCGCCGGCGGCCTGTACCGCCCGGGCGTGCCCGACAGCCTTCCCGATTACCTGCCCAACGTCGATCTGATTCCCGAGCCCGATGTCGTCGACCTGCCGCGCTCGCCGGTCGGGAACCGCAGCCCCTACCAGGTGCTGGGCAAGACCTATCACGTGCTCGACGATCACAGCGAATTCGCCGAGACCGGCACCGCGTCCTACTACGGCGCCAAGTTCCACGGCCGCCTGACCTCCAACCGCGAGGTCTACGACATGTACGCGTTCACCGCGGCGCACAAGTCGCTGCCGCTGCCGAGCTTCGCGCGGGTGACCAATCTCGACAGCGGCAAGTCGGTGGTCGTGCGCGTCAACGACCGCGGCCCGTTCCACGAAGGCCGCGTCGTCGACCTGAGTTACGCGGCGGCGGTCAAGATCGGCATCCATCCGGCCGGCACCGGCCGGGTCGAAGTGCGTGCGCTGAGCCCGGGCGAGAACGCGCGGCAGGACTGGGACGCGGTCGCCGCGGCACCGGCGCCTGCCGCCGCCGCGCCGGTCGCATCGACGCCGCGACGCGGACGCGCCGCCAATGCGCCAGCCGCGTCTTCGCCTGTAGCGGCCGCACCGGCGCCGACTGCGGCCGGCAGTGCGATCGATGCGATCGTCGAGGCCCTGCCGATCGCCAGCGCGCGTGCCGGCGAACGCCCGGCCCCGTCGCCGGTGCAGGCCAGCGCGGCCGACGGTCGCTTCAACATGTACCAGAACGGTCGCGTCATGACCGCCGACGATTTCGACGCCTGGCTCGCCGCACGCGGGCTCAAGCTCGAGAACGGACGCCAGGTGCCGATCGACCCGGTGGCGACGCCGGCCGCTGCGCCGCAGGCGACGGCAACGGTTGCGCCCGTCGTGGCGTCCGCCTCGCCGGCCCCGGCCCCGGCCCCGGTGCCTGTTGCCGGCGGTGTGATCCTGCAGGTCGCCGCGTTCGGCGCCCGCGCCAACGCCGAGCGCGCACTGGCCACCCTGCGCGGCGCCGGCATTTCGGCCGCCCAGCTGCAGGACGGTTCGGCCGCCGGCAAGCCGGTCTGGCGCCTGCGTGTGGGCCCGGTGGAGGCCGCGCGCGTCGCCGAGCTGTCCTCGCGTGTCGCCGGTCTGGGCTTTGGTGCCCCGACCGTCGTGCGCGACTGAATTCCGTTTTCTGTCATTTGCCGGCCTGAGCGGTCGGCCCTCCGGAGTGCTCTACCCGATGAAAGTGTCTGTAGTCGTTTCGCGCATGCTGCTGGCCGCGGTGGCCATCGCGACGGTGGGAATCGCCGTTGCCCAGGATCCCGCGCCGACGCCCCGCCCGGCGACGCCCACGCCTGCCGCGCAGCCGGGCGCCGCGCCCGCGCTCAGCGACGACCTGCCCACGCCGCCGCCGCCGACGATCACCGGCAATGCCTGGCTGGTCATGGACTACGCCACCGGCCAGGTGTTGGCGGGCGAGAACGTCGACGAGCGCGTCGAGCCGGCCAGCATCACCAAGGTGATGACCAGCTACGTCATCGCCGCCGAACTGGCGGCCGGCAAGATCACCGTCGACGACCAGGTGATGATGAGCGAGAACGCCTGGCGCAAGGGCGGCGCGGGCACCGACGGCAGCTACAGCGGCTTCCCGGTGAACCAGACCGCGCGCCTGCTGGACATGGAAATCGGCATGGTGGTGCAGTCGGGCAACGACGCCGCGATCGCGCTGGCCGAGCACGTCGCCGGCAGCGAGGAGTCGTTCGCCCAGCTGATGACGGCGTACGCCAAGCGCATCGGCATGAAGAATTCCAACTTCACCAATGCCACCGGCCTGTCGGGCCCGGAGCATTACTCGACCGCGCGCGATCTCGCGATCCTCGGCCGCGCGATGGTGCGCGATTACCCCGAGGAATACGCCCACAACAAGATCCGCGAGTTCACCGTCGGCCCGATCACCCAGCACAACCGCAACCGGCTGCTGTGGCGCGACGACAGCGTCGACGGCATCAAGACCGGTCACCACTCGGGCGCCGGCTACTGCCTGATGGCGTCGGCCCTGCGCGGCGACCAGCGCCTGATTTCGGTCGTCATGGGCTCGACCAGCGAGGCGCAGCGCGCCACCGATTCGCTGGCACTGCTCAACTGGGGCTTCCGCTTCTTCGAGACCCACGCCGTCTACGACGCCGAAACGGCGGTGTCGACCCAGCAGGTGTGGAAGGGCAAGACCAACGAGGTGCAGCTGGGCGTCGCCGAGCCGATGCTGGTGTCGATGCCGCGCGGCAAGTACGCACAGCTCAAGCCGTCGATGGATATTCCGCAGACCCTCGTCGCCCCGATCGAGAAGGGCCAGGCGATCGGCACCGTGCGCGTCGAGCTCGACGGCAAGGTCATCGCCGAGCGCCCGCTGGTCGCGCTGGAGGCGGTGGAGGAAGCCGGCTTCTTCAAGCGCCTGTGGCACGAGTTCATGATGTGGTGGAAGTCCTGACCGTCATCGCGGTCCGCGCTGCACCCGGAGGCCGGCATTCGCCGGCCTCCGTCGTTTCCGGACCCGCTTGGGTTCGCGCGGCAACGCCCCGATAATCCGCCGATGGACATTTCCTCCGACAACCCCGAACACGGCTTCCAGTTCCCCGGCGTCTTCGAGATCACCGCGATGGGCCCGGCCGGTGCCGGCCTCGAAGCGGAGATTCCGCGCCTGCTGGTCGCCGCCGGCATCACCGTGCTGCACGAGACCGTCGCCACACGCGGCTCGAGCAGCGGCCGTTACGTGTCGATCAAGCTCAGCTTCAAGGCCGAGTCGCGCGCGCAGTACGACGCGGCGCATGTCGCGCTGCGCGACCATCCCGAAATCAAATGGACGCTCTAGGCGTCGCGCGGGCGGCATGATCCGCCAGCTGCTCTATCGCAGCGGTCAGCTGTACGAATTCACCGTGGCCGACATGATCCGCTTGCTGCAGACGTCGCGCGCGCACAATGCCGGCTGCGGCGTGGGCGGCCTGCTGCTGTTGCGCGATGGGCTGTTCATGCAGCTGCTCGAAGGGCCGATGGCCGCAGTGGAGGCGCTGTACGCGCGCATCGCGGAGGATCCGCGTCATTGCGGTGTTCAGCTGATCAACCGCCGCGAGCGCGCCGCGCGGCTGCTGCCCGACTGGCGCATGGCCTGGGCCGAGGCGCCGCTGGACGACGACGCGCCGGCGTTCGCCGGGCTCGAGACCGACCACCACGCGCTGCGTGCGCTGGACGGCGCGGGTGCCGATCCGGTGGCGGTGACACTGCGTGCCTTCCTGCGCGGCGAGACGGCGCAGGGCGGCGGCCTGTACGCTGAACCCACGCGATGAGCGTCGCGCCGGACATCCGCCCGGCCTGCGTGCGCCATCTCGGCCGCCAGGACTACGTGCCCGTGTGGCGGGCGATGCAGCGTTTCACCGACGCGCGCGCCGACGACGCACTCGACGAGCTCTGGGTCGTCGAACACGCACCGGTATTCACGCTGGGCCAGGCCGGCAAGCCCGAGCACGTGCTCGCGCCGGGCGACATCCCGGTGGTCCACGTCGACCGGGGCGGGCAGGTGACCTATCACGGTCCGGGCCAGCTGGTGATCTATCCGCTGCTCGACCTGCCGCGCCTGAAGATCGGCGTGCGCGACTACGTCTGCCGGATCGAGCAGGCGATCATCGACACGCTCGGCGACTGGAATATCGAGGCGACGCGTCGCACTGGGGCGCCCGGCGTCTACGTGGCCGACGCCAAGATCGCCGCGCTCGGCATCCGCGTGCGTCGCGGCTGCACCTTTCACGGCCTGGCGTTCAACGTCGCGATGGACCTCGAACCGTTCCGGCGCATCAATCCGTGCGGTTACCAGGGGCTGCAGGTCGTGTCGCTGGCCGATCTGGGTGGGCCTGCGTCGCTGGACACGGTTGCGCCGGCGCTGCTCGAGCATCTCGCGGCGCAGTTCGGGCTCGCGCTCACCGATGCGCCCGTGCCGACCCTCGACGCGGACGCATGAAACGCTGCGTCCCGGCGCACGCACGGCCGGGCATGCCGGCTCGGCGATCGGCCGGGTGCGGGCCGCGCAGCGGCGGTGAGGCCCGCGGGCCGGCCACCGCCTGAGGGGCAGGCCACGTGGCCCGGCCGCGACGACTGCACCGCGGCGGCATCGGATTCCGGCGCCATCCCGGCGATCACACGGGAACACGTCGCGTCGGAATGAGGCTCGCATCGCCCGATGCCAGCTGACGCCGCCCCAACCTTGCGCCGCCCGTCCGGGCGTCGCCGCCCGCCCTTGGCCTACAATGGCCCTCCGCCCGACGCCTGGTGCGCCATGTCCCGTCCCGCCGACAAATCGATTCCGCTGCAGGTGGTGGCCGCACCGCCGCCGTCGCTGCAGGCCGGCGTCAAACAGGTGGCCGGCGACAAGATCGCGCGCTCGCCGGTGCAGTTCGCCGACGCGCCCGTGCTGCGCAAGCCGTCGTGGATCCGCGTGCGCATTCCGTCCAACGGTGCGGTCGCCGCGCTGAAGGCGAAGCTGCGCGAGAACCGCCTGGTCACGGTCTGCGAAGAGGCCAGCTGCCCGAACATCCACGAGTGCTTCGGCCACGGCACCGCGACCTTCATGATCCTCGGCGAGGTCTGCACGCGCCGGTGTTCGTTCTGCGATGTCGCCCACGGCCGGCCCAGGCCGCCGGATGCGAGCGAGCCGCTGAACCTCGCGAACACGATCGCCGACATGGGCCTGAAGTACGTCGTGATCACGTCGGTCGACCGCGACGACCTGCGCGACGGCGGCGCCCAGCATTTCGTCGACTGCATCCGCGAAGTCCGCAAGCAGTCGCCGCATATCCGCATCGAAGTGCTGACGCCCGACTTCCGCGGCAAGGGCCGCATGGAACGCGCGCTGGAGATCCTGAAGTCCGATCCGCCCGACGTGTTCAACCACAACGTCGAGACGGTGCCGGACCTCTACCGCAACGTGCGGCCGGGCGCGGACTACCAGTGGTCGCTCGACCTGCTGAAGAAGTTCAAGGCCCAGCATCCGGACGTGCCCACCAAGTCCGGCATCATGCTCGGCCTCGGCGAGACCATGGAGCAGGTGCAGGGCACGCTGCGCGACCTGCGTGCGCACGATGTCGACATGGTCACCATCGGCCAGTACCTGCAGCCCAGCGCGCACCACCATCCGGTGCTGCGTTACTGGACGCCCGAGGAGTTCAAGGCGCTCGAGGACTACGGCATGGCGCTCGGTTTCAGCCACGTCGCCTCCGGTCCGCTGGTGCGCTCGTCCTATCACGCCGACCAGCAGGCGATGGACGCCGGCGTCGCCGCCTGAGCGCATCCGCGCCTGACGCCCTGGTGAATGCCGCCCCCGGATCGGGGCGGTTCATACCCCGGCCCTGCCGCGCCCGTACAGTCGGATGCGTGCGATCTGAAACTTTCGGCACTGTCGACCCGTCTGTTCACGCGACAGGCTCGATCGCATGTCGCATGATCACCGCAGCCGTTTTCCAGGATCCCGAATGAAAGCTTCCCGCGTCGTTTCCGCCTCCGTGATCGCCCTGGCGCTGGCGGTCCCGCTCGCCCTCATGGCGCGGCCCGATGCCGTCGCCGATGTGCCGGCGGCGCCGAACGTCGACCAGGTGGCCGCGTCGAAGCTCGTCTACGGCCTGCTGTCGGACAGCCGCTACGCCTACCGGCCGCGGCCGATGGACGCCACGATGTCGAGCGAGGTGTTCGACGGCTATTTCGAGAATCTCGACGCCGGCAAGCTGTTCTTCACCCAGCAGGACATCAGCCGCTTCGAGCCGCTGCGGTCGGGCATGGGGGCGGCCGTGCGCAACGGCGACATCGCGCCGGCGCTGGAGATCTTCGCGCTGTACAAGACGCGCGTGGCCGAGCGCACCCAGTACGCGCGCGATCTGCTCGGTCAGGACATTTTCGATTTCTCCGGCAACGACCGCTGGGAGTACGACCGCAAGGACGCCGCCTGGGCCGGTGACGCGGCCGAGCTCGATACGCTGTGGCGGCAGTCGGTGCGCAACGACTGGCTGCGCCTGCAGCTGGCGGGCAAGCAGTCAGACGAGATCCGCAAGACGCTCGACCGGCGCTACGTCAACATGGGCAACACGGTCGCGTCGCTCAACGACGAGGACGCCTTCAGCAGCTTCCTCAACGCCTACACCGGCGCGATCGATCCGCACACCGACTACTTCAACCCGCGCGCCGCGCGCCTGTTCAACCAGAACATGTCGCTGTCGCTCGAGGGCATCGGCGCGCAGCTGCAGAAGCAGGACGACGTGGTCGTGATCCGCGAGGTCATCGCCGGTGGTCCGGCGGCGATCAGCAACCGCTTCAAGCCCGGCGATCGCATCGTCGGCGTCGGCCAGGGCACCAACGGTCCGATGGAAGACGTGGTCGGCTGGCGCATCGACGACGTGGTCGAGAAGATCAAGGGTCCGAAGGACACCCAGGTGCGCCTGGACGTGGTGCCGGCCGAGGCCACGCTCGACAGCGAACCGGTGCGCATCACGCTGACCCGCGCGCGCGTGCGCCTCGAAGAGCAGGCCGCGAAGGCGCAGACGTTGACGCTGCCGGCCGACGAGCCGGGTGGCCGCGAGAAGCAGATCGGCGTGATCAAGCTGCCGGCGTTCTATCAGGACTTCGAGGGCCGTCGCAGCCGCAACGGCGAGTACGCGTCGGCGACCCGTGACGTCGCGCGCCTGCTGGAAGAGTTCAAGGCCAACAAGGTCGACGGCGTGGTGCTCGACCTGCGCAACAACGGCGGCGGCTCGCTCAACGAGGCAGTCGAGCTGACGGGCCTGTTCATCGACCAGGGCCCGGTGGTGCAGGTGCGCGAATCCGGCGGCCGTGTCGGCGTGCAGGGCGACCGCGATCCGGGCGTGGCCTGGGACGGTCCGCTGGCCGTGCTGATCAACCGCGGCTCGGCCTCGGCGTCGGAGATCGTCGCTGGCGCGATCCAGGATTACGGCCGCGGCCTGATCATTGGCGAGACCACGTTCGGCAAGGGCACGGTGCAGAACCTGGTCGACCTCGACCGCTGGCCGGCCAACGAGACCCAGCGCTACGGCCAGGTCAAGCTGACCATCGCGCAGTTCTTCCTGCCCGGCGGCAGCAGCACGCAGAACAAGGGCGTCGAGCCGGACATCCACTTCCCGGTGACGGTCGATGCGACCGAGTTCGGCGAAAGCACCTACGACAACGCGCTGCCGTGGACCCGCATCGCCGCGGTGCCGCACACGCAGTACGGCGATTTCTCGTCCCTGCTGCCGAAGCTCGAGACCTCGCATGAGGCGCGCGTCGCCACCGACAAGGAATTCGTCTGGTGGGCCGAGGACATCGCCGAGTTCCGCGCCGAGCGCGAGAAGAAGTACGTTTCGCTCAACGAGGCCGAGCGTCGCGCCGAGCGTGACCGTCAGGCCGAGCGCCGCCAGGCGCGTCAGGCGGAACGTCGCGAGCTGGGCCTGGATCTCGATCCGCTGGCCGAGGATTCCGACGACGACGGCCTGCAGGCCAGCGAGCGTGCGATCGCCCAGCAGAACCGGCTGGAGAAGGCCGCCGAAGAACGTCCCGATCCGCTGCTGCGCGAGTCGGCGGCAATCCTGGCCGACGCGGTGCGCCTGCTCAATGCCGATCGCCAGCTCTCGGCGACCGTGCTGCCGGTCTCGACCGCGCCGGGCCGCTGGGCGCGCTGAGCGCCGGGCCCGGTGACATCGAAGCCGCCGCGAGCGATCGCGGCGGTTTTTTTTTGCGCGCCGTTCCCGCTTTCCGTAGGCGCGCTGGGCGCGCGATGGCGCGTTCAGAGGCGCCGCATGCGCGCGATGGTGCCTTCAAGTGAGGCCGCTCGTGCGCGAGCGCGCGCCTACGGTGGGGGACCATCGGCTTGGGACGCAGCCGGTATCGCGCGTGGTGAGCATCGAGCCCGCGGCTTCTTTGCGCGCCGGCCTCGACGACCCCCTGTAGGCGCGCGCTGGCGCGCGATGGTGCCTTCCCGGTCAGGCCCTTCGCGCGCGAGCGCGCTCCTACAGTGGGGGGGCATCGGCTTTGGGGGCAGCCGGTATCGCGCGCGGAGAAGATCGAGCCCGCCGCTTCGTTGCGCGCCAGCCTCGATGAGCCCCTGTAGGCGCGCGTTTGCGCGTGATGGCGCGTTCCCGGTCGAGCCCTTCGCCCGCGAGGGCGCGCCTACGCCGTGAAGCCATCGGCTTTGGAGGCAGCCGATATCGCGCGTGGTGAACATCGAGCCCGCCGCTTCGTTGCGCGCCGGCCTCGACGAACACCCTGTAGGCGCGCGCTGGCGCGCGATGGCACGTTCCCGGTCGAGCCCTTCGCGCGCGAGCGCGCGCTTACAGGGTCGGGGTTAACGGTCGCGGGGCGGTTTCCATCTCCGGCTCGGCTGCACCGCCTCGTCCCTTCCGATACGGACGTCCCGACACGGCGGAACGACGGCCCCACGCCGCCGCCATCCATCTGCAACACCACCGTTCCAGCCGTGCAACGGGGCGCGGGCGTAGAATTCCGCTCCCGCGTGTGCGGTCGTCTCGCCTCCCCGTGCGGTCGTCTCTTCATCCCCCCGGAATCCCCATGAGCGTCGCGCCGGTGTCCCGTTCCGCCTCGGTCCTGTCCATCGCGCTCGCGCTGGCGGCGGTCTATCTCGTCTGGGGTTCGACGTATCTCGCGATCCGCTTCGCGCTCGAAGGCGGGTATCCGCCGCTGCTGATGGCAGGGTCGCGCTTCGTCGTCGCCGGCGGACTGATGTATGCGGCGCTGCGCCTGCGCGGGGTGCCGGCGCCGACGCGCGCACAGTGGCCCACGCTGGTCGCGATGGGCGTGCTGCTGCTGGGCCTCGGCAACGGCATGGTCTGCATCGCCGAACAGAGCGTGTCGTCGGGCCTGGCCGCGGTGGCGGTCGCCTCGGCGCCGATCTGGATCGCCTTGTTCTCCGCGATGCGCGGTGATCGCCCCTCGCGCATCGAATGGACGGGCCTGGCGATCGGCTTCGTCGGCGTGCTGTGGCTCAACGCCGGCAGCTCGCTGACCGGCACGCCGGTCGGCCTGATCGCGCTGCTGATCGCGCCGCTGGCCTGGGCCTTCGGCTCGGTGTGGAGCCGCGGCCGCGATCTGCCGTCGCCGTTCATGGCCGCCGCGGCGCAGATGCTCGCCGGCGGCGTGATCATCCTCGCGGCCGGCCTGCTGATCGGTGAGCGCTTCACCGCGATGCCGACGCTCAAGGGCACGCTGTCGCTGGCCTATCTGACCTCGTTCGGTTCGATCATCGGCTTCACCGCCTACGTCTGGCTGCTGCACAACGTGCGGCCGACGCTCGCCGGCAGCTACGCCTACGTCAATCCGGCGATCGCGGTGCTGCTCGGCGCGTGGCTGGCGTCGGAGCGCTTCCACGTCAACGATCTCGGCGCGATGGCGGTGATCCTGCTCGCGGTGGTCGCGATCACGCTGGGCCGCGCACGCGCGAAAAAGCCGGTGCCGACGCCGGCCGCAGCGATCGCCGGAGAGGACGCATGATCGACGCCGCGCAGAGCCGCCGCGGGCTGTGGATCGCGGTCGCCGCGTTCGTCATCTGGGGCCTGATGCCGCTGTACTGGTACCTGCTGCGGCATGTGCCGTCGCTGCAGATCGTGCTGCACCGCTCGATCTGGTGCGCGATCCTGGTCGCCGCGTTCCTGACGATCCGCCAGGGCCGCGGCTGGCTGCGCGAGATCCTGGCCCAGCCGCGGCTGGCCGGCATGCTGGCGATGTCGGGCGTGCTGATCGCCGCGAACTGGAGCCTCTACGTCTGGGCCGTCAACAGCGGCCACGTGGTCGAGGCGAGCCTCGGCTACTTCATCAATCCGCTGCTCAATGTCGTCATCGGCGTGGTCTTCCTGCGCGAGCGCCTGTCGCCGCCGCAGTGGATCGCGGTGGTGCTGGCCGGCTGCGGCGTGCTGTGGCTGACCTTCAACTACGGCAGCTTTCCGTGGATCGCGCTGTGCCTGGCAACCTCGTTCGCGCTGTACGGCCTGATCCGCAAGTTCGCGGCCGTCGAAGCGGTGCAGGGGCTCGGCGTCGAGAACCTGTTCGTGTTCGGCCCGGCGGTGCTGGCGCTGGCGTGGTTCGAGAGCCAGGGCGGCGGCGGCTTCTTCTCGCTGCGCTGGGGCGGCTGGACCGACGCGCTGCTGGTCATGGGCGGGGCGTTGACCGCGATTCCGCTGATCTGTTTCGCCTACGCGGTACGCCGCGTGCCGCTGACCACGATCGGCCTGCTGCAGTACATCGGGCCGACGCTGCAGCTGCTGCTGGGCGTGTTCTTCTTCGGCGAGGCCTTCGGCGTGGACCGCGCGGCCGGCTTCGGTTTCATCTGGGCCGGGCTGGCGGTGTTCGCGATCGACGGGTATCTGCAGTCCCGCCGCCGGATCGTCGCGCAACAGGCCTGACGCGGGGCACCTTCAACCGGCCGCGGCGAGCGCCGTGGCCGGGCAGGTCGACGCGCCGAACCAGTCGATCACCGACGGCGCGAGACGGTCGAGCTGCATCGGCAGGCTGAGGTGGTCCTCGCCGGCCAGTTCGAGATAGCGCGCCTCGGGCACCGCTGCCGCCAGTGCGCGGCCGTGGGCCACCGGCACGTGACGGTCGGCGCTGCCGTGCACCAGCAGCACGCAGGCCGGGCTATGGGCCAGGGCCGCGCCCACGTCCACCTGGTCCAGCGGCAGCGCCAGCGTCTCGCCGGCCCGGACGACCGCCGCATCCACCACCCGCGCATCGATGCGCCAGCGCAGCCAGGTCCGGGTGAGCTGCGTCGTCCACGGACCGCCGGTTTCTTCGAGCATGTGCGGCACCATGTCGCGGATCGCCGCACCGGCATTGTCGAACGACTCCAGCGCGACGATGCGCGAAGCACCGAGACGCGGATCCGCCGATGCGAACAGCGCCGTCGCTGCGCCGTAGGACACGCCGAACACGTGCAGCGGCCCACGGATCTCGCCGCGCGCGCGCAGCGCGGCCACCACGTCGACGACGTCGTGCGCCTCCCGCGTGCCGTAGCCCGACGGGGCCCGGCCCGAATGGCCGTGATTGCGCAGGTCGATCGTGATCGTGCGATACCCGGCCTGGCCCAGCGCCAGCGACCACGGCAGCAGCGAGCCGCCGTCCATCATCCAGCCATGCAGCAGCAGCACGGTGCCGCGCGGCGCCGGCGCGGGCGAGGTGGGCGTGTCGAAGTCCAGGTCGAATGCGATGCCGTGCGGATCGTCGACCGGCCGCGACCAGGTGTACTGCATCCGGTAGTCACCGGGATCGAGTGCGCGCCAGAACAGCGGCACGCCGGCCGAGGTCGTCACGTAGCCGCTCCGCGCGGGCAGGCGCGCGTAGGCGGCGTCGATGCGGTCCGCCGGCAGCAGCGGCGACGTGCCCGACGGCGCGACCAGATGCGCGGCCAGGGTGTTCGGCAGCCCCGGCCACGAGGAGAAACCGGCCAGCAGCAGGCAGAGGGCGACGAGGGCGATGAGGCGGCGCATGGGCGGGGGCAGCGAACGGCCGGGCAGGCTAGCGACGCACCGGGCGGCCGCGCTACCGCAGGCGCATGACACCGGCATGACAGCGGGCCGCCGTTCATCGGCCGGTCGCGTGCACTGCCGTGTGTGCGGCCTCGACGGCGACTCTGGCACAGTGCCGCGATGCCCGCCGCCACCGATTCGCCCACGTCACCCGTCGTCTCCATCCCTGCCGGCATCGCGCGGCCCGCCCCCGCGCACGCGGTCGTCGCCGCCGTCTGCGAGGCGGTGCGCAGCGGCGCACCGGCCACGCTGGCGCTGGTGCTCGACACCGATGGCTCCACCTATTCGGGTGCCGGGGCGATGGCCCTGTTCGGCCCTGACGACGTCCAACTGGGCTGGCTCAGCGGTGGCTGCCTGGAGCCGGAGATCGCACGCCGCGCGGCCGAGGTCGCGGCGAGCGGGCGGATCGGCTGGATGGAGATCGACACCCGCGACGATGCCGCGCTCATGTCCGGATCGGCGCTCGGCTGTCGCGGCCGTCTGCGGCTGGCGCTGCTGCCGGTCACGCGCCTGCCGGGTGTGCAGGCGCCGCTGCAGGCCTGGCTCGACGGCGATGGGACCGCGCACTGGACGATCGGGCGCGCCGGCACCGTGGAGCTCGAGACCGGTGCGCTGAAGCAGGCCTGGACGCTCGATGCCGACGTACCCGGGTGGACGTCGGCAGACACCTGGTCGCTGACGTCCGCCGCCCGGCCGCAACTGCTGCTGTGCGGCGGCGGCCCGGAGACGCCGCTGCTGCTGCCGCTGCTGCGCGACCTGGGCTGGCGGACGACCCTGGTCGAATCCCGCGAACGCTGGCGGCCGCTCGCCGCACTGGCGGACCGGCATCGCGCGGACGGCGTCGCGGCCACGCTCGCCGACGGGCCGGCGTACGACGCGGCGCTGGTGATGCACCACAACTTCGAGCTCGATCTCGACGCGCTCGACGCCTTGTCCGCGACGCAGGTGCCCTTCGTCGGCCTGCTCGGCCCGCGGCGACGCAGCGAGGATCTGTTCCGGTTGCTGCCCACCGCGCCGCACGCCGCGCTGCGTGCGCGCCTGCATTCTCCGATCGGACTCGATCTCGGCGGCCGCGGCGCGGAGGCCATCGGCCTGAGCATCGCCGCGCAGCTGCAGGCGTGGCGGCACGGACGCCGCCCGTGACGGTGGCCCACGCCGCGATCGTGCTCGCCGCCGGCGGCAGTGCGCGGCTGGGGCGACCGAAGCAGTTGCTGCGCCGCGATGGCGAAGCCCTGGTCGCACGCGTCGTGCGGCTGGTCGCGGAGACCGCGCCTTGCCGGCTGGTGGTCATGCTCGGCGCCTCCCGCGACGCGGTGGCCGCCGAACTCGTGTCGCGGTCGCATTGCATCGAACTGCACGACGTGCCGGACTGGCACGCCGGTCTGTCCGCCAGCCTGCTCGCCGCGTCGCGCGTGCTGCAGGGGCACCGTGGCCCGGTGCTGGTCACCGGGGTCGACCAGCCCGCGCTCGATGCGCGGCATCTGCGCGCGCTGCTCGACGGCGCACGCGCGGCGCCGTCCGGCTGCGCGGCGCTGATGCACGGCACGCGTCCCGGTGCGCCGGCGGTGTTGTCGCCGGCGCTGTTCGCGCAGGTGGATGCGCTGGCGGGAGACCGCGGCTTCGGGGCGCTGCTCGCGGCGTTGCCGGAAGACGCGCTGTTTCGCTTGCAGGCGCCGCTGCTGACGCGCGACGTCGACACGCCCGACGCGCTGCGGGCGGCGCAGGCGGACGGCATCCTCGATGCGGAGGATTGATGGCGCCTGCTGCGCCGTGTTGCTCGCGAGTCTCCCGAGCCGCCGGCATCTGCGCGACGGGGCGAGCGCCGTGCGAATGAGGTACGACGCCTCTGCGCGTCGTGGTGTGCACGGCATTCTTTCGCGACGCTCGGCGCGCGTCGCCGTGGGATGGAATAGTGGTGGAGTGCGAGTCCGCTGGAGTTGTTGATCGGGGAAAGCGTTCGCGCGCGAGCGCGCTCCTACAAGGCTGCGCGTGGGCCGAGTGAACGACGGCATCGCGCATCGGGCATCGTCCACGCACCGAGCGGTGTAGGCGCGCGCTGGCGCGCGATGGGGACATTCGCGAAATGCCACGCGTCCGATCGACCGTCTCGGGGAATGCCCTTCGCGCGCGAGCGCGCGCCTACAGGGTGGTGCGTGGGCCGAGAAGCACGACGGCATCGCGCATCGGGCGTCGTCCACGCGCGCCGAGCGGCGTAGGAGCGCGGCGCGCGCGATGGAACGTTCGCGAAATGCCACGTGTCCGATCGACCGTCTCGGGGAATGCCCTTCGCGCGCGAGCGCGCGCCTACGGGGTGGTGCGTGGGCCGAGTGCACGACAGCACCGCGCATCGGGCGTCGTCCACGCGCAACGAGCGGCGTAGGAGCGCGCTGGCGCGCGATGGGACGTTCGCGAAATGCCACGCGCCTGATCGACCGTCTCGGGGAATGCCTTCGCGCGCGAGCGCGCGCCTACGGGGGTGCGTGGGTCCGGGACGGCATCGTCCATCGGGCGTCGTCCACGTGTAGGAGCGCGCTGGCGCGCGATGGGGACCTTCCCGAACCGACCGCCCCCGGATCCGCTTGTTGGAGAAGGCCGCTCCCACGCGAGCGCGCGTCTGCGGGGTGTCAGGCCGTGCGCACCATCATCCAGACGACGACGCACGCACCGACGAGTCCGACGGACAGCGCGGCTGTGCGCCAGCGCTGCGCACGGCGCCGGTAGCGGGCGACGCGTTCGTCGTTGAGCGCGGTGGCGCGGGTGATCCACGGCGCGGTGTCGCGCTCGACGCGAGCGTAGATGGCGTCGGCGCGCGTGGGGTCTGCTTCGGCCTGCAGGGCGGCGTCCTCGTAGCGTTCGAACGCACGCTTCTGCAGCGATTGGATCTCGCGCGCGATCTCCGCGTTCGACAACGTGTCCGGCGATGCGGCACTCATGTCGCGCGCAGCGCCGCGGTGACCGGCAGGCGCGCGGCGCGCAGGGCGGGGAACAGGCCGCCGACGAGGCCGATGCCCAGCGCCCACTTCAGGCCGTTCCACAGCAGCTCGGGCGAGACCTTGAACTGGAACACCACCTGGCTGAAGTTGCTGCCCAGCGTGCTGACGCTGTAGCCGTTGAAGATGCTCCAGGCCAGCAGTCCGCCGAGCAGGCCGCCGAGCAGCGCCAGCAGCATCGTCTCCAGCATCACCGCGACGACCACCGGCAGGCCGCGGAACCCGATCGCGCGCATCGTCGCGATCTCGCGCGCACGGCCAGCGACGGCGGCGTACATCGTATTGAGCGCGCCGAACACCGCGCCGACCGCCATGATCGCGCCGATCACCGTGCCCAGCACGTTGATGATCGTGGCGAGCTGGCCGGACTGTTTGCCGTAGTAGGCGCGCGTCGTCGAGACGTCGAGCTTCAGGCGCTGGTCGGCATCCATCGCGGTCTTGAACGCGGTGAACCCGGCGGTGCCCTCGGTGCGCACGGTGATCGACTGGTAAGCGCTGCGGTTGTAGGTCGACGCCAGCGTCTCGGCATCGGTCCACAGCTCCGAATCGTGCGCATCGCCGGAGGCGAACACACCGACCACCGTCCATTGCTGGTTGCCGAGCGTCAGCGTCTTGCCGACCTCCAGACCGCGGAACTGGCCGCGCGCGCCCTGGCCGACGACGATCTCGCGCAGGCCCGGCGCGAACGTGCGGCCTTCGATCATCCGCACTTTGTCGTGCACGGCCCAGGCGAGTTCGCCGACGCCGCGGAACTGCGCGTTGACGTCGCTGCCGTCGGATTTCGACGGCAGGTTGACCACCTGCGACAGCTCCGGCGACAGCAGCGGGCGGCCCTGCGCATCGCGTGCGATGCCGGCCAGCGTGCCGATCAGCGGGACCTGGTCGCGGGTGATCACCGAATTGGTTTCGGCCTGCGAGCCACCGCGCAGCACGATCGCCGAGGTCTCGTCGCCGGTGCTGTTGAGCGTCGCCTTGAAGCCTTCGCCCATCGCCAGCATCGCCACCAGCACGCCGACCACGCCGGCGATACCGACCACGATCACCGACGAGGCGCCCCAGCGTTGCGGCAGGCTGCTGATGCCGATGCGCGCCGCCGCAAGGGCCAGGCGGCCGCCGCGCGTGAGCACCAGCCACAGCGCGATGGCGACCGCGATCGCCAGCACGCCGTACCAGGGCAGCAGCACCCACACCGCGAGCCCGACGACGAGCGCGACGATCGACAGCAGGTTCCAGAGCCACGGGCTTTTCATGTCGGTCCGATCCGGTTGGTCGTACAACGCAAGGAAATGCAGCGGGTCATGCCGTCAGCGCCCTGCCAGCGCATCGACGATCTTCAGACGCTGCGCGCGCAGCGCCGGCAGCACGCCGACGATGATGCCGATGCCGACCATCAGGCCGAGCCCGATCAGCCAGGTCTGCGCCGGCACCGTGGGCAGCGCGATCGCGCCGCCGCTCGCCGCGCTCACGCCCGGCATGATCGCCGAGGCGAGGCCCAGGCCGACCAGTCCACCGATCACCACCAGCAGCACCGATTCCACCATCACCAGCACCAGCACGGTGCCGTCGGTGAAGCCGAGCGTCTTCAACGTCGCCAGTTCGGGGATGCGCTCGCGCACCGCCTGCGCCATCGTGTTGCCGGTCAGCAGCAGCAGGGTGAAGAACACCGCGCCCATGATCGCGGTGACGATCAGGCCGATGTCGGCGAACTGCTTGGCGAACGCCTGCTGGAACGCGGACTCGGTCTGCGACTTGGTCTCATGGTCGGAGTTCGCCGAGATCGCATCGATCGCCTGCGCCACGCGCGAGGCCTGGTCGGCATTCGCCAGCTGCACGGTGAACCAGCTGACCTGGTTCTTGATGTAGTCGTTGGATTCGTCGAAGTAGGTCCAGTTCATCATCAACTGGTTTTCCGCGCCAACGTTGCTGCGGTCCTTGACGCGGAAGATGGCCTTGAGCTCCAGTGGCCAGTCGTTGCTGCCACCGCGCGGGAAGATCGTCGCCTGCATCGGGATCGTGTCGCCGATCTTCCAGCCGAACTTCTTGGCCAGCGCCTCGCCGACGGCCGCGCCGGTGCGCGTGTCGCGGAAGGCCTGCAACTGGTCGGGCGGCACCTCGTATTCGCCGTAGACGTCGAAGAAGTTCGGCGCGACCGAGAAGTTCGGGAAGAAGTTGCGCTGGTCCTGGTAGATGCCGCCGAACCACATCGCGTAGGTCACTTGGCGCACGCCGGGGATCGCCTCGATCTGCGACTGCAGGCGCACCGGCAGCGACTGCGTGATCGACAGCCGCGAGGCGACGATCAGCCGGTTCGCGCCGTCGACGCTGCCGCCCGAATTGAAGGCCACACGCACCGAATCGAGCATGCCGAACAGCAGGAACGCCGCGACCACCGACAGCAGGGTCAGCAGCGTGCGTGTCTTGCTGCGGAACAGCTGGGCCCACACCAGCGACAGGTATTTCATCGTGCCGTCTCCCGGTTGCGGTGGGTCAGTGCGCGCCGACGGGCGTGTCGACCAGCTCGCCCTTGTCGAGATGGATCGTGTGGGTCGCGTACTCGGCGGCCTTCGGGTCGTGCGTGACCATGACGATGGTCTTGCCGTGCTCGCGGTTGAGTTCCTGCAGCAGGCCGAGGATCTCCTCCGCACTCTGCCGGTCGAGATCGCCGGTGGGCTCGTCGCAGATCAGGAACGTCGGGTCGGACACGATCGCGCGGGCGATCGCCACGCGCTGCTGCTGGCCGCCCGACAGCTCGTTGGGCTTGTGCGTGCGCCGGTCGGCGAGGCCGACGAGCGTCAGTGCGATCTCCGCGTTGCGCTTGCGCTGCGCCGCGCCCAGCGTGGTCAGCAGCAACGGCAGTTCCACGTTCTTCTGCGCGTTGAGCATCGGCATCAGGTTGTAGAACTGGAATACGAAGCCGACGTGGCGGCTGCGCCAGTTCGACAGCTGCCCGGCGCTCATGCGGTCGATGCGCTCGCCCTCGATCTCGATCTCGCCCGAGGTCGGCGTGTCCAGCCCGCCGATCAGGTTCAGCAGCGTGGTCTTGCCCGACCCCGACGGGCCCATCAGCGCGACGAAATCGCCGCGCGGGATGTCGAGATCGATGCCGTGCAGCACCTCGACCTTTTCCGGGCCGCGCTGGTAGGTCTTCTGCAGATTGCGGATGCTGACGAGGGACGACATGGCGCACTCCGGGTTGGATGCTGCTCGATGGATGTGTGGTGCGATCAACGGCTGTCGGCGTCGGAGGCGGCCATGCGCACCTTCGCGCCGTCGGCCAGCGTCTCGGGCGGGTCGAGCACGACGGTGTCGCCGGCGTTGACGCCCGACAGCACCTGGCGATCGTTGCCGAGCGCGATGCCGGTCTCGAGCGTCTGCTGCGTCACGGTGTTGTCCTCGCCGAGCACGAAGGCGACGTCGTCGCCATCGCGCTGCACGATCGCCGCGCCGGGCACGCGCACGCCGCGCGGCTGCTGCGCATCGTCCGCCTTCGGCGCTTCGAGGAAGCTCACGCGCACGCCCATGTCCGGCACGATGCGCGCGTCCTTCTGCTTGATCGCGATGCGCACCTTGACCGTGGCCTTGCCGCGGTCGGCCGCTGGAATGATCGCGATGACTTCGGCGGGAATCGTCCAGTCGGGATAGGCATTGAGCGTGGCCTCGACCGGCATCTTCGGCTGCACGCGGCCGATGAAGGCCTCGCCGACATCGACTTCGACTTCCAGCGAATCCATGTCGACGATCGTGCCGATGCCGGTGCGGGTGAAGCCGCCGCCGGCCGACAACGGCGAGACGATCTCGCCCGGCTGCGCGGACTTCGCGATCACGATGCCGGCGAACGGCGCCCGCACGATCGTGTTGTCGACGCCGAGATCGGCGATCGCCAGCGACGCGGAGGCGACCTGGGTATTGCGCTGCGCGCTGACCAGCTGCGCGCGCAAGGCGTCGCGCTGGGCGACGGCCTGGTCGTACTGCGAGCGCGACACCAGTTGCTGGTCGACCAGCGAGGCCAAGCGCGTCGCATCGGCCTCGGCCTGCGCCAGCTGGGCCTGCACGCTGCCGGTCTGGCTGCGCGCGGCGGCGAGCTGCGAGGCGGAGAGGCTGCGCTGTGCATCGGCGTCGATCGGATCGAGCGTCGCCATGATGTCGCCGGCCTCGACGCGCTGGCCTTCCTCGATCAGCACCTCGCGCACGCGGCCGGTGATCTTCGACGACACGGTCGCGGTGCGGCGGGCGACGACGTAGCCGGTGGCGTCGAGCACCGATGCGTTCGCGCCGCCGGCGGCGATCGCGACCACGGGCGCGGTGCGCACCTCGACCCCGCCGTCGCGCCCGAACAGCGCCCAGCCGGCAATCAGGACAAGCAGCAGCACGCCGACCGCGACGGCGATCCACAGGCGGCGCCGACGCGGCGGCTCGGGCGGCGCCTTGCGGTCGATGCGGAGTTCGTTGAGCAGGTCGGCCTTGGTATTCATGGGTTCCATGGAAAGCAGGACGTGACGACAGGCGGGAGTGTGACCGCGGGGATGCAGGCGATCCAACCTGCGGGAAGTCAGCTTCCGACGGGGTACCGAGCAGAGCAGGCGCAGCGATGCGCCGGGCCGAGTCTGCGCGCTTCCCGGCCGCGGGTCACCTGACGGGTGTCACCTGCAGGAGATGACGCCTGCGTCTGCCGGTGCCGGGCGCCGCGCACGAGACTGCGGGCAACCCGGAGGACCCGAAATGCGCCAAGCCCCGCTCGTTGCAGACACCACGCCGCAGATACCGGCACCACTCGCGCGCCTGCGTGGCGTGCGCCGCCGCCGCGGCACCGTGCAGGCGCTCGACGGCGTCGATCTCGCGCTGCCATCCGGTCAGGTCACCGCGCTGCTCGGCGTCAACGGCGCCGGCAAGACCACCGCGATCGAGATCCTGCTCGGTCTGCAGGCCGCCGACAGCGGTGAGGTGACGCTGTTCGGCCGGCATCCGTCCGACCTCGACGCGCGCCGGCACATCGGCGTGATGCTGCAGCAGGCGCAGTTGCCGGAACGCCTGCAGGTCGGCGAACTGCTCGCCCTGGCGCGCAGCTGGTATCCGCAGCCGCGCAGCGTCGCCGATTGCGTGGCGCT
The DNA here is from genome assembly GCF_043187535.1 of Luteimonas sp. WGS1318. GTDB lineage: Bacteria > Pseudomonadota > Gammaproteobacteria > Xanthomonadales > Xanthomonadaceae > Luteimonas. Next base: position 563,595 of record NZ_CP171131.1, read on the forward strand.
GGCCGGACTCGACGGCCTGCTCGGCCGGCGCTACGGGCGGCTCTCGGGCGGCCAGCAGCGCCGCGTGCAGTTCGCGCTCGCGCTGTGCGGACGGCCGAAGCTGCTGTTCCTCGACGAGCCGACCACCGGCCTCGACATCGGTGCACGCCAGCAGGTGTGGCGCGCGATCCGCAGCCTGGTCGCCGACGGCGTCGGCATCCTGCTGACCACGCATTACCTGGAAGAGGCCGAAGCGCTGGCGGATCGCGTCGTCGTGCTCGACGCCGGCCGGGTGCGTGCCGACGGCAGCATCGGCGAGATCCGTGCGCAGGTCGCGCAGCGGCGCATCCGCTGCGCGAGCGTCGTGCCCGCCGATGTCGTGGCGACCTGGCCGGGCGTGCGCACGGCGACGAACGTCGACGGGCACCTGGTGGTCATGGCCGAGCACGCGGAAGCCGTGCTGCGCCGGCTGCTCGACGCGGACCCGCAGCTCGCCGACCTCGACGTGCAACGCGCCGGTCTTGCCGATGCCTTCGTCGCGATGACCTCGCCGGCCGCACCCATGTCCGATTCGAACCAGGAGGCCGCGTGATGGACACGACGATCGAAACCGGCGCGCGCGTCGGGCTGTTGCGCTGCTATCTGCTCGACACGCGCTGCGAACTGCTGCGGCTGCTGCGCGAGCCGATGTACATCATTCCGACGCTGCTGTTCCCGGCGCTGTTCTACGTGATGTTCGGCCTGCTGCTCGGCAGTCGCGGCAGCGGCGAGGCGGCCCGTTACCTGCTGGCGACCTACGGCGTATTCGGCGCGATGGGCGCGGGCCTGTTCGGCTTCTCGGTCACGCTGGCGATCGACCGCGAGCGCGGCTTCTTCGCATTGCGTCGCGCGTTGCCGGCGCCGCCGAGCGCGTGGCTGGTCGCGCGGATGCTGATCGCGATGCTGTTCGCGCTCGCCATCGTGCTGGAACTCGCATTGCTGGCGGTGGCCTTCGGAGGCGTGTCGCTGGCGGCCGGGCAGTGGGCGCTGCTGTGGACGGTGACCGTACTCGGCGCGTTGCCGTTCTGCGCGATCGGCCTGCTGCTCGGCAGCGTGGCCAGCGCCAATGCAGCGCCGGCCTGGGTCAACCTGCTGTTCCTGCCGATGGCCTTCCTGTCCGGCCTGTGGCTGCCGCTGGCGATGCTGCCCGACGTGTTCGCGCGGCTGGCCCCGCTGTGGCCGGCCTGGCACCTGGCGCAGATCGCGCTGGGCGTGACCGGGCAGCCGGCGACCACGTCGCCTTGGCTGCATCTGCTGGTGCTGGCCGTCGTGACCGTGGCCTGCTGCGTGCTCGCGCTGCGCCGCCTCGCGCGCGCCGTCTGAGCGTGTCCGCTTCGCCGGCCAAGGACGTGCAGTGACGCCGACACCCGGACGCGGCCGGCGCGCCGGACTGCAGAGCCTGCGACCCGCACCGCTTCTGGTCCGGGCCTGAGATGGCTACGCTGCGCGACATGCAGACCGAGCCGGCCGCCACGACGATGCCCACCTTCGCAGGCCTGCGGGCCGCGCCGGATTCCATCATCGGCAGCGCCTTGCGTCAGGGCCGACCCGCGTGGAGCGAAGGCATCCACGTGTTCTGGTCGGTGTGGGTGTTCGTCGTGCCGATGTTCTCGCCGTACGGGTACGACCTGCGCTGGGTGCTGCTGACGCTGCTGTCGTATCCCGTCTTCCTCGCGCTGTTCGCGGGTGCACTGCTGTTGCCGGCGCGCCGCTCGCCGTGGTGCGCGTTCGGAATGATCGCGCTGTGTTTCGGCCTGCTGCCCTGGTACGTGTCGAGCCTGAGCTACTTCGTGTTCGGCTGCGTGTTTCTCGGCGCGTTGTCGCGCAACTCGGTCTGGCGCTATGTGCTCGCGCTGCTCGTGTTCAACGCGGTGCTGCTGGCCTGGGCGCGCGTGCTCGGCTATCCATGGGCGGCGCTGGCGTGGATGCCCGTCACGACGGTGATGATCGGCCTGCTGGTGCACGTGGGGCGTCTGAAGAACCGGCAGGACGCCGCGCTGTGGCTGTCGCACGACGAAGTGCGCAGGCTCGCCGCGGTCGGGGAGCGCGAACGCATCGGTCGCGACCTGCACGATCTGCTCGGACACACGCTGTCGATGGTCGCGTTGAAAGCCGATCTCGCCGGGCGCCTCGTCGAGCGCGATCCCGCCGGCGCGCAGCGCGAGATCGGCGAGGTCGGCGGCATCGCCCGCGATGCGCTGACCCAGGTGCGGCAGGCCGTCAGCGGCATCCGCGCTGCAGGCCTGGCAGCCGAACTCGCATCCGCGCGCCTGCTGCTCGAGACCGACGGGGTGGCGTTCGGCTACAGCCTCGACGACACCGTGGCAGGCGCCGGCCTGTCGCCCGCCGTGGAGACCGCACTGGCGATGACGCTGCGCGAGTCGGTGACCAATCTGCAGCGCCACGCGCACGCGCACAGCGCGCAGGCGCAGTTCTCGCGCGAAGGCGACACGGTCCGGCTGCAGGTCAGCGACGACGGTCGCGGGGGCGCGATCGTGCCCGGCAACGGCCTGTCGGGCATGCGCGAACGCATCGAGGCGCTGGGCGGACAGCTGCGCGTCGACAGCGGCGCCGACGGGACGCGGATCGATGCGCGCATTCCGTTGGGCGCGCCACAGGCAGAGTGATCCGCCACGCACGCCTCGTATGCCTGTCGACCGCCTTCCAACTGCTAACGTCATCGCCATGCCGCGCATCCCGACTTCCGAAGCACCGCTCCGCATCCTCATCGCCGAAGACCAGGCGATGCTGCGCGGCGCGCTGACCGCACTGCTGAATCTGGAAGACGACCTGTCGGTGGTCGGCAGCGTCGGCGATGGCGAATCGGCCTGGCGCGAACTGCAGCGCCTGTCGCCGGACATCCTCGTCACCGACATCGAGATGCCCGGCCTCACCGGCCTCGAACTCGCGCAGCGCATCCAGCGGCACGAGTTGCCGATGCGCGTGGTCATCGTGACGACCTTCGCGCGCGCCGGTTTCCTGCGCCGCGCGCTGGATGCCGGCGTCGGCGGTTATCTGCTCAAGGACGCACCGGCCGAGCAACTGGCCGACGCGCTGCGCCGCGTGCATGCCGGCGGACGCGCGATCGACCCACAACTGGCGCTCGATGCCTGGAGCGAACCCGATCCGCTGAGCGACCGCGAGCGCCAGGCGCTGCGCCTGGCCGGGCAGGGCATGAGCGCCAGCGAGATCGCCGCGCAGCTGCACCTTTCGCACGGCACCGTGCGCAACTACCTGTCGGAAGCGATCGGCAAGCTCGGCGTCGGCAATCGCATCGAGGCCTACCGCTTGGCGCGGCAGAAGGGGTGGTTGTAGCGGGCTTGCCGGGGTACGCGCAATGACGTCGGCCGTCAAAGTCACTGGATTCCCGCCTGCACGGGAATGACGGTTGATGGAGGACGGCACACCCGAAGACCGGTGCGCAGGAGGTTGACGGGATGCCGTCAGCGTGGCGCATGCGCCCACCGTCATCCAGGCGAACGCCGGGCCGTCGGCCGCCACACCCAGGTCTTCCGGCGCCGCGTGGCGGGTCGTCCCGTGCCGTCACGCGCAATGAGGTCGGCGGCCAGAGATGCTGGATTCCCGCCTTCGCGGGAATGACGGTTGATGGACAGTTGCGCGCGTTTGGGGCTCCGGGCGCCAGAGCGTCAGCACGCGGCCATTGCGGCCACCGGCTTGCCTCAGTGCGTCTCCGCTGCGTGCCCGATCGCCGCCAGCGACGCGTGCTCGATCCGCGCATAGATCGCGAACTCGTCATGCACCTGCGCACCGAGCGCGGCCTCGAACGCATCGCGGTTCGCCTGCGCGGCATACGCGCGCTGTTCGCCGCCGCCGAGGTTGGACTGGAAGATGCCGGCCGCGCTGACCGGCAGGAAATCCTCGTAGACCACCGGGTCGGCCGTGACCAGGCCGGCGGCGATCGCCGTGTCGACATCGCTGCGCGACACTGCCGATGGATCCGCACGCCCGGCATCGGTCAGTGCGTAGCGGTAATAGCCCAGGCCCTCGCGACGCAGCGTGTCGTCGTCGTCCGGAAATTCGGCGAACGCCGCCGCCAGGCGCGACGCGTAGTCGCCGGTGCTGCCGGCGCCGTCCGCCTCGCGTGCACGTGCGAGCAGGGTGTCGTAGAGCGCGCGGCCCTTCGGCGTCAGCGCGAGGCCGCGCTGTTCGATCTCGCCGAAGCGCGCGGTGTGCGTGCCGGCGTCGGCGCTGTCGCCGGCGGGAAACAGCACCGGCTCCTGCAGCGCCTTGAAGCTGGTCTGGCGCAGCAGGATCGGGCAGCGACGACGCGGCGGGCCTTCGATCACCGCCTTGGCGTCGATGCCGCGCGCCTGCATCGCGTCCTGCGCAGCGTCGATGTCGAGCGTGCGCGGCGTCAGATGATTGATGTGCGGGCCGCGGAAGCACACCACGTCGGCGATCAGCCGGTGCGCCGACAGCAGCGCCTGGTAGGTCGCGTGCGAGACGGTCGCTTCGCTGTGCCAGCGGAAGGTCTCCAGCGCCTGCGCGACGAACTCGGCGGCGTCGTCGGCGCTCAGCCCGCCGGCCTGTTCGAAGTGTTCGATCAACGCCAGCGCGCGCGGGGTGAAGATCTCGCGGGCGTCGAGAATGGCAGCGGCTTCCTCGCGCAGCGCGGCATCCTCGATCAGCTCCAGGCGCAGCAGCGACGTGAATACCCGGAACGGATTGCGCGCCAGCGCCGCGGCGTCGACCGGACGGAATGCGGTCGCGTGCACCGGCACGCCGGCAACGGCGAGGTCGTAGTAACCGACCGGCTGCATGCCCATCACCGCGAACAGCCGCCGCAGCGTCGCGAGCTCGCGCGGCGTGCCGACGCGGATCGCGCCGTGGCGCTCGGCGTCGAGCCGGTCGAGCGCATCGCTGCGCTGCAGACGCGCGGCCAGCGCGGGGTCGCCGGCCAGCGTCGCGGCGTTGACCTCGGCCACCAGTTCCATCAGAGCGCCGTACAGCGGCACCTCGTCGCGATACATGCGCGACATGGCCTGGGCGAACAGGTGGCGGATCTCGTCGGGGTGCAGGTGCGGGGAGGTGGCCATCGGAACCGGGCTGGCACCGGGCGCGGCCCGGCGGAGCGTGTATTTTCGCCTGCCGCGGGCCGGTGCGGGAATCGCGCGCAGGTCCGGCTTCAGCCGCCGCTGCGCCGCGCACCTGGCGGGCGCGGCGCGTCGGCGCGACCGGGGCAGCTGCTACCCTCGTGCGGTGCCGCTCGGGCACGCGCCGGAACTTGCCGCCATGTCGTCACCGATGCCGCTGGGTGCCCGCGTGATCGCGCTGACTGCCTTGCTGTGGAACCTGTTCGGCCTGCTTGTGTTCGTGCTGCGCGTCGCGGCCACGCCCGAGCAGGCGGCGGTGCTGCCGCCCGAGCAGCAGGCGCTCGAGGCCGCGCTGCCGGCGTGGATCAATGGCGTTTTCGGTCTCGCCGTGATCGCCGGCACCGCCGGTTCGATCGCGCTGTTGCTGGCACGCCGCTGGGCGCCGCCGATGCTGCTGGTCTCCTTGATCGCGGTCGCGGTGCAGACGCTCGCCAGCTACGCGCTGGCGCCGGTGTGGGCCGCCAGCGGCGCCGCCGGCCTGGCGATGTCGGGCGTGCTGCTGCTGATGGTTTTCGCGATCTGGGCGTTCTCGCGCACCGCGGCGCGGCGCGGCTGGCTGCGCTGACTCAGCCCGCGCGCGCCTTCAGCATCGACCACGCCGCGCGCAGGCCCAGCGCCTCGCCGCCCTGCGGATGGCCGGCGCGGCTGCTGTCGTTCCAGGCGTAGGTGTCGAGATGCGCCCATGGCGTGCCCTCGGGCACGAACCGTTCGAGATACAGCGCCGCAGTCACCGCGCCGGCCATGCGTGAGCCGGCGTTGGCGATGTCGGCGACGCTGCTGGTCAGATAGCGCAGGTACGGCCGCCACAACGGCATGCGCCAGACCGGATCGCGCATGGCGTCGCCGCCCTGGATCCAGGCCCCGGCCAGGGAATCATCGTTGGAGAACAGCGCCGGCAGGTCCGGGCCCAGCGCGATACGCGCGGCGCCGGTGAGCGTCGCGAAATCGAGGATCACGTCCGGCGACTGCTCGCCGGCGTAGGCCAGGGCGTCGCACAGCACCACGCGGCCTTCGGCATCGGTGTTGTCGATCTCGACGTGGATGCCCTTGCGCGTGGCGATGACGTCGCCGGGGCGGTAGGCGTTCGGCGCGATCGCGTTCTCCACCGCCGGCACCAGCAACGTGATGCGCAGCGGCAACGCGCGCGCCATCACCAGCTCGGCCAGCGCGATCGCGTGCGCGGCGCCGCCCATGTCCTTCTTCATGTTGCGCATGCCGTCGCCCGGCTTGATGTCGAGGCCGCCGGTGTCGAAGCACACGCCCTTGCCGACGATCGCGACATGCGGATGCGCCGCATCGCCCCAGTCCAGTTGCAGCAGGCGCGGGGCGCGATGCGAGGCGCGGCCGACGGCGTGGATCGCCGGGAAGTTCTGCTCGAGCAGCGCGTCACCGACGATGCTCTGGAATGTCGCGCCGTGCGCGGCGGCGATGTCGCGGACCACGGCCTCCATCTGCTCCGGGCCCATGTGCTCGGTCGGCGTGTTGACCAGATCGCGCACGCGCGTGGTCGCGGCGACGAGATCGACGATCTCCGCATCCACCGCGTCGATTGCCAGCCGCGCCGGGCGCCGGGCGGCGGCCTTGTAGCGGGTGAAGCGGTACGCGCCCAGGCCCCAGCCCAGCTGCAGCGCGGCGGCCTCGTGCGCGCCGGTCACGCGCCAGTCGCCTTCGGGCAGGCCGTAGGGCGCGTGGGCATAGCTGTCCGGGTCACGCGGATCGCCGATGCCGATCGCCGCGCCGGCCAGGCCGTTATCGCCGGGCAGCAGCACCAGCGCGCCCGGTGCCGCGTCGAAGCCCTGGGCCTCGAGCCAGGCGCGCACGGCGGCGGGCTGCGCACCGCGCCACGCGGCGCAGCTCTCGCGCGTCACCACGTGCAATGCACGGGCCGCAGCGGCGTCGGTGGCGAAGAGATCGGTCGTGGTGTCGGTCATGTGGGTCAGCCCGGGTCAGGTGCGGTCGGCGACCGTCGGCACGGCATCGAGCCAGTCGGCGAGCGCGGTCAGGGTGTCGAATTCGAGATCGGGCGCCAGGTCGGGATGCTCCCAACGGCGGTCCTCGCGGTTGATCCAGCAGCTGCGCAGGCCGGCGCGCGCGGCGCCCGCGACGTCGGCCTCGATGTGGTCGCCCACGTGCAGCACATCGCCGTGCGCGCAGCCCAGGCGATCGCAGGCCGCGCGGAAGATGCTCGCATGCGGCTTCGGTGTGCCGTGCTCCCGCGAGCCCAGGCTGAAGGCGAACAGGTGCGCGATGCCAACCCGTTCGAGATCGGCATTGCCGTTGGTCACCGCCGCCACCGGCACGCGCGCGGCGATGCGCTCCAGCGCGGCCAGGCTGTCGGGGTAGTACTCCACACGGTTGCGCTCGGCGTAGAACACTTCATACGCCGCATCGAGCAGGGCGAGGTCGCCGCCGCTCTCGCGCAGCGCGTGTTCGATGGTGAGCTGGCGCAACGCCGAGAGGTCGTGCATCAGGTGTGCGTTCTCGGCGAACACCCGCTCGCGCAGGCTGCGCATCGATTCGACCGGGAACATGTCCGCGGTCTGCGGACTGTGTTCGCGCAGGAACGCGTCGAGCGTGCGTTCGATCCGCACCCCGATCGGCGCGAACGGCCACAGCGTGTCGTCGAGGTCGAGGGTGATGGCGCGGACCGGGAATGTCATGCGGCCATTGTAGCGAGTGGCCCCGTCGCCCCCATGGGATGGCGCGTCACACGGAGGGACGTATCGACCGCGGCGTCCGGCTCAGCCGAGCAGCCGCGCCCAGCCCTCGAAGCCTTCCACGCGCTGCAGCACCAGCTTGACGCAGACCAGCAGCGGCACCGCCAGCAGCAGGCCGATGATGCCCCACATCCAGCCGAACACCAGCAGCGCCAGCACCAGCAGCAGCGGTGACAGCGCCATGCGCCGGCCGAGCACGATCGGGGTCACGAACTGGCCTTCGATGGTGTGCAGCAGCAGGTAGATCGCCGCCGGCACCAGCGGCGCCCAGGCCGCAGTGGGCCAGGCGCCGTCGTAGCTGATGAAGCCCATCAGCAGCATCAGCAGCAGGCCGATCAGCGGGCCCACGTAGGGCGCGAAGTTCAGCAGCGCCACCAGCGTGCCCCACAGCAATGCGTCCTGCAGCGAGAAGCCCATCCACATCAGCACACCGGCGAACGTCGCGCCGAGCAGGGTGTTGATGATCGAGATCGTCAGCACGTAGCGCGAGATCTCGCGTTCGATCGACAGCATGATGTCGACGGTGAGTTTGCGGCGCTGGCGGTCGGGCAGCAGCGCGATCGCGTTGCGCTGCAGGTTTTCGCCGTAGACCATGAAGAAGAACGTCAGCAGCACCACCGCCAGCACCGAGGCCAGCATCTTCGGCGTGGCCACCAGCGTGCGCCACGAGGCGTTGTCCTGGATCTCGACCAGCTGCACGCGGCGCTGCGGCCGGTTCTCGGTCGCCCGCGCGAAGGATTCGGCGGCCTGGTTGGCCTGGTGCACCGGCTGCGTCATCGACTGCAGTCGCGGCGCCAGCGAGCGCAGTTGCTTGGGCGCCTGCTGCACCCATTCGCTGGCCGGCCCGTAGAGCTGCACGCCCAGCGTGCCGGCCGCCGCGAGCCCGGCGCACAGCACCAGCAGCGCGCCGAGGAAACGCGGAATCCACAAGCGGCGCAGACCGCGCAGCACCGGGTTGCCCACCAGCGCGAAGAACATCGCCAGCAGCACCGGCAGGATCACGCCCTGCGCGGCCCAGGCGGTGACCAGCACCGCGAGCGTGGTCAGCACCACGAGCGCGGTGGACGCGCGCGGGCGCGGCGTCACCGGTGTCGGCGTGGGCAGGGGCGCGTCGTCGTCCGGCGGCGCGGTGGTGGGCACACTCATCGGGACGACCTCGACGCGGGCAATGGATCGATCGCGTCCGCCGCGGCGGTCAGCGACCGTTTTCCGAAATTTCGGTGGCGGCTTCGGCCGGGCGCGGCTGCTCGGCGTAAGCCGGCTCCGGGCGACGCCGGTCGGAGGCGGGCACGGCGACATCGGCAGGTGCCGGCGCCGCAACGGCCGGCTGCGGACGCGTGCCCGTTGCGGTCTGCGACTGCGACTGCGCCGTGGCCGATGCCACGCCTGCCGATTCGGCGGCGTCGTCCGCGGTTTCCGCGGCTTCGTCGGCGGTCTTGGCTGCTTTCTCCGCGGTGGCCGCGGCGATCGTCGCCTGGATCGACGTCATCAGCCCGGACACCGCGCTGATCATCTGCAACGACTTCGGGCCGCCCAGCTTGCCGAGCCGGCGCAACGCGCGTTGCGGCTGGGTGGCGCCGGCGACCATGCCGGCCACCAGGCCGGCGATGACGATGCGCGGTGGCGTCCAGGCCTGGCGCCAGCTCGACTTCAGTGCGCTGTAGCGGTCGGTCGTCTGCACCAGGCGGCCGTCGACGAGCGCTTCGGCGCGCTCGACACGGGATTTCAGGGCTTCGAATTTCATCGGGGTGCGCTCCCGCTCGGCACCGGCGGTGTCGCCGCGGGCGGTGGCGGCAACGGCGGATCGAGGGTTTCTTCGTCCTCGTCCTCGCCGCTGGCCTCGGAAAACAGACCCAGCCGGGTCAGCTGACGCCGTGTGGCGTGCATGCCGGCATGGTCGAAGAACACCGAGACGCGCCAGGCCGCCAGACCGGTGACCACCAGGCTCACCAGCATCGTGATCGAAATGGACACCAGCCACGACAGTCCAAAGGACTGCAGCAAGGCAATCGCCGCGCCCATCGCCAGCAGCCACGCCGATGCGCCGAACACCACCGACACCGCGGCCCACGCGAGTGCACGTCCAAGTGCACTGCGCGCGAGCGCGAAGTCGGCGGAGATCAGCTTGCGCAGGGCGCGCCCGCTGTCGAGTCCGGACGAGGCGGTTTCCTTCGCCGCCGCACGGATGCGGCGGATGCTCTCGTCCAGATGTGGCGTCTCGCCCGGCGCGCGGTCCGCGCTGCCGGCCGGTTCGTCCTCGCGCGGGTCTTCCCCGGTCACGCGCTCGGTCATGTGCAGGACTTACTTGCTGCGCGCGAGCTTGGCGATGATCCAGCCAGCCGCGAACGCGGTGCCGAATGCGGCGATCGGACGCTCGCGGATCAGGTCGGCGGCGCTTTCGACCAGGTCGCGGCCCTTGTCCAGCAGCACGTCGTACTGTTCCTTGGCCGCCGCCTGGCCGTCTTCGACCGCCGCGAGACCGGCCATCGCCGAATCGGCGAGATCCGACTTCACCGTCGCGCGGCCGAGCTTGAGCTCGTCGCCGGCCACGTTCGCAGCATTCTTCACTGCGGTGCCTGCGTCACGTGCGGCCTGCGCCAGGTGCGCGCCGGCTTCGCCAAGGTTGTTCTTCACCGCATCGGTCGAGGTGGGGGTCATGGTGCTTGCTCCTGTTGGGATGGCGCGCCTCGCCGGGAGGCGATGGCGGAAAAAAGCGTCAGCGCATGATCACGTTGTAGATGCGTCCTCCGCGTGAAATGCGCAGCAGCAGTTCGCCCTGCCGGTTGCCGAGCACGTCGCGGAAGCCGGCGAGATCGCGGAACTCGCCGCTGCTCGCCGCGATGATCAGATCCCCGTCGCGCAGGCCCGCGGTATGCGCACGGCTGCCGGCCTCCACGCGTTCCACCAGCACGCCGCCGGCGCGTGCGTTCTGCCGGCGGATCGCTTCGGGAATGTCGGCCAGCGTGGCGCCGGTGAGGCGCGCATCGAAGCTCGCGCCGTCGCGCGGCAATGCGCGCAGGCGGGTCTCGACCTTGAGCGTGCGGCCGTCGCGCAGCACCTCCAGCGTCACCGGCGCATCGAGCGTCTGCAGGCCCTGGAAGTTGCGCAGCGCCTCGCTGTTGTCGATGCGCTGGCCGTTGGCCGAGATCACCACGTCACCCGGGCGCAGGCCCGCACTCGCCGCGGGCGAGCCGCTGTAGACGCGCGTGACCACCGCGCCGCGTGCGGTCTCCAGGCCCAGGCCCTGGGCGATGCGCGCATCCACCGTCTGCGTATCCACGCCGAGGGTGCCGCGCTGCACGCTGCCGGTCGTCGCCAGCTGGGTCATCACGCTGCGCGCCAGGCCGATCGGAATCGCGAAGCCCAGGCCGATGTTGCCGGCCATGCTGCCGCGCGTGTTGAAGCTGGCGGTATTGATGCCCACCAGTTCGCCGCGCAGGTTGACCAGTGCGCCGCCGGAGTTGCCGGGGTTGATCGACGCATCGGTCTGGATGAAGTTCTGGAAGCCCACGCCCGGCACGTTGCTGCGGCCCACCGCCGAGACGATGCCCGAGGTCACCGTCTGGCCGAAGCCGAACGGGTTGCCCACCGCGACGACGAAATCGCCGACCTGCAGGTTCGCGTCCTGGGCCAGCGGAATCGCGGTGAGGTTGTCGGCCTGGATGCGCATCAGCGCCACGTCGGTGTCGACGTCCGAACCGATGAATTCCGCTTCCACCGTGCGCCCGTCGGCCAGCGTCACCGAGACGTCGTCGGCGCCTTCGATCACGTGGTGGTTGGTCAGCACATAGCCTTGGGCCGCATCGACGATCACGCCCGAGCCCAGGGATTCGTTGATCCGCTCCTGCGACAGCTCGGGAAACATCCGGCGGAAGAACGGGTCGTTGCCGAACGGGCTCACCCGCACGCGCTGTTTGGTCTGCACCGACACCACCGACGGCGTGACCGTGCGCAGCATCGGCGCCAGCGACGGCAGTGCCTGGCCGTCGACATTCGCAGGCAACGCGGCGACCAGCGGCACCGTGGCCGCAGGCGGCACGGCACCGGCCGGCTGCTGCACCACGTCGCGCAGTGCGGTCGCGGCAAAGCCGCCGAACGCGGCGGCGCAGGTCAGGGCGAGAAGCGTGGTCTTGGCGCGCATCGAAGGCAGTCCTGGGCTGGGGCCGTCGCGGGCGACGGCGGAAGTGAGCGGGCGACGGCGGGCACACGATGCGGCGTTCGCCGTGAATCCTGCGCCGCGCGGGCGGGCCAGTGTCGCCGCGGCCGCTTGAATCGGTGTTGAAGTTCGCATTCATGTGTGGCCGCCCGCAAATGCGTCAAGAGGCGCGGGCGCGCACTGCGGCCCGTCGCGGCCAGGACGGCCGCCGCGCGACGGTCACGCCGTTGACACGATCCGGGGCCGGGCGTAGCGTTGACCTCCGCGTTCGACACAACATCTTGGGCACGTGCAGTCGTCCGGCCCAACCGATAGGGCTTTCGAGCCGCAGGCCACGCCGCAGAGGGGATGCAAGCGATGGGGTTCCAGCACGATGCCTTGGTGAACGCGCGCGTTGCGGACGCGTCCATGCCCGCTCCACGCGCCGGGTGCATAACCGCAGGCCGCGGGTGCACCCGCGCATGATCCGCACGATCGACCTTGCCGCCGGCGGCCACCGCCACGATTCCTGACAGACGAACAGCTTTCCGCCGGCATCCCCGGCGGTGACCACCACGGAGATTCCGACAGCATGAGCACGGTGCGCCTCGAGGCGGTGAAACGCGAAACCGGTCCGCAGATTCCGATGCAGCCCGCATCGACCGATATCTGGGACAAGAAGTACCGCCTGAAGACCAAGCAGGGCGTCGCCGTGGATGCCGACATCGACGGCACCTACCAGCGCGTGGCGCGCGCGCTGTCCGAGGCCGAGGCCACGCCCGAGAAGCAGAAGTACTGGAACGAGCGCTTCCTCTGGGCGCTGCGCCGCGGCGCGATTCCCGCCGGCCGCATCACGTCCAACGCCGGCGCGCTCGAACACAAGCCCGCCACCAGCACGATCAACTGCACCGTCTCGGGCACCATCGGCGATTCGATGGACGGCATCCTGGAGAAGGTCCACGAGGCCGGCCTCACGCTGAAGGCCGGTTGCGGCATCGGCTATGAATTCTCCACGCTGCGCCCGCGCGGCGCGTTCGTCGCCGGCGCCGGTGCATACACGTCGGGCCCGATGTCCTTCATGGATATCTACGACAAGATGTGTTTCACGGTGTCCAGCGCCGGCGGCCGCCGCGGCGCGCAGATGGGCACCTTCGACGTCAGCCATCCCGACGTGCGCGACTTCATCCGCGCCAAGCGCGAGGACGGCCGCCTGCGCCAGTTCAACCTCTCGCTGCTGGTGACCGACGGCTTCATGCAGGCCGTCGACAGCGACGCCGACTGGCCGCTGGTGTTCCCGCTGGCGCAGAGCGAGGCCCACGAGGTGGATCTCGACAAGGTCGACCAGGTGGTCTGGCGCGAGTGGCCGCAGATCGCGGGCTACGTCACCCGCGACGACGGCCTTGTGGCCTGCAAGGTCTACGGCACCGTCCGCGCGCGGCACCTGTGGGACATGATCATGGTGTCCACCTACGACTACGCCGAGCCGGGATTCATCCTGATCGACAAGGTCAACGAGATGAACAACAACTGGTGGTGCGAGACCATCCGCGCGACCAACCCGTGCGGTGAGCAGCCACTCCCGCCCTACGGTGCCTGCCTGCTGGGCTCGGTCAACCTCACCACCTTCGTGCGCGAGCCGTTCACCGAGCGCGCGCGCTTCGACTGGGAGGAATACAAGGAAGTCGTGCGCGTGTTCACCCGCATGCTCGACAACGTGGTCGAGGTCAACGGGCTGCCGCTGCAGCAGCAGCGCGACGAGATCATGCGCAAGCGCCGCCACGGCATGGGCTTCCTCGGCCTCGGCAGCACGATGACCATGCTGCGCATGAAGTACGGCGAAGCCGACAGCTGCGAGTTCACCGAGCGCATCGCGCGCGAGATGGCCGTCGCCGGCTGGGAAACCGGCCTCGCCCTGGCCCAGGAAAAGGGCCCGGCGCCGATCATGGAAGAGCGCTTCACCGTCACCGCCGCCATGCTGCGCAAGCGCCCCGAAATGGCCGCCGACGGCTGGGCGGTGGGCCAGGAGATTCCCGGCAAGGTGCTGCACGCCAAGTACTCGCGCTACATGCAGAAGATCGCCGAGGTGGCGCCGGAGCTCGTCGAGCAGCTCACCGAGACCGGCGCGCGCTTCACCCACCACAGTTCGATCGCGCCCACCGGCACGATCAGCCTCAGCCTGGCCAACAACGCCTCCAACGGCATCGAGCCCTCGTTCGCGCACCACTACAGCCGCAACATCATCCGCGAGGGCAAGAAGTCGAAGGAGAAGGTGGACGTGTTCTCGTTCGAGCTGCTGGCCTACCGCGAGCTGGTGAACCCGAAGGCCATGCCGTACTCCGACGCCACCGACGCGCAGCTGCCGGACTACTTCATCGCCGCCGACGACATCACGCCCAAGGCGCACGTCGACGTGCAGGCCGCCGCCCAGCGCTGGGTGGACAGCTCGATCTCCAAGACCGCCAACGTGCCCACCGACTACCCCTACGCGGACTTCAAGGACATCTACACCTACGCCTACCGCCAGGGCCTCAAGGGCTGCACCACGTTCCGCTTCAACCCCGCCGCGTTCCAGGGCGTGCTGGTCAAGGAATCGGACCTGGAGAACACCACCTACCGTTTCGAACTCGAAGGCGGCGAGGTGCTGGAGGTCAAGGGCAATGAGCAGATCGAATACGACGGCGAGATGCACACCGCCGCCAATCTGTTCGACGCGCTCAAAGAGGGCTACTACGGCAAGTTCTGAGCGCGTGTGCATCACGGGGCCGCGCCGGCCCCGTCGCAACACGCAGGCCGCTGCAATCGGTTCGCACCAACGCACTTTCTTCGCGCTACATTTCGCCCGCGGGCAATGGGCTCCGCATGATCACTGACGAGGACACCACCATGAGCAACGGGAACGGGGTCACGGAGACCCTGAGCAATGCCGCCGAGGATATCGCCGAGACCGCCAAGGACATTGTCGCCACGGTCAAGAAGCGCGCCAGCGCCGCCGTGAAGTCGGCGAAGAAGACCGCGCAGAACGCCGAGAAATCGGTGACCAAGCGCGCCACCAAGGTCTCCAAGACGGCCAGCAAAACCGTTGCCAAGGCCAGCAAGGCCGTCAGCACCCGCGTCTCCGCCGCGCGCAAGAAGCTCGAGGCCGCCAAGTCGGCCGCCACCGCCGAAATCGCCGCGCTGAAGAAGAAGGGCGCCGGCAAGACCACCGCCAAGAAGGCGCCGGCCAAGAAGGCCGCCGCGAAGAAGGCCGCGAGCAAGAAGGCCGCGACGAAGAAGGTCGCCAGCAAGAAGGTCGCCACGAAGAAGGTCGCCACCAAGAAGGCGGCCACCAAGAAGACCACCAGCCGCAGCGCCGCCGGCAAGAAGGCCGCCACCACCCGCAAGGTCAACGTCGCCAAGAAGACCGCCAAGAAAGCGGTGAAGAAGGTCGCCAAGAAGGCCGCCGCCAAGACCGCGACGGCCAAGCGCAGCGTCGCCGCCCGCAAGGGCGTGGCCAAGAAGACCGCGAAGACCGCCAAGCGTTCGGTCGCCGCGAAGAAGGGCGCCGCCAAGCGCAGCTGATCCGCTCCGCTTTAGCCCCTCTCCCCTTGCGGGAGAGGGGTTGGGGAGAGGGGATGGGCTTTCCCCTTTCACCCACACACCGCATCCGCACACCAGGACACGTCATGGCCGTCAAGATCGATCGCAAAATCACCGGGTACGCCGTCGTCAAGCCGGAGGACGCGGCCGTCGAAGGCCAGTCCGTGCCGCGCGCGACCGTCGAGGCCGAGCTGCCCAAGGCCGACGTGATCCACATGCACGAGCGCATCGAGCGCCCCGAAGTGCTGATCGGCAGCACCTACAAGATCAAATCCCCGCTGGTGGAACACGCCATGTACGTGACCATCAACGACATCGTGCTCAACGCCGGCTCCGAGCACGAGCAGCGCCGCCCGTTCGAGATCTTCATCAACTCCAAATCCATGGAGCACTTCCAGTGGATCGTCGCGCTGACGCGCATCATGTCGGCCGTGTTCCGCAAGGGCGGCGACGTGACCTTCCTGGTGGAGGAAATGCGCGCCGTGTTCGACCCCAAGGGCGGCTACTTCAAGGCCGGCGGCGTGTACATGCCGTCGCTGGTGGCCGAGCTGGGGATGATCGTCGAGGACCACCTGAAGTCCATCGGCATGATGCACGACCCGCAGATGAGCGACGCTCAGAAGGCGCTGATCGCCGAGAAGCGCAAGCAGGTCGAGCAGCGCGAAGGCTCAAAAAAAAACGCTGATGTGAGCCCGGCGCCCCAGGCGCCCGGCAGTGCAGACGCGCACCCCGAAGATATCGCCGTCACCGGCGACGGCGCGAGCTTTCCGCCGTCCGCAACCATGTGCCACAAGTGCAGCACGAAGGCGCTGGTGCTGATGGATGGGTGTGCGACGTGTTTGAATTGTGGGTATTCGAAGTGTGGGTGATGGATCTGCCTGACTCGAAATCAGGCGTAGGTGTGAGCCTACCGCGGGTTCGAATCCCACCCTCTCCGCAAATAAAAACAAAGGGTTGCGCCGCAAGCGCAGCCCTTTTTCTTGCCCTAAACGCACGGCGGAAACACGCTTTGTAAGCGCTGTGTACGTATGGGGCAAATCCGGTATCCGTGTGAGGGGGAAATAGCCCTCTGCTCCTGAGTGCAAAGCTGATGCGAGCCAGGGTGGTCGCCGCTAGACTGCGTCGGGGACTGGGGGATCGAAATGAAGAGGATTGCTACGGGTGTACTAAGCCTGATTGTTGCGCTTGCCGCTTTCTTTGGGATGCGCGAACTCGGGCAGCAGAAAGCGGCACGTGTGGCCTCATCGGCTCAAGTCTCTCCGCCCACATCAGCCCAGGTCTCGCGTGAGGTTGAACGACTGCGTGCCCGAGCGGCTCAGGAGCATCCGGATCTCGCGTCAGCCGAGGCACTTAGAAGGGTTGCGTCCGACGTTGCCGCCAAGAAAATGAGCTCGCAATCGAATCAGCAACAGCTCCGAACCGCAGCAGATATATTCTGGGCGTTCTACTTCCTCAACACCGAAGTTCGAGCTGACTACTGCGCGCAACGCAATGTCGACCTCGCTCCATTTGTGCGGGCGTTCGAAGAGAGCAAAGCGATGGAATACGCGAACGCCAGTGCTGTCTACGCAAGCGCTGGCTTGGATCCAAAAATTCTGCTCAAACACGTTGGCGCAGAGCTCATGAAGGCTATTGAGCGGGACATGCGAGAGGTGGCTAGTGAATCAGAGGTGCCGGTGGACCAAGCCTGCGCGATCTTCAATGAAAACGCCCAAGAGTTCGCCGATTTCATTCAGCTTCCGCCTAGCGTGAAGCAGGTGCTGGTAGGCGGCAGCTAACCCCCCCTTAGCGGGCTAACGGTGCCAGGTTCACTTATCGCCAAGATGTCCAGCCGCTCGAGCCGGCCTCTGGTCGCCGGCACAGGTCTTGCTGCCACTGACCAAGTGTCGGCATTCTCAGTGGAACTGGACGCCGCTCAATCCCGAGCGATGCCACTTGTCTGGAGGATCAGGATGATCGCTGCACCCGAAGATTTTCAGAGCCAAGTCCTCACCTCCGTCCCGAACGGCGGACTCTTCTGGAAGTCGACCCGCACGGCCGGCGAAGTGGCGGTCGGCATGGTCGTGCGACACGAGGACAATGCGGACGGCTCGGGCACGGTTCTTTGGCTCACCGGCGTCGATGCCTTTTCCTTTCAGGAATTCACCGTACGCGCGACCACAGCTGCTCTGATGCGCCCAGTCGGCCAACTCGGTATTGAGCTAAAAACGCCTTTGGTGGCAGTCGAGCACAATTGGACTAAAGGCCATCTGCTCCTGGCAGAAGGCGGCGCCTTCATCGTCGTGCAAGGTGTGGTCCAAGGCTTTCCCGAGATCCAGCACGTGAGGGTCTCTGATTGGAACATCGTTGAACACGCTCCCTCCGGAGTCGGTCTTCAGATCTCGGAGTGGAGACTCGTTTGCAATGACGACTCTCGCTCTACCGACGTCATCGCCTCAGTTGGCGACTGGACGTAAGCCGAGCTGCGGGCCGGCCGAGTTTTCGGCCGACCCCCCCACTTCTGGGGACAGCCCGTCCGCTCAAATCTGAGCACACTCCCTGAGGGGGGACCGATCTCAACTGCCAGCCTGACATCGGGCAGGCCTGGCAGGACGCCTTCGAACTCGCCGGCGGCTGGGCGGCAGCGATGTCGCGCCGGGCGCTGCGCCTTCTACTGCGGCGGCGGCGCCCAGAGCGGGATGACGTGGTAGTCAGCATCGGCAACAGGCAATGGATAGTGGACTCCCGCCACCTCCCGGCCACCGGGAATCACTTGGACCCTAGCGTTCGGATAGCGTTCTTCCAGCTCCCTGAGTTCCGCGATCAGCTGGCTCAAGGTCATTCCACGGGGGTCGATCATCTCTTACTCCACGGGCTCTACGTTGTGGGTCAGATCTATCACACCGCCAGCGACTGCGATAACGGGGTTAGGTGAATTTATCTGGATGCGGCTGAGACGGAATAGCCTTACTAGGTTCACTTGTCGCGTATCCATAGCGAAGATCAGCGAAGGCCAAGTAGCTGCGCCAAGCTTGTCGAGCCGATTTTTTAGTTGAAGCACTTTCCAAAAGCGCCGATAACGGGGTCAGGTTCACTTATTTTGGTTGTTTGAACTGAGAGGCGAGACGAGGCCATGGAACAGGCACCCCTGACATTTGCGTTGCTGGACGCCCAGATCGAGGCCATGCCCGAGGGGCCGGTCGCGACGCTCAACACGCCACAGTGGATTCGCCCTTGGACGCTGATAGGCGTTGTGGGTGCAGTGCTGGGTTTGCTGCCGTCGCTGTTGATCCAGTGGTTCGCACCTGCGCAGTGGATGGTCTGGATGTCGAAGGCCGGTCTGATCGTCATGGTGATCGGATTCGCCCCGGGCTTCGTGCGCAACGTCTTCGTGCTGTGGCGCGAGTTCCGCGCGCATCGGCAGGGGCTGATCGCACAGGTCGACCATGATGTCGACGAGTTCCGTGCGCTGGCGACTCGTCTTGCCGCGTATCCAAAGGATCAGTTGGAAGCGCAGGCGCGCGCTGCGCGGATGGCCTACGAGCGCCTGGGTTCGCGGCTGATCATGCTGATCGGTGGTGTCGAGCGGCTCGGTCTGCTGCCATTGCTGGTGTCGCTATTCGTCGTGCTGCGCAACTGGCGAGACCTGCTGGCATTGCCTGGCTGGATGTCGTTCTTCGCGATCATGGCTGCGATCCTCTGGGTGATCGGCTGGGCCGGCGCCGAGTTCCGCAGGCGGTTGCAGTTCTATGGCGACCTGCTCGACGAAGCGTTGGTCGTCCAAGGCAAACAACCAAGCGCGGTAGTTGGCCTGCCGGCGCACCGCACGAGCGGCGTGCCTGAAAACTGATGCGCGGGCGGGCGCGCACAGGTAAGCATTGAGGTCGTTGCTGCACACCAGGAGGGATTCCGCCGTGCGAAACAAGTGGCTTCTGACGCTGGTCACCGCCTTCGTCTGCTCCACCGCCACGCCCGACGGGTCGGCGCGGGAACTCGACACCGCCGTATTCGTCGGAGAGCGTATTTCGATTCGTCCGATGCCGGATCCATGCCGAGCGGCCGCATCTGAGACCGGGGAGCGCACCTGCATCACGATGGATGAGCTGTTCAAGGCCCGGTATCGCGTGGTGCAGAGCATCGTCGGCGCGGAAGAGGGCGCGACGCTCGAGTTCGACGTGGCCGACCATTACGGATTTCCGCCGTTCGGCCGGTTCCGGTACGCACTCCTGTTCGTCGCGATGGACGACGCGCCCTGGTTGCACAAGTACCAGGCAATCCCGATGCATCGGACTGCCGACAAACAGTGGGCGTCATGTGGCGATATCCGGTTCGACCCCGATGGCCCGCCCTCGCCGGAACTCAAGGCGCTGCGGTTTCCGCAGCCCGTGGCACGTGAGTCGGAGCTCCCGACGCGTATGCGCGCTTCGTACGAGGCCGGAACGCTGCCACATCTGCGTATCGCACGCGGTCAGGTCTGGTGTTCCGAGGGCATCCTGATCGAGGACGCGTACCGGATGGTGCGCGACGGCGTGATGCGCGCTCGCGAGGTGCCGTTGCCGGAGTGGCCGGGAGCCGCCGCGCGGCCTTGAGCGCGAGTTCGAATAAGGAGGGCAGCTCGCTTCTGAGGTAGAGCGGGGGATGCAGGCGGGAACGACGAGGCGGGTCGGACCGCCGATCAGAGCGTTTCGGGCCGTACCCCAACCCGCCCGCTAAACTGCGCGCCTCGCTTCCGCATTCGACAAGGATTCCGCCATGCCCTTCAACACCACCCCGTCCGGCCTGCAGTACGAAGACACCGTCGTCGGCACCGGCGCCGAGGCCAAGCCGGGCCGCAACGTGACCGTGCACTACACCGGCTGGCTGTACGAGAACGGCGTGCAGGGCGCGAAGTTCGATTCCAGCAAGGACCGCGACGAGCCCTTCATCTTTCCGCTGGGCGGCGGCATGGTCATCAAGGGCTGGGACGAGGGCGTGCAGGGCATGAAGGAAGGCGGCCAGCGCACGCTGATCATCCCCGCCGCTCTGGGCTACGGCGCACGCGGAGCCGGTGGCGTGATTCCGCCCAACGCCACGCTGAAGTTCGACGTGGAACTGCTGGGGGCCTGAGGTCGCAAGCGCACGCGGGAACTTAGGCACCCGGGTCCACGTCTTCGCGCAGCTTGAGTGCCAGGCGCCGTGCGCCGCGCGGCGCTGCGGTACGGGCCGTGCCGGATCTGCGGTGGCGCAGGCGACGCCGGTAGCGCGCGCACGGTGACGGCTGTGCCATACGTCCGGGGAATTGCGGACAATCGGCCTACCGTCACCTGATCGCTGGATACCGATGTCCCGTTTCCGAATGCCGCCGCTGCGGTCGCTGTTGCCGCGTCGGCGGCTGATCTTCCCGCTGTGGCTGGGCGTGGCCGGCGTCACGCTGCTGGCGTTGTTCTACACCTACAGCAGCCTTCCGTTTCTGGCGGCGCACTGGTACTACCCGGCCACGATGGTGGTGGGCGCGTTCGTGGCCGGCGCCACACCGGAGGGCGGCGGCGCTGTCGCCTTTCCGGTGCTCAGCATCTTCCTCAGCGTGGACCGCGTGCTGGCGCGCGATTTCAGCCTGATGGTGCAGTCCATCGGCATGACCAGCGCCAGCCTGCTGATCCTGTCGCGCAAGGACTCGCGCCTGGCCGATTTCCTGCCGCTGCTGTGGTGGGTGCCGGTGGCATTCCTCGGCTTCATCCTCGGCATGGCGACGCTGCAGGGCGTGCGCGTGCCGGTGATCCAGGCGCTGTTCCTGAGCTTGATCGCCGCATTCGCACTGGTCTATCTGCGCAGCCCGCATCGCGGCTACGCCGAGGCGGTGGCGGGCGCGAAGCCACGCGATCATGCGGTCACGGTTGGGGTGCTGCTGCTGGGCGGCCTGTGCGCCAGCCTGTTCGGCACCGGTGCCGACATCCTGCTGTACACGCTGCTGGTCACGCGGTTCGCATTGAAGGAAAAGCGCGCCACGGAGATGAGCATCATGCTGATGGCGAGCCTGAGCGTGCTCGGCTACGCCTGGCGCGGGCTGGTGCAGGGCGAGCTCACCGCGTTCCAGGTGCAGACCTGGCTGTGCGCCGCCCCCGTCGTCCTGATCATGGCGCCGCTGGGCAGTGCGGTGCTGCGCCGCATTCCCCACGAATGGATGCTCCGCGGCATCGTGGTGCTCAATCTGGGCCAGCTTGCGTACTTCAACCTCGTGCGTCCCACGTGGGAGAAGACGCTGTGGTCGTTCGGCTTCACCGTCGTATTGCTGCTGGTGTTCGCGAAGGTGATGGGCATGGTGGGCGCGCATCGCCGGCGGCAGGCGGCGTTGTCGCTGCCGTGATGCTGGCCTGACGGTGCCGCCTGAGGCGATCAGGTGCATGGCGCAGTGATGCTGCCGCTTGGGAAATCAGGGAAGACACAGATGCTCGGCTGGTTGTTCGGAACGAAGCGGGCGGCGCCGCAGGCGCCCAACCCGGTAGACGACGCGGACACGCGCATGCCTGTCGTGATGCACTGGCGCGCCGATACGACGTTGCCGGTGCCGGACTGGCCGGCCATGGACGCGGCGATTCCACCCGACGTCGACGATGCGTGGGCGCACGACTACTTCGACGCTGCGGCCCGCACCTGGCTGGATGCCCTGGCCGCGGCGTTGCCCGCCGAGTACCGGCTGACCGGCACCGCCGATTTCCTGCTGCTGTCGGCGCAGCCGCCGCGCGAGGCGGCGCTGGTGCTGCGCAGTTGCACGCAGGCGTTGCGGGCCATCCGCGCCAGCCTCGGGCCGCTGGCCCACGATGCCGGCTACGGCCGCCACGTGGTGCTGGTGTTCGCCAGTCAGGACGATTACTACGCCTATCTGTCGGAGTACCAGCCGGCCGGCGAGGATGCGCCGATGTCGAGCGGCGTCTTCATCAACGCCGGCTACGGGCATTTCGCGAGCTGGCACGACGGGCTGGATGAGCTCGAAGCCGTGGTCGTCCACGAACTCACCCACGCGCTGCTCGCACATCTGCCGATGCCGGACTGGTTGCACGAAGGCTTCGCGGTGAACGTGGAACGCACGCTGCTGCCGCGGCTGGCCGATCCGCGGTTGGCGCTGTATCGCCCCGACGAGATGGCTGCGCGCCACGCGGAATGGTGGAACGCGACGACGATCCAGACGTTCTGGTCGGGCGCAGCGTTCCATACCGCGGGCGAGGGCGTCGAGCTGGCCTACGATCTGGCGCGCGCGATCACGGTGCTGGCCGCGCGCGAGGACGAGGCCGCCTTCCGCGCGTTCGCCGCCGCTGCCGATCGCCAGGACGCCGGCCGTGCCGCTGCGCTCGACACGCTGGGCTATCCGCTCGAGCATCTGGTCGAGGCGGTGCTGGGCGAGGGCGACTGGGCGCCGGTGCCCGGGCTGTGGCAAGTGCCCGAGCCGGTTGAGGTCGATCGTTAGCGATGGGACAAGGCTGAGGCGCGGTTCCAGCCGATGGCGGTTAGCGCGCCGAGCGACGCGCTCGATCTGATCGCCGGTCTATAAGACCCACGCTGCGCCACAGTGCGACTGCTCACGATCCCAGCGTCGCCGAGGCGGCAATCGCCATCAGCACGAGTACGGCGACGCCCAGCGCCATCCAGCGCAGCGGCGTTCGCGCGCCGGGCCTGCCGCGCAGGAAGACCAACCCGAAGACGAGCGCCATCAGGGGCACCACGGCGATCAGTGCCCAGGCGGGGTCGATCGCGGTCAGGACGTCCATGCGGTTCGTGCCTGGCGGGTGATTCCATCCGCGCGTGGGGAACGCGCCCTCGTTGCCGTCACATTCGCGGCGTTGCATCCCCGGGCGGCGCAGCCGTGCTCATCGGTCACTCGCGCGTTCCCGTCTGTCGTGCATCCCCGCTGTCCGCATCCGCGAGGGCGCGCCCGTCGGCGGCGATGGCGGAACCCACGCGATAGCGCGCGATCGAGGTGCCGGGCGCGTTCTCGAACTCCGCTGTGCTGCCGTCGTGGAACGTCACGCGATAGACCAGCGCCGATTGCGCGCGCAGGCCGAGGTCCGAAGCGCGGGCCCACCACAGGGGCCTGAGGGCCTCGACGAGGGCCGGATCGGCGGTGCGCGCGATGAGATGTTCGTCGCCTGCCGCAGAGGCCAGCATGCCTTGCATGTTGACGTCGGCGACCAGGTCGTGCGCGGTCCGCTCTGCAATGAAGGCGTGCACGCCGAGTGCCGATACCTGCACGGCCACGACCGGTCGCAGCGTGCCGCCCGCCGCCTTATACACATGATGGGCGGCGTCCAGTTCGCGCACGGCGGCAGGATCGGACTCGACTTCAACGAGCGTGGGTTCCGACGCGTCCGCGCGCGTCCTGCGCCAGGACGACAGCGTGTTCGCAGGCAGGTTGTAGACGAGCACGCGCCCCTGACCGGACGCGAGCGCGGCTTGACGGAACGCGTCCTCCGAGGTGCAGGTGTCGCAGGCCACCGGCGTGACGCGGGGACTCGCTGCATTGGCGATCCCGGC
Source organism: Luteimonas sp. WGS1318 (assembly GCF_043187535.1). Lineage (GTDB taxonomy): Bacteria > Pseudomonadota > Gammaproteobacteria > Xanthomonadales > Xanthomonadaceae > Luteimonas. Next base: position 587,639 of record NZ_CP171131.1, read on the forward strand.
GCTCAGCAGCGCGAGGCCAACGCATGCGATGGAGGTGACGTGGCGCATGGAGCGTCCTTGCATGGGAAAACATGTGCATCGAGACTAACGGGCATGTGCGCGCTCGACCACCGCCATGCGAGCGCGGCGTGCGCGAGCGCACGCTGGCGCGAGGCCCGTTGCGGCATGCACACGACGACATCACCTGCCGTTCGCGTCGATGAACGCGCGTACGTATTCATGCTGCGCGTAGTGTGCCGCGTCACGCGGCGTGGGCACGTGACAGGACAGACTCCGCCCACACACCAGCCGCTGGAGACTTACATGACCTCGAACATCACACGTATTCCGCTCGCCATCGCCATGTCCTCGGTGCTGGCGTTCGCCGTCGGTTGCTCGAACGATCGCACCGCCGATGACCGCGCCATGCAGCCGAACGATCCTGCTGTGACCGCGCCGCCGGTTGCCACCACCGACACGATGCCGGCCAACGACATGGCGCGTACCGACAACACGATGGACGGCCCGGATTCGGAACAGCCGGGTACCGATACCTGGATCACCACCAAGGTGAAGTCCTCACTGCTGGCCGACTCCGACGTGTCGGGCCTCGACATCGAAGTGGAGACGGTCAATGGCGTCGTGACGCTGACGGGCCAGGTGGATCAGCAGATGCAGATCACCGAAGCCACCCGCATCGCACGCGAGATCGAAGGCGTGACCGACGTGCGCACCACCGCTCTGACGGTCGGCGCCAACCGCTGATTCCCCTCGCAGCGGGTCCGCAGCCGATGCCGGCTGGGCCCGCGCGATCAGGCGAACGTCACAGATGCCGCACACCTCCCGGTGTGCGGCATTTTTTGTGCCGATGGGTTCGGCGCGTGCAGGCGCATCGCGTCAGAACGCTGGGCTGAAATGTGCGCAGCGGCGTTGCGGTTTTTGTACGGCGTCGCAGATGCGCGTGATCGCTGGCGATAAGCAATCGCGACGCGCATTGCCTTTAGACGTGCGCAACACCTTCAGCCGATGCGCAACGGCAAGCCGCCCGCGCTGGTCACCCGCCCGGGCCTGCAGGCGGGCCGGGCATCTGCTGAATCTTCGCTTCCTCGACAGCCACGCGTTCGGCGTTCCAGGATTCGTGCAGGAAGCGGTGGATCGCCGCGACTTCGTCGTCCTTCAGATAGGCGAGCTGCTCGCGCGCGGTGAAGCCCATCGCGCTGTCGAGTGCATAGAGGTCGCGCCCGTCACGCGTGACGCCTGTGCGCAGCAAGGTCCTGAATTCCGGCAACGAGTACGTCTGCGCGACCATCAGGCTCGGCGCGTTCATGATCTGCTTCGGCAACTGGTGGTGGCAGTGCACGCAGCCGACGACGTAGGTCATGCGCTCGCCCGACGGCGGTGGCGCCGGTGCAGTGCGCGGCTGCGCACTCGCGACCGCCGCGGAGGTATTCGATGCCGGCGAACACGCGGCCATCGCCACACATGCGGTCACGCCCAACAGAACCTGCAGCTTCATCGTGATGTCCGTTTCGGGAAGATGTCTTCTTTCAACGGGCAATGACGCCGGTCCCGGACACATGCGTGGTGATCGTCGCGGATTCAACTGTCGGGCGGTCGTGCGAGGCATTCGAATGCGTCGGCATCGACGGATGAGCGAAGGCGCAAAGCCACCTTGACGCTACACTCGGGTGCAGCACGCCGCACGGCTCGGGGAAGCGGACAAGGGTGTGCGTCGCAGGCGATGCCTGGACCATATTCGGCATGGCGGACGCGCTGCCCCATACGGGCCCTGCTGGGCACGATCTCTCAGACGGCCGATCCGATATCGGTCGAAGCGATCCGGCTAGGCCTACACATCACGAACGGGGGAAGGGAATGGGGGGCAGAATGAAGTGGGTGTTCGCATTGATGGCATGCGCGCAGATTGCGGCCGCGAATGACGCCGGGCGTTCGCAGACGTTGCTGGATGAGATGGGCTTTCATCGCGCCATGCGCTCGGTGCAGGCGACGTGTGTCGAGAAGGCGGAGGCCACCGACGTCGAGCAGCAGGCCGCGGATAGCCCTGCACTGTTCGCGGAGATTCAGCCGTCGGATCCACGCTGGGACACGGCCCGCGCGCTGTACGTGGACATGCTCACGTCGGCTTGCGCATTCGACATGGCGCCGGCGGCGCATGCCTACGCGCAAGCACTGACGGACGGCCTGGATGCGCACGAACTCGATGCGCTGATCGCGTTCTATCGCTCCGATCTGGGGCGTCGCTTCGAGGCCGCCAGCCAGGCGGGCAACGTCGCGGTCGATCGCGTATTGAAGCCGATCGTGGATCCGGCCGTCGCGTATGCGACGTTCGAGGAAGGAATCCAGCAGCTCGCGGCCGGCGGCGATGCTGCGCCTGCCGCCGGCGTTGTCCCGCGTATCGCCGCCAGCGCGGCCCTTGAGTCGGGCGACGATGCGGTGCGCCTGTCGGACCGCATGATGCATGCCATCGTGGCTGGCGATGTGCGCGCGGCCCTCGCGATGGCCGCGCCGTATTCGGTGCTGCCGCCGGAGGCGTTCGAAACGCTTGCGACGCAATTCGATACGCAGTCGGCACTCGTGACGGCGAATTACGGCCGCAGCGTGGAACACGTGCTGCTGACCAACGATTCGGTAGGCGGCGCACTGATGCGCAACGTCTACCTGCATCGCCACGAGCGTTACGCCACGGTTTGGCTGTTTCTCTGGTACCGCAGCGAAGCCGGCTGGACCTTGACCACCCTGCGCTTCGCCGACGACCTCAACAGCCTGTTTCGTTGACGCCGATCGAGGGCCCGGTCGCGGGCCCTCCACGCCGGCCTCAGGCCGGACGATCCACCAGCAGCACGAACGCGCCCAGCTGTGAGCCCATGCCGATCGCCAGGCTGCGCTCGCGGTCGGCGGCCAGCGTGGCGGCGGGCACCGACATGTCCGGCGGCAGTGCGCGGTAGGCCACGTCGTCGTCCGCCATCACGTCGCGGACCAGATAGCCCATCAGCACGTTGACCATTTCACCCAGCGCGTCGAGTGCGAGCGCGTCGTCGCACAGGTCCTCGGTGATGCCGAGCAGGGCGCAGGCGAGAGCGCGTGCGCCGGCCAGGTCGGTGGCGAGGCCGATGCCGAACGGGCGGTCACCCTCGATGCGCACGTGGGCCACGCACGGCCAGGTGTCGAGCTCGTCGGGCGGCAGCACTTCGGCCGGCAGGCACTGGCTGCCGAGCATGCGCGGAAACAGCCGCGCGCACAGATCGATCGCGTGAGTGGCGAGGCTGCCCACCGGATGACCGGCGACCACGCTTTCGAGCGCATGCCGGGCCTGTTCCTGGTCGGCGCGGTGCAGGGCGATTTCCGCCTCCAACTGCCGGGCGTCGAGTGCGCCCTGTTCGACCAGCACCTGGCCGAGCATCTTGCGGCCGGCTTTCTGCGCTTCGAGCAGGGCATCGAGCCGGTCCTGGTCGAGTGCGCCCATCTCCAGCGCGATGTCGCCGAAACGGCGGTCTTCCACGCGCTGGCGCTGCTGGATGCGGCGCGCCTGGGCGGCGTCGAGCCAGCCCTTGCGCATGGCCAGCTCGCCGAGCAACGGATTGGACGCGCGCTGCGCCTCGATTGCGGCCAGCAACTGGGGTGCGGTGATCACGCCACGCTCCAGCAGGAACTGGCCGAGGAATTTTGCTGCCATCGTGTGCCCTCTACGCAAAAAGTGGGACGGGTCGCCGCTCAGGCGAGCACCTGGTGGAGCACGCGTTCCATCACCTCGGGGTCGATGGGCTTCTGCAGGTACGAACGTGCGCCGAGGCGCAGACAGGCCTCGATGTCGCTCTGCGCGCCGAGCGAGCTGAGGATCACCACCCGCGCCTGTGGATCGAGCTCGAGGATGCGGGCCAGCGCCTTCTTGCCGTCGCACTCGGGCATCACGAGGTCCAGCAGCACGAGGTCGGGACGCAGCGCCTGGTACTGGCTCACCGCTTCACGGCCGTTGCCGGCTTCGCCGACGACGTCGAAGCCGGCTTCGCCCAGCTGGCCGGCAGCGAGCATGCGCAGTGCGCGCGAGTCGTCGCACAGCAGGACCGTCGGTCGTACGCTCATGGAAGTCTCCTGATCGAAGGGTGGGCGCCCGCAGGCCGTCTTGCTCTAGCGGCCGGGCGGGGGGATTCTTGAGGGCGCCCACGCCAGGGGCATCCGGGGGCTGGCGCCGGGTTCCGGAGGGCGGTCAGGGACCGTCCAAGGGGACCCGTTGCATGCGCCGGGCGCGCCTATACTGGCGTCCTTCTCCGAGGTGACTTCCATGATGGACCCCATCCCGTTGGAGGATCTGGCCCTGCTCGATGTGTTGCAGCAGATCAGCCAGAACAGCACTTCGGTGCTGGTCGAGGCCGAGATCAAGCGGCGCCTGATCGAGAGCGCGCTGATCGAGGACGACGAGGATGGCTTGCGGCTGACCCACGCCGGCATCGCGCTGTGCAAGTCGCTGCAGCACCGGGTGGCCGCGGACAAGCTGGCCAGCGAACTGCTGGAAAAACGCGACGGCGCCTGAGCGGCAGTCCGGGCGGCTCGCCCGGCACGCGGCAACCGCGCCCGGTCGAATGCCGTCGATCGCGCGGGCCCGGTCCGCGACGCGTGTTGCGGCTCATGGCTTTACCCACCGCGGTTATGCTGCGGCGACCTCACCTGCACGGATTGCACGGGAGCCGCCAATGCGTCGTCCAGTGATCGTCCTGTCCCTGCTCCTGGCCCTGGCGGTCGGTGCGCTGTCCGGCTATTGGCTCGGCGTACGCAGCGAGCGTGCGCGCGAGGCGGGTCCGGGCGTGACCCATGCGGCTACGCCGCACGCTGGCGTGGCAGATTCGGGCACCTCCCCGAGTGCCGGTCGCGCGCGTGCCTCATCCGACGCGCCGGCGACTGCCGACGTGCTGCGTGATGGCGCGGTGGCCGTCGATGCGCCCACTGCCGCGCCGCGCGTTGCCGGCGATCTGCAACCACCTTCGTCCGCAAAATCGGCACGCGGCCTCGCTACCGCAGGCCCGAGACCACTCTCCGCCGCCGGCGAGCGCCGCATCGCGGATGTGATCGCCGGGGTGCGGCTGCACAACACCGATTTCGACGACCGGTACACGCTGCTCGAGCACGATGCGCGCGAGGCGGTATCGGCGGACGCGGCCGAGGCGCAGCTCGCGGCATTTCTCCACGAGTACGGCGCGGGCTACAACGGACTGGAACTCGCGCCACTGCGGTGCAGCGATACGGTCTGCACGATCACCGCGACGGCGTTGCCGGGCCTCGGCACCGACGCCCCGCACGCGAACGCGCAGGCGCTGTTCGCACGGTTGATGGCGGATCCGCGGTTCCAGGCCGCGTTCTCCGATCCGGCGATGATGGTGACCAGCCGGGACGGCGCGGTGGTGTACGTGGCGACGTTCCTGCGCACGCTGCCTGCGGGCTGACGGGACGTCGCGATGCGCGCGGTCGGACCTGGACAGGCCGATGCGCGCGCCGACGTCCAGGACATCGCACGCGGCCCCGGCGCGCCGGGTATCGTCATCCGCTTCGACCTCACCGGAGCGCGCACGATGACGACGCCTCGCCTGCTGCTTGGTCTGTGCCTGTGCCTCGCGGCGGCGGCGGTTGTGGCCGACGACCACGCGCCCGCACCGTATCCCTGGCCCGGCGGCGCACGGGCCGCGGTGAGCCTCGCCTACGACGATGCGCTGCCGACGCATCTCGACACCGCGATTCCGGCGCTCGACCGGCATGGCCTGCACGGCAGCTTCTATCTCGTGATGTCGGCCGACACCGTGCGCACGCGGCTGGCCGACTGGCGCGCCGCCGCGCGCCGCGGGCACGAGCTCGGCAACCACACCCTGTTCCATGCCTGCAGCGCGCAGGGCGCCGACCGAAGCTGGGTGTCGCCGGCACAGGATCTGGACACGATGACGGTGGCGCACGTGCAGGCCGAGGTACTGCTGGCGAACACGATGCTGCACGCGATCGACGGCAGCACCGAGTTCACGTTCACGGTGCCCTGCGGGGATCGCAACGCCGGCGATGGCGACTACGTTTCGGGCCTGGCGCCGCACATGCTCGGCATCAAGCTCGGTGCGGGCGCCGTCGTGCCGGACATGCGCACGCTCGACCGCCATGCGGTGCCGGTCGCGGTGCCGCAGGGCAGCACCGGCGCTGAACTGATCGCGCTGGTCGAAGCGGCAGGCCGTCAGGGCACGATGGTGAACTTCACCTTCCACGGCATCGGCGGCGATCATCTGGCGGTCTCCCGTGAGGCGCACGAAGCCCTGCTCGCGTTCCTGGCCGCGCACCGCGACCGCTACTGGACCGCGACCTTCCGCGAGCAGATGCGCTGGGTGCGCGATGTGGAGCGCGCGGCGGCGCCATAATCGACGGCAGTCCAGCTCACGGGGAGAACGACGACATGCTCAATCACGTCATGGTCGGCAGCAACGACATCGCACGCTCGAAACGGTTCTACGACGCCGTGCTCGGCGTGCTGGGCGCCGGCGCGCCGCTGGAGAACCAGGCCGCCTCCGGACATCGACGCCTGTTCTACCGCCACGCCGGCAGCACGTTCTGCGTGAGCGAACCGATCGACGATGCGCCGGCGACGCCGGGCAATGGCCACACGTTCGGCTTCAAGTGCGTGTCGCCCGAGCAGGTGCAGCAGTTCCACGACGCTGCGGTCGCCGCGGGCGGAGTGTCGATCGAGCAGCCGCCCGGTCCGCGCGAAAGCCCGATGGGCGCGCTGCATCTGGCCTATGTGCGCGATCCCGATGGCAACAAACTCTGTGCGATCCATCGGCCGGTCTGAGCGCCCGGGCCGACCGCATGCGCCGACTGTTCGCGATCATCATCGCCGCGATCTCGACCGGCTGCGTATCCGGCGCCATGGAGCCCTCGGCGATGGGTGATACACGCCCGCAGGCGTCCACCTCGGCGGCGGTGCAGTCCTTCGTCATCGAAGGTCCCGCCGCGGCGACGTTCCGCAAACAGGTCGTTGCGCGCTCGCCCTGGACGCACGGGGACGGCCCGGTCGAAGCCTGGTTCGGTGATCTGGTCGTCGAGGGCACGGTGTCGATCGACACGCCGCCGGGCACGCAGTACGCGACGTGGTTCAACTTCGAGAAGCGGCTGACCTTCGTCGTGCGCGACCTGCGCGACGGCAGCGTCCGGACCACATCCCACGTCGATGGCGGATGGAACCTGGCGCGTCGCGGCATCTCGGTGCAGATGGCGCCTCCGCCCCTGGACAGCGTGTCCGAGGACGATTTCAACCTGCAGGCCCCGCACGGGTCCGCGATCAGCCGGCGCTTCATCTACCGCATCGACGATCACCTGCCGGACCTGTATTCCGCGCCGACCACGCTCGAGATCCATGCCGAATATCTGGGCGCGCGGTCGAATGCGATCCGGGTCGAGGTCCTCATCGATCACGATTGAGGGCGAGACCGCGCCGTTGGTCGAAAGCGCCCGTGTCGCACGCGACGCCGTCGATCAGAACGTAGTCTGCCCCGGCAGCAAGGCGCGCAGCTCGGCGTCGGTGAGGTTGCGCCACTGGCCGGGCTTGAGATGCGCCAGCTTGACCGGGCCGATGCGCACGCGGATCAGCTGTTTCACGCGCAGCTTGAAGTGCGCCGCCATCAGCCGGATCTGCCGGTTGAGGCCCTGGACCAGAATGATGCGGAAGCCGAACTTGCCCAGCGGGCTGGTGCGGCAGGGCAGGGTGGTCTGGCCGTGGATCGGTACGCCGCGCGACATGCCGCGCAGGATCTCCTGACTGACCGCGTGGTTCACGGTGACCAGGTATTCCTTCTCCAGCTTGTTCTCGGCGCGCAGGATCGCGTTGACGATGTCGCCGTTGCTGGTCAGCAGGATCAGGCCTTCGGAATCCTTGTCGAGGCGGCCGATCGGAAAGATGCGTTCGCGATGGTCGACGAAGTCGACGATGTTGCCCTTCACCGACGCCTCGGTGGTGCAGGTCACACCCACTGGCTTGTGCAGCGCGATGTAGACGTGGCGTCGCTTGCCGGGTGCGGCGGTGCGCGTCTGCAGCGCCTGGCCGTCGATCATGACGGTGTCGCCGTCGCCGACTTCCGACCCCACGCGTGCGCGGATGCCGTTGACGGTGACCCGGCCTTCGGCGATGAGGCGGTCGGCCTCGCGTCGCGAACAGGTGCCGGTGTCGCTGATGTGCTTGTTCAGGCGCATGGGCGCGTGCGTCGGGGAACTCGTGGAAGGCGCGCAGTCTGGCAGATCGTGTCCGCGCGGGTCACGTGCGGCGCGTCGGCTGCCCCGGCGTGCCGCGGGCGGTCCGGCTGCCAAGGGCATTGGCCCGGCGGGGAGCTTGCGTCGACCCGGTGCTCGACGTGAATCGCGTGCGCCAGCCGGGCGAAGGGCGTTGCGCGTATGCACGCAGCGCGCCGCGTGCTGCGTGCGACGCCCGCGAACCGGATGGGGCATCCCGCGCGTACGCTCTGAAGCGCATCGCGCGTGTCCGGCGTGTGCGCTCAGTGGCCCTGATGGCCGACCGTCGATGCGCTCGCAGTGCGTCGATTGCGCCGCGGGAGGACGCCTGAGGCGGTTACGCCGGCGCGTCGATCACGTCGTCCAGCCGGTCGGACGGCACCATGTAGCCGCCGTCCTCGATCGCGTCGCGCACGCTCAGCAGTTCGATGCCGAGGGCGTCGAGGTCGGCGGCATCCGCAGCGCCGACGATCTCGATGCAGCGGCCGTTGAACCACGTCCAGAACTGCCGGTAGGTCTTGCCCTGCCAGTGTTCGTGGCGGATGCCCTGATAGAGCTCGCCCACGGCGATCGTCGACGGGTCGCGCATCGTGTGTGTCTCACTGGGGATCGTGCGGAGTGGGAGTGTGGCCGAAGCGTGCGGACCGCGCCTGCGTCGGTCGCACCGGTGCACCGCACACAGCAAAAGACCCCGGGCGTTGCCACCCGGGGTCTCTGGTATCGCGGACGCGATGCCGAACGAGTCGGACTTACTCGGCCTGGACTTCTTCAGCCTGCAGGCCCTTCTGGCCCTGCGCAACCTTGAAGGAGACCTGCTGGCCTTCCTGGAGCGACTTGAAGCCGCTGCCCTGGATCGAACGGAAATGGACGAACAGGTCGTCGCCGCTCTGCGGGGTGATGAAGCCGAAGCCCTTGGCGTCGTTGAACCACTTGACGGTGCCGGTCTGACGATCAGACATGGTGTTACTCCTTGGATCAGTTGAGGAAACACGGCCCGCGAATGCGGTGCCGGGACTGTATCGAGCAAGGGGTAACGCGAAGCGATGGAGCGGATCGTCTGGAAAGGTCGAATTCGACCCTGGAACCTGTGATCAACCGCATCGGAGCCACGATGTACCGTGATCCCGCTTTGAACAGTGCGAACACCATACCCTACTTTCGGTCCGCACCGGCGAAATCGACGAAATAAACACCGCGGCGACCGACGCAGCGCCGTGCGCGCGATGTTCGAGGCGCGTGTCGTGCGCGATGGTGCGACACGCACGACGGCGCGTGCACGGCTGCTTGACCCGCCCACGCGCAGGCTGGCGACGCCGCAATCCCGCCGAGATGGAGACACCGCATGGGCGTTCCGCAGACGCCGGACAGCATCCGGAAATCGCAACAGGAAAAAACGCCGCCGAAGGCGGACGAGAATGAGCGCCCCGACAAGCTCTCCAGCGATGAGGAGGGCGACCGCGCCGAAGAGCGCCAGGGCGGTCACCGTAACGGTTGATGGCCCGCAGCCTGTGCGTGGGCGCAACGCGTTGACGAACGCGATGACCGCGGGCGTGGCGATGACGTCACCGGGCTCGATCGGGACATCGTCGGCCGTGACGATTCGGCGTTCTCGGCAGGCCGTGCGCCTGAAGCCGCCGCGGGCGTCGCGCCGTGCGCATGGGTGACACCGGAACGGATCGGCGGTTGCGGCTGCGCGCCTTCGTCGCGGATACGACCGCGCTCGTGCTGTTCTTCACGGTCACCGGCGTCTTGAACGAACGCGTCGTATCCGGCATGGACTGGAACGAGGTGCTGCATGCGCGCCTGCTCGGCGCGGCGCTGATGATTCCGGTCGCGCGCCCGTATGGGGTCTGGCGCGACTGCCTGATGCGCCGGGCCGCGCCGACACGGCGCTCGCGCCTGCTCTGGGACAGCCTCGCGCTGGTCACGTTCCAGGTGCCGATCTACGCCGTGATCATCGCGATCAGTGGCGCATCCGGGCGCGGTTTGGTGTTCGGCATTCTCGGCGCGACCGCGATCATGCTGGTCTCGGGGCGCCCTTACGGCGCCTTTCTCAACTGGGTGCGAGCACGCTTCGGCCTGCCACCGGGCGGTGTGAAGCCGATGAGCCTGCAGGACTGACCTGCCTGCGATCGGAGGCGTCGATGCGTTGCGGGCGCGGCGCGCATGCCCGACTGCCCGCTGTGAGACGCCGACCTGGTGACGCGTCCAGGTGGACGCTTCGGGACGCCACGGCCACCGTCGTGGCGGCGCCAGACCCGGCCCGCGCCAGGGTCGATGGGGCACATGTGGTCGCCGCGCGCGGGATGTACGCTGCGGCCTGCACCGCCCGTCGCCCCGACCGCGCCCAGGAGTCGTCCATGCGATTGCCCGCCTGTCTTCTGCTCGCCGTGCTCGGGGCCCCGCCCGTGCTGGCGTCCGACACCCCGCTCGACGGCGACTGGGTCGTCGATCTCTCCACGCGGCCGGGAGAGCCGTACACCCGGCCGATGCAGCTGGCCTTGGAAGCCGACGGCACCGTGACCGGACGCTTCTACGGCAGCGAGATCGAGGCCGGCCGCTGGAAGCGGGACCGCGGCCGGCTGTGCGCGAGCTTCCGCACGTCGGATGGCGAGGGCCCGTACCACACCGCCGTCTGCGCCACCGACGGTGCTGCCGCCGGGCAGACCTGGGCCGAGCATCGCGATTTCCTGTTCAACTGGAACGCGACCCGGCCACCGTCGACACCTTGAGGGGCGAGGCAAAGCGTTCCGGTGCCGGCGGCGAGTTGATTCTCGACCTGACGCTGCGTGGCTCAGGTCGCGCCCGCTGTGTGCGATGGACATCGTGGCCGGTGCGCGACGCCCGCACGGGGCCGCCCGCGCCGTCTCAGTCGCTGTGCGGCAGCACGCACTCGTCGGGCACCTGATGCTTCTGCGCGAGGGCGTGCAGGGCCTCGTTGATCCAGTCCCGCTCATGCGGAGGCGCACTTTCCCGCAGGCGGACGGCCATGTTGGCCAGCGCGGCGATTTTCTTCAGCCGGTCGCCTTCGGACATGCCGTAGGTGCACAGGCTGGTGTCCAGGTCGCGCAGCGCGGCCGTGGTGGCTTCGTTGATGGTCATGGGCAGCTCGTCCGTCGAAGCCTGCAATGTAGAGCGGCACCGTGGACGGCGCGTCATGGCCGCAGGCCTCGCGTCAGCGGGGGCGACGGCGCGAGGTCGGGCGCGGCGGCAGCGTGTCGAGCACGTGGGCGTTGCGGCGACCCCAGTCGTAGACCAGCTCGATCGGTTCGACCAGCCGCAGGCCCAGCGGCGTGAGCGCGTAGTCCACCGCGGGCGGCACCGTCGGATGCACGGTGCGCGCGACGGCGCCGATGTCCTCGAGTTCGCGCAGCGTCTGCGTCAGCATCTTGCGCGACAGGCCGGGGAGGCTGCGGTGCAGGGCGCCGCTGCGCGCCTGCCCGGCATGCCGGGCCCACAGCGTGTGCAGGACCATCGAGGTCCATTTTGTACTGAACAGGTCCAGCACGCGGCGCGGCGCGCAGTCTTCGCGCCAGTCGTCGTCGATGCGGGCTGAATCGTCGGGTGTGGTCACCATTTGGTGCCTTCTTCCTGCGGACGTACCGGCTTCCTAAGGTGGGCGCCGGTTCTTCGATACGAGGTGCGATTGTGACCCAACAGGCTCTGGTGGTCGGTGCGACCGGGATCGTCGGTGGTGCGCTGGTGACGCAACTGCAGGACGCGGGCTGGGCGGTGCAGGGACTGGCGCGACGCCCCGACGGCCTGCCCGCCGGCGTGCAGGCGGTCTCCGCCGATCTCGGCGACGCGCAGGCCACACGTGACGCGCTGGCCGGCCTCGCACCGAGCCACGTCTTCATCACCACCTGGTCGCGCCAGGCCACGGAGGCCGAGAACATCCGCGTCAACGCGGCGATGGTGCGCCACCTGCTCGATGCCCTGCGGCCGGCCGGTTCGGTGCGTCATGTCGCGCTGGTGACCGGGCTGAAGCATTACCTCGGGCCGTTCGAAGCCTACGGGCAGGGCGTGCTGCCACAGACGCCGTTCCGCGAGACGCAGCCGCGGCTGGACGTGGAGAATTTCTACTACGCGCAGGAAGACGAGGTCTTCGCCGCCGCGGCGCGTGACGGCTTCCACTGGAGCGTGCATCGCCCGCACACGGTGATCGGCGCGGCAGTGGGCAACGCGATGAACATGGGCACGACGCTCGCGGTGTACGCCTCGCTGTGCAAGGCCACCGGCCGGCCGTTCCGCTTTCCCGGATCGGCCGCACAGTGGAGCGGCCTGACCGACATGACCGACGCGCGCCAGCTCGCCCGCCATCTGCTGTGGACGGTGCGCACGCCGGCCGCTGCCGACCAGGCGTTCAACGTCGTCAATGGCGACGTGTTCCGCTGGCGCTGGATGTGGGAACGCATCGCCGGCTGGTTCGATCTCGAAGCCGAGGAATTCACCGGCGAGATGGCACCGCTCGTGCAGCAGATGGCGGACGACGGGCCGGTGTGGGCGCGACTCGCGGCCGAGCACGCTCTGGTCGAGGCGGACATCGCGCGACTGATCTCGCCGTGGCATACCGATGCCGATCTGGGCAGGCCGCTGGAGGTCGTCACCGACATGTCCAGGAGCCGCCGTCTGGGCTTCGACGGCTATCAGGCGAGCGACGATGCGTTCTTCGACCTGTTCCACACGCTGCGCGCGCAGCGCTTCATTCCCTGAGACGCGCGGCATCGCGCATGAGGCCCGATCGCCCGCGCGGCCTGGATCAGGCCCCGCGGGCGGACGCGTCAGCGCGTCAGGATGTCGACGATGATCCCGGTCGCTGCGGTCACCAGCAGGTACCGGTCGTCCTCCTGCCGCACCCAGCGGTGGCCGGGCGGCGGCGCGGCCAGCTGATGGCGGCCGTAATCACCGACCCAGTATCCGTCGAGTTCCGCCACAGGCAGGCGCGCCCTTGCGCCAGGCCTGTTTCTGCCAGCCCAGCGGCGCGGCCTGGGCGCGATGCGGGCCGCCCGCGTGTGCCGGCGGGCCCTTGCCGCGCGCATGCGGCGGCGGATCGGCGAGCGCCGACGTGCTGGCCAGGGCCAGGCCGAGCGCGGTGCTCAACAACACCAGCGTCATCCCGCGATTCGGATGCACTGTGGACATGGCGATCGCCTGCAGCAGAGAGAGCGCGCACCGTAGCGCCGCGGCGGTGAAGCCGGCCTGACGTGGCGCCCGGCGTTGCGCATGGTCAGAGGGCGGGTCACACCCCTGGGCGGATCGCGGGCGGACGCGGCATCGGCGGCGTGCGGCGGCGTGTCTGGAAAGGCGCTTGTTACAGTGCAAGGCCGTTCTTCGATGGAGCCGACGATGGCCCAGCCCCTGATCCGCGCCATCGGTGCCGGCCTGCTCGCCACGGCCGGCATGACCGGCGCCGCCGCCTCCACCGGGGATGCCGACGACTGGTGGCAGCAGTTGCAGGCGCTGTGTGGCAAGGCCTACGTCGGCACGCTGGTGCGCGCGCCCGACGGCGACGACACCTTCCGCGACAAGCGCGTGGTGATGCACGTGCGCGACTGCAGCGACGACCGCGTGCGGATTCCGCTGGTGGTCGATGCGGACCGGTCGCGCACCTGGGTGTTCACCCGCACGCCGGACGGCATCGAGCTCAAGCACGACCATCGGCATGCCGACGGCACGCCCGATACGGTGACGATGTACGGCGGCACGACCAGCAACGCCGGCAGTGCCGACACGCAGATGTTTCCCGCCGATGCGCAGACGCGTGCGGTGATTCCCGGCAGTGGCCTGCGCAGCGCGTGGCTGGTCGAGGTCCATCCGGGGACGCGCTTCGTCTATGCAGCCAACCGGGTGGGCACCGAGCGCGGCTTCCAGGTCGATTTCGATCTCACCCGGCCGGTGCCGGCACCCGAGGCGCCGTGGGGCTGGGTGGACTGAGCACGCCCGCGGGTGCGGGCCACGCACGCGTGTCAGAATCGCCGGCCATCGAGGACCTTGCATGCATCAGCCCGCGGCAAAACTGCCCCCGCATACCGAATCGCGGCGGATCGAATCGCTGCGCGCCTACGGCATTCTCGACACCCCCATCGAGGCGGTGTTCGAGGACATCACCCGGATCGCCTCGGCGGTCTGCCAGACGCCGATCTCGGTCATCAACCTGGTCGACGCCGACCGCCAGTGGTTCAAGTCCGAAGTCGGCCTCGGCGTGCGCGAAACGCCGCTCGAGACCTCGATCTGCGCGCACGCGATCCTGGAACACGACTTCCTCGAAGTGCCCGACACCACGCGCGATGCGCGCTTCGCGTCGAATCCGCTGGTGACCGGCGATCCCGGCCTGCGGTTCTACGCCGGCGCGCTGCTGAAGACACCCGACGGCCTGCCGCTGGGCACGGTCTGCGTGCTCGACACCGAGCCGCGTACGCTGACGCCCGAGCAGGTCGACACGCTGCGCGCGCTGTCGCGGCAGGTGATGGCCCAGCTCGAACTGCGCCGGATGCTGGCCGAGGCACATGCGGTCAGCGAACACCGTGCGCGCGTGCTCGCCAGTGCCGGCCACGATCTCAAGACGCCGCTGCGCGCGGCGCTGTACGCGATCAGCCGCGCGCGCGTGGGCGCGAGCGAAGCGCAGCTGCAGAAACTCGACAGCGCCGAGCAGGAGCTGACGATCGTCCATCAGACATTCGGTGAACTGATCGCCTCGGCGACCGGACGTGGCGGCTTCGCGCCGCCCGCGCTGGAGGTCGCCGACGTGGCGCCGGTGGTCGAGCAGGTCGGCGCGTCGTGGCAGCGGTCGGCGGTGCGCAAGCAGGTCGCATTCGAGGTCCGCATCGAGATCGCGCCGTGCCCGGCGCGCACGCATGCCGGCCTGCTGGAAACCCTGCTCGGTAATCTGGTGTCGAACGCGGTGAAGTACACGGCGGCCGGCGGGCGCGTCGAGCTGGTCTGCCGGCAGGAGAACGGCCTGACCTGCATCGACGTCATCGACACCGGCATCGGCATGGATCCGGCGCGCGTGGACGGCTACTTCAACGCCTTCCAGCAGGGCGATGCACGCTCCGACGGCCTCGGCATCGGCTTGTGGATCGTGCGCCAGACCGCGGATGCCCTGGCCGCCGATCTCGATGTCGCCTCCACGCTGGGCGAGGGCACTCGGATCACGGTGCGTCTGCCGACGTCCTGACCGCATGGCGTGGCCCTCCGGATCGACGATGTGGATCCAGGGGGCGCGTGCAACGCGCTGCCTAGCCGGCGCGCGAGCGCGTCCAGTGCGCGAACAGGCCACCGCCGAGCGCGCTGCCGGCCGCCATCCCCAGCAGGCCGGCCAGACCGCGGGTCGCGTCGATCAACACCGGCATCGGCGCGACCGCGTCGGTGATGCGGATCGCGACGACGAGGCCGATTCCGGCCGCCAATGCGTACAGCGGCGTGCGCAAGCGCGGCCAGCGCCGGCCGAGCCCCATCGCGACCGGCAGCGCGGCCAGCCAGGCCGCGGCGACGAGGCCGAGCTGCACCGGGCCGTAGCCCGCGAGATCCTGCAGCGATGTGGTGAGCCGCACGGCGAATGGAATCTCGACGAAGGGCGTCAATGCCTGCAGGTTGAACTGGGTCTGCACCAGCGCGCCCCAGGCCGCGGCGATCGACAGTGCGACGGCGAGGGCGCCGAGACGGCGTGGCCACGAGGGGCGGAGGCGGGCGGTCATGCGGACGGTTCGGGCATCATCATGCGGACGATGATGCCGCAGCCGCGGCGCCGAGGTGGAGTGTCCGTGTCGTTCGCCAATGTCTGGTTTCCGTTCTTGCGTGTCGCGCAGCTGCGCCGGCGCGTGGCCGCCGCTGTGCTGGGCCTGCTGTGCGCCGCGGGTGCGGCGGCCGCCGACTACCGCATCGACACCGTCGCCGAAGGGCTCGAGTTCCCGTGGGCGCTGGCATTCCTGCCTGACGGCCGGCTGCTGGTGACCGAGCGGCCGGGGCGGCTGCGTGTGATCGAGCGTGAGGCCGATGGCGGCTTCGCGCTGCGCGCCGCGCCGGTGGCCGGCGTGCCCGCGGTCTTCGCCAGCGGGCAGGCGGGCCTGTTCGACGTGCTGGTCGATCCGGCATTCGCGCAGACGGGGCGCATCTACCTGTCGTTCGCGCACGGCACGGCGCGCGCGAATCATCTGCGCGTCGTGCATGCCCGGCTGGGCGCGAGCGGCCTGGAGACGGTGACGCCGATCCTGACCACGCAGCCCGCCAAGACCCACGCCCAGCATTTCGGCGGCCGCATGGCGTGGCGGGCCGACGGCACGCTGGTGGTCGGGATGGGCGACGGCAATCTCGAGCGCACCGACGCGCTGCGCCTGCATACCCATCTGGGCAAGCATCTGCGCATCGACCGCGACGGCGGCATTCCCGCCGACAATCCATTCGTCGGCCGCGCCGGAGCGCGGCCCGAAATCTTCAGCATCGGCCACCGCAATCCGCAGGGGCTGGTGCGGGTGGGCGATGCGCTCTACGCGCACGAGCACGGCGCGAAAGGCGGCGACGAACTCAACCGACTCGCGCCCGGCGCGAATTACGGCTGGCCGATCACCACCGACGGCGTCGACTACACCGGCGCGCGGGTCACGCCCTATACGCGCTGGCCCGGCGTCACCGCGCCGCTGACGCACTGGACACCGTCGATCGCGCCGGCCGGCATGGCCTTCTATGACGGCGCGCTGTTTCCGGCCTGGCGCGGCAGCCTGTTCGTCGCCGCGCTGGTCGAACGCAGCGTGCGCCGGGTGCCGATGCCCGGCGGCGCGCCGGGCCCGCAGGAGGTGCTGTTCGCGGAACTCGGCGAGCGCATCCGCGACGTGCGCAGCGGCCCGGACGGCGCGCTCTACCTGTTGACCGACAGCGCGCAGGGCCGTGTGCTGCGTGTCGTGCCGGCCGCAGCGGACTGAGGTCCTCGCGCCTCGCGCGTCGTCCGTTCGAGAGCGGCGTCCGGTGCACGTGGACCGGATCCCGCGCCTGCGGGCAGCGTCGGGCGTCACGTGCACCGGTGACGACGTCGTATCGCGCGCGGTCGTTGCGCTCGCGCGTCGTCGCGACGCCGCCAACGGTGCGGCAACGCATTTGCGGACATTCTGTTCGGACGGCGTCGACATCGAGTGCGGCGATGGGGCCCACGCGGTGACCGGCGCACCGCAAGAGCAGCGCAGCTCGCGTGCTTCACCTGGCCGTGCGCGCGGCACGCCGACAGTCGAGGCCATGGCGAGTGCGTCCACCCTCTACCTGGTCCATCTCGAGATCGACGGCGCGATCGACGCCTCGGTGGCGGCGGACAGCGTGCAGCTGGCGCCCGGCCTGCATCTCGTCGAGAGCACCGCCACGCGCTCGCAGCTCTATCACCGGATCAAGCGCCGGCATGCGCCGGACCGCCTGCTGGTGGCGCCGCTGACGGAGCCGCCGAAATTCATGGGCATGGCGCCCGGCGCATTGCGCTGGCTGCGCGCGCGCAGCGACCGGCGCGCGCGCTGAGGCGTCGCGTCCCTGACTGTCCGCGGACGCGTGCACACCTGCCGCATCGGCGGCGCGCGCCGGATCGCCATGCCATCATCGGACGGTCCTGAAGGAGTCATTCCATGCGCATCGCCTCGTGTGCCCTCGCGCTGTTGTTCACCGCCGTCGCGGCGGCACCGGCATCGGCATCGGCCGGGTCGGGCAGTGCCGCGGACGCCGGACCTGCGCAGGTGCGTGTCGTGCAGGAGGAAGGCGTCTGGCAATTGACGGTCGACGGGGCGCCGTTCCGCGTGCGCGGCGCCGGCCTGTCGGGTGGCGACATCGAGGCGCTGGCGCAACGCGGCGGCAATGCGTTCCGCACCTGGAGCACCGGGCTCGATCGCGCGCAGGTGACCGCGATGCTCGACCGCGCGCACCGCAACGGGCTGCGTGTGGCGATGGGCCTGGAGGTCGGCAAGGAGCGCCACGGCTTCGATTACGACGATCCGGACGCGGTCGCCGCGCAGCTGGCCCGCATCCGCGAGGAGGTGGCCGCTTACCGCGCGCATCCCGCTGTGCTGATGTGGCTGGTCGGCAACGAACTCAATCTGGACGCGCGCAACCCGAAGGTCTGGGATGCGGTGAACGCGATCGCCGAGGCGATCCACGCGATCGACCCGCACCATCCGGTGATGACGCCGCTGGCGGGCTTCGACGCGGCGCTGATCGGTGAACTGAAGGCGCGCGCGCCGGCGCTCGATCTGATCGGCGTGCAGCTCTACGGCGACATCGAAGGCATGCAGACGCGTCTGCGCGACGCCGGTTGGGCCGGCGCCTACATCGTCACCGAGTGGGGCCCGACCGGCCACTGGGAAAGCCCGGAAACCGCGTGGGGCGCGCCGATCGAGGACGACGCCTCGCGCAAGGCGGCGCTGCTGGCCGAACGCTATGCGCGTGACATCGACAGCGACCGGACCCAGGGACTCGGTTCGTTCGTCTTCCTCTGGGGGCAGAAGCAGGAGCGCACGCCGACCTGGTACGGCCTGTTCCTGGCCAGCGGCGAATCCACGCCCGGGGTCGACGCGATGCAGCAGCTGTGGACCGGCGCCTGGCCGGCGAACCGCGCGCCGTCGATCACACCCCTCCGGATCGACGGGCGCACGGCGCTCGACAGCGTGACGCTGGCGCCGGGCGCCACGCACACCGCGCAGGTCGATGCGCGCGACCCGGACGGCGATCCGATCGCCTACCGCTGGATCGTGCGCGAGGAGAGCACCGCGACCTCGATCGGCGGCGATCCCGAGGCCTTGCCGGCCGCGGTCGAGCTGCGCGTTTCGGATGCCGACGACGCGGGCGCGTTGCGCTTCACCGCGCCCGCGGCCCCGGGACATTACCGGCTCTTCGTCGAAGCGCACGACGGCCAGGGCCACGCGGCCTACGCGAATGTTCCGTTCCGGGTGAGCGAGACCTCCGCCGCGGAGTGACGTGACGCTCGGCGGGCACCGCCTGCGACGGTGATCGCGGCGTCTGGAGCGCGAGCTGCCGTGTCGCCACGCATCGCCGTCGCGGCCGTGCCGGACACGAACACGCCGCGCTGCATCGGCTGCAGCGCGGCGTGGGTCGAAACGTGTGCGGCGCGCGCCCCGGCGGCGCGGGCGTCAGGCGACCGCGCGGCTCAGATCGGCCACCCGGTAGCCGGCACCGGTGATCGTGTGCAGCAGCTGCACGTCCTGATCGCGGTCGATGGCCTTGCGCAGGTTGTACAGATGGCTGCGCAGGGTGTCGGAGTCGGGCAGGCTCAGGCCCCAGATCTCCTGCTCGATCTCGCGGCGGGTGACCACGCGGGGTGCCTCGCGCATCAGGATCGTCAGGATCTTCATCGCGATCGGCGCGAGGTTGAGCTCCTTGCCCGCGCGCTGCACGCGCAGCGACACCGGATCCAGCCACAGGTCGCCGACCTCGAGCACCGCGGCGCCCACTTCGCGCCGGTCGCGCCGGATCAGCGCGCGGATGCGGGCCTCGAGCTCCTTGATGTCGAAGGGCTTGGTCAGATAGTCGTCGGCGCCCGCTTCGAGGCCTTCGATCTTCTCTTCCAGCGAATCGCGCGCGGTGAGCATCAGGATCGGCGTCGAGCTGCGACCGTCGGCGCGCAGGCGGCGACAGACTTCCAGCCCGCCCAGACGCGGCAGCATGAGGTCGAGCACGATGACGTCGAACGGGTTTTCCGACGCCAGGTTGTAGGCGTCGATGCCGTCGGCCGCATAGTCCACCTCGAAGCCACGGCTTTCGAGGAACTCACCGACGGGTTCGGAGATATGGCGGTTGTCCTCGACCAGCAAGACCAGACCACCCGGGCTGTGATGCGCCATCCAACGACTCCGAATGCAGATTAAGGTTCGCGAAATTCGCATCACATCGGTGCAGACGCGGTGAATGTGAAGCGCCAAACCGTGCAAGATCGACGCGGCGCGACGCACGGGTTCGGCCCGCGCCGCGCCTCGGGCCATCGGGTGGTCCGGCGGTATCCTGTGCCGCCCGCCTGGCGTCGGTTCGATGGGTACGCGCGCAATCCTTCATCTCATCCTGCATGCGGCGGTGCCGGCACTGATCGCCTGGCTGTTCTTCCGCGATCGCTTCCTGCGCGCCTGGGGTCTGATGCTGCTCGGGTGGGTCATCGACGTCGACCATCTGCTGGCCGACCCGATCTACGCGCCCGGGCGCTGCAGCATCGGCTTCCATCCGCTGCATACCGCGCCGGCCATCGCGGTCTACGGCGTTCTCGCGCTGCCGCGGCGCACCCGCCTGTTCGGCATCGGTCTGCTGGTGCACATCGCGCTCGATGCGATCGACTGCCTGTGGATGCATCACACCGGCTGAGCCGGCATGCCTGCGGGGCCAGCGGCGATTCAAGCGCCAGCTGGTAGCGTGGGAATTCACCGATCCCGGTCCGGAGCGTTCTGATGCGTCGATCACACCTGGTGTGGATGTCACTGCTGCTGCCGTTGTCCGCCGTGGCCCAGGACGGCGACATCGATCTGAGCCCGCCGGCGCCGACGATGTTCACCGGGCCCGGCGCCTTCGGTGATGGCGAATACACCGGACCGCGGACCGCGCGTCCAGGGTCGCGCGAACTGCGCACGGCCCGGGGCGGCCTCGGCGGGTGCCCGACCGCGCCCGACGGCAGCGAACGGACCGTGACCGGAAGCGTGACGACCGGCATCGGCCATTCCTCGCGCGGCGGCACCAGTCACTACAACGCCGCCGACATCAATCTGTGCACCGAGCGCGTCAATGCGAGCGGCGACATCAGCACGACCAACCTGCATCTGAGCGTCGGCCGCTCCGACGGACCGGGCTACTGGCCGGGCGGCATGTACGGCGGCCCCGGGTACTACGGGCCGGGGGCGGGCTTCGACGTCTACGCGCCGGGCTGGCGCGAGCCGTTCGGGCCCTGGTCGGGCGGCGGCCCGGCGCGTCGCGAATCCTGGACGGAAGGCCGTCGGCCCTGGCGCTGAGCGCCGCGTTCAGTTTCGCGGACGGCAGCGCGCCCTTGGAACGCGAACGCGACATCCGCATTGCATCCCGCTCACATCCGCCTGCCTAGAGTCGTCGCGTGCCTTTCCGGTACGAACGCAGGCAAGTGGAGAACGTGTATGATAATGAAAATTCCGCAGGGCGCACTGATCGTCGTCGCCAACGGTGGCGCGGCCCGTGTGTTCAGCAACGTCGGTGACGAGCGCGCGCTGAGCCTCAAGCAGGAGGCGCTGCTCGAAGGCATGAACCTCAACGACGATGGTCCGGCGGGATCGATGCCGGCCGAATCGAGTGCCTCGCAGCTCGACGAAGCGACGTTCGCCAAGCAGCTCGCGCACGGCCTCAACGAAGGCGCGCTGAAGAGCCGTTACGCGCATCTGGTGCTGATCGCGGATCCGCAGACCCTCGGCCGCGTGCGTCCGTTGCTGCACAAGGAGACCACGCAGCGGCTGATCGGTGACCTGGCCAAGGATTTCACCAACGCACCGCTCGAGACCATCGAGCGCGCGCTGTCCTGACATGACCCGCGTGACGCCGTATTCGAACGAGCCGCCGGATCGCACCGGGATTGACGCGATGCCGGGGCTGGTCGCACTCGAATTCGGCACCGACTGGTGCGGGCATTGCCAGGGCGCGCAGGCGTTCCTGCAGCCCGCACTGGCGGCGCGGCCGGACGTGCGCCATTTCCGGGTCGAAGATGGCCCCGGGCGTCCACTGGGCCGCAGCTTCAAAGTGAAGCTGTGGCCGACGCTGGTGCTGCTCCGCGATGGCGTGGAGGTGGCGCGGGTGGTCCGGCCTGCCACGCGCGACGACGTGGACGCCGCCCTCGATCTGCTGGGCCCGCCCGTCGAATGACCGAGTCACTGAAGTGGTAGGTTGTGAGTGGCCGCCAGGCATTCCGCTCGCCCACTGCGCACGGCCGCCCTGGCGCTGTCATGCCCCAGTTGCTGGAACGATGCGCTTCACCATGTCTTGCGCAATGTGGACGTCGGTTCGCACACCATCTGCTTCACGATGTAGGCGTCGGCGTGTCAGGCGTCCGGTCGTGGCCGCGCGCGCCACGCGTTCCCACGAACGTGATCTCGCCCGAGGTCTCGAGCACCGCCAGCTCGATCTGCGCGATCGTCGCGAAGCCGGCGGCGCGCCGGGCGGTGGCCAGCTCACGCTCGGTGATCGACTCCCGCGCGAGTGCCTTGCGGAACAGGGTGCCGTGACGCACCAGGATCACCGGTTCGCCTTCGACCAGACGATCGAACCGCCGGCTTCGCGCCGATAACCGGCCGACGCCCCAGTTCAACAGCAGCAGGGTCGTCGCCAGCAGCAGGCCGCCGAGCAGGGAACTGTCCTGACCGAGCAGCGCGTTCTGCACCGCGTTGCCCAGCAGCACGATGACCAGCAGGTCGAACGGGGTGAACTGCCCGACGGTGCGCTTGCCGGCCAGGCGCATCAGTATCAGCACGGCGACGTACACCACGACCGCGCGCAGCACGAATTCCCACCACGGCATGCCGAGATCGAACATGCGGGCCAGGGCGTCGCCCATCACGGCGATCCGGTGCGAAAACTGCGCATTTCACCCACGGCCGCATTGGCGAGTGGAGCGGACTGCTGCATGGCATCGGGCCTCGCTCGGGTGCGACGAACGCCGCTGTGGCGGTTATGGCGCGGTCGTCGTTGCATCGTCGTGAACGACGGCGCCAGCCGCAGGCACGCGGCCTTCATCGTCGCAGCTGGATGATCCGTGGAGCACGACGCGTGCCGCTGTCCCCCGGAATCCGAACATGTCGCCCATCCGCTTCACTCTTCGACACAATGCCGCGACCTTCGACTGGGAGCTCGTCGAAGACAGCGGCGCGCGCGCTTCGGCGCACTATCTGACCCGCCACGCTGCGTTCGTCGATGTCGCATCGGATGCGCAGGTGATGCGCCACGGCGCGACGGTGCGCATCCATGGCGCCGACGGCGGCTACGAAGCCGAGCGGCGCTTCGCCGCCTGATCCCGGATCACGGAGTGGCTCGTGGGTGCGACGGCAGCGCCGTTCGCCGCAACGCGTATGCCACTGCCCCGCGCCTCCTGCACCGCGCAGTACGTTGATGCACTAGGCGCGCGCGCTTCACCTGAGATGGCGCTGCTGTAACGATCAGCCTCTATAACGATCAGCCTCGCGCGTGGCGGGCGACCCAGTCCGCGTAGCGCGTCAGCCAGCCGTCGATGAAGTCGCGGCTGTCGTCGCGCAGCGCGCCCGTATCGTCGAAGACGGCATCGGCCTTGAGAAACACCTCGGGCTGGCCGAGCGTGGGCATGTCGAGATAGGCCAGGATCGTGCGCAGGTGCTGCTGCGCCGCCGCTGTGCCGATCGCACCGACCGAGACACCGACGATGCCGGCTGGCGTGCCGGCCCAGCTGCTTTCGCCGTACGGGCGCGAAGCGTGGTCGAGCGCATTCTTGAGCACGCCGGGAATCGAGCGGTTGTATTCCGGCGTCACGAACAGCACGCCGTCAGCCTGGGCGATCTCGCGCTTCAGACGCAGCACGTGGGCATGCGGCGCGTCATCGTCGTCCTGGTTGTACAGCGGCAGGTCGCCGATCTCGACGCGGTGCAGTGCCAGCGTGTCGGGCGCGCGTTCGACGAGCACATCCGCGAGCTGGCGGTTGAAGGAATCGCGGCGCAGGCTGCCGACGATCACGGCGATGCGATGGGGATGCATGGGGCACCTCGCTGTTCGAACGGTTGACGGAGCGGTCAGGCGGTCTGCGGCGGATCCTGCGGACGCGTCGGTGACGGTGGGTCCTGTTGCGGCTGGGGATCGCGTTCCGGGTCGCCCGGCGTCGGCACCGGCGGATCCACCGGCTGATCCGGCACCGGATCGTGCATGGGGTGGGGGATCGAGCCGAGGATATCGTCGTTGGGTGTGGGCTGCGGGGTCTGCATGGCGCTGGCTCCTCGATGCGAGGCATCCACCTTGGGCGCTGCGATGGCAGCCGGCCGTGAAGCATGCCGATGCGCCTTCACGACGCAACCGCTTCACGCGGCGCGGGCGATGCTGCCGCGTGATGCCGGAAATCTGCCGGCCACGCGTCCAACGGAGGGCTCCCGATGCGTCGATTCGTGCAGGCCTTCGCCGCGGGCGTCTGGCCACCCGCCATGCCGTCGGATCTGGCCACGGCGCTGGAGGCGGCGCCCGACCGCTACAACATCGGCACCCGCCGGCCGGCGGCGGTCATTCTCGAACGTGACGGCGCGCTTGCGGTGGAAGAGTTCGACTGGGGTCTGGTCCCGGCCTGGTCGCCGCTGCCCGAAACCAGGTACACCACCGTCACCGCACGCCTGGCCCGCGCGCCGCGCAGCCGCATCTTCAAGCGGCCGTGGGAGACGATGCGCTGCGTGGTGCCGATGAACGGTTATTACAAATGGGATCGCTCGGGCGAGACCCCGCAGCCGTATTTCATCCAGGCCCAGGACGGGGATGCCCTGTTCGCGGCCGGCCTGTGGGACCACTGGAGCAAGGACACGCCGGAGCTGTATTCGTTCGCCGTGCTCACCCACCCCAATCCCGCGATCCCGCCACCGCTGGTCGCCGATGGTCCGGTCTTCATGCCGGCGACGGCGATCGCCGACTGGATTGCCGGGCCGCGCCGCGCGCAGGCGTTCCTGGAGACCATGCCGCAGCCGGCGCTCGAGGCCTATCCGGTCTCGCGCCGGATCCGCAACGCCGATGTCGACGACTACACCCTGCTCGAACCGGTGGACATCGCGTCGGCGCAGGACGACGACGGCGACTGGCTCGCGCATGCCTTCGACGAGGCCGACGAGGACTCTTGACGTGGCCTCCCGCCGGCGTGCGTACCGTGTTCCCGAATGCGGCGCGCGCCGTACGACCGCTGGAGCCCCCCATGACCCCTCACTGCCTACCGTTCCGCCCCCTGCTCGCCATCGTGGCGTTGTGCGTGGCGGGTGGCGCGTTCGCGCAGTCGCCGCTGAGCGATGCGCAGACCCGGTACATGGGCGCGCATGTGTTCGAGCGTCAGGTCGAGGTCTTCCGGCGGTACTGCGCCGCGGACGCGGACGCGAGCGAACGGCTGGAAGCCGGCATTGCAACCTTCCGTTCGGAAAACCCGGAGTTCGGCGCCGCGCTGCGCGCGCGTCCGACGGACGCGGCGTTCGTGTCCGGCGTCGACGCCTTCGATGCGCGCTTCGTCGAGATGGCGGAGGCGATGCATGCCTACCTGTCGCTGCAGCCGCCGCAGGCCCGCTGCGCGGACCTCGCCGACAATCTCGGGCAGATGCGCTTTGCAGCGATGATCGACGAGGCCGCCGACAGCGCCGCCGCTGCGGTGACGGCGTCGGTGCCCTGATCCGGCAGACGCCGCGGTTGCGGTCGCCGCGCGGCCGATGTCAGAACGGATCGCCGGTGACCGGATCTCGCAGCGGATCGGGCAGGGCGTGGATGCGTGCGCGGGTGTCGCGGTCGGGCGCCTCGCGCATCACGTCCCAGCGCTGGCCCTCGGGATAGGCGCCGACCACCTGGAACGCCGCATCGGCCTGCAGGCAGCAGTGGCCGGTGCCGGCCGGCAGCAGCAGTGCATCGCCGGCGGATACGTCGACGGCCCGGGCGTCCGGTCCGCCGAGCATCAGACGCGCATGCCCCCGGGCGACGCCGAGCACCTCGTGGGCCGTCGAGTGGTAGTGGTGATACGCGTAGACGCCCCCGCGCCAGTCCGGCGGCCAGCCGTGCGCGGCGAAGCGCTGCTCGAACCCGCGTGCGTCCAGCGGCGCCGGCCCCGCACGGTAGATCCGCACCGGCAGGCGCGGATGATTGGGCACCCAGCCGTGGGCGGGCAGGATCAGGGTCTCGACGCGCATCAGGCACCTCCGGGACCGGGATGCTGGAGCGTCCGCCGTCGAGCGCGCGTCGTCGTGCGCGAACGCCGTCAGGCCGCCGGCGCCACGTGCAGGTGCACGTCGGCCGGCCAACGCGCGCGGCCTCCGAGCCCGGGCAACTCGACCAGCACGGCCGCGCCCAGCACGTGGGCGCCTTGCGCGCGGGCCAGCGCGAGGGCGGCGGCCAGTGTGCCGCCGGTGGCCAGCACATCGTCGACGAGGACCACGGAGGCGCCCTCGGGCACTGCGTCGGTGTGGATCTCCAGCCGGTCGCGGCCGTATTCCAGCGCGTAGTCGTGCTGCAGCGTGCGCGCCGGCAGTTTGCCCGGCTTGCGCACCGGCACGAACCCGGTGCCCAGTGTCTGGGCGAGCGCGGCGGCGAAGATGAAGCCGCGCGACTCGATGCCCAGGAACGCCGCGGGCGGCGCCTCGCGCCAGGGTGCCGCCATCGCCTCGATCGCGGCGGCGAAGGCGTGGCGATCGGCCAGCACGGGCGTGATGTCCTTGAACACGATGCCGGGCTTGGGAAAATCGGGAATCTCGCGGAGCAGGGTCGACCAGTGCGCCATCGGCGGGTCTCGAACGGGGCGCCCGATGATCGCCGCGCAGGCACGGCGACACAAACCTCACCCCGACCGGCGTATCCGCTCAGCAGCGATGCCCGTCCGGGCGTCCGCCTTCGAACCCGTCGCCATGCCGATCCGTCGCTGCATCCCAGTCCTGCTCGCCGCCGTCCTCGTCCTGGGCGCAGGCCCGGCGCAGGCACGCACGATCTGGCGCTGTGTGCTCGATGGCACCGTCAGCATGTCGACCGCGCCCGAGCCCGGATCCACCTGCACGCCGCGCGAGGTGCCGGACGACGCGGTGCAGACGCCGAACCTCTGGGGCGAGATGGGGGTGTTCAGCGGCGTGCTCTACGAGCGCGAGCAGGACGGGCGCCTGGTCTACGGCACCCGGCGCCTGCCCGGCGCCCGCGAGTACCTGCGCTTCACCGTGCAGACCCCGCCCGGCGAACCCGCGCATGCGGGCCTCGGGCGCGTCGGTGCACCGCGCCTCGACGCGTGGCCGACGCTGTTCCGCGAGGCCGCGAAGGCCAACGGCCTCGACGAGGCCTGGCTGCGTGCGATCGCCCACGCCGAGAGCGGCTTCGAGGCCGCGGCGGTGTCGCCCAAGGGCGCGCGCGGGGTGATGCAGCTGATGCCCGACGTGGTCGCGGACTACGACGTCAGCGATCCCGATTCGCCCGCGCAGTCGATCCGGGCCGGCGCACGCCACCTGCGCTGGCTGCTGCGCCGCTACGACGACGACCGCACACGTGCGTTGGCTGCCTACAACGCCGGGCCGGGCACCGTGGACCGCTACGACGGCGTGCCGCCCTATGCCGAGACCCGCGCCTATATCGACAAGGTCCAGGCGCTGTACCTGCGCTATCGCGAGGCGATGGGGCGAGCGGTGGAGCGCCCGGCGATCTGAGGTCCGTCAAGCAGAAGGCCGCGGTTCGCACCGCGGCCTTCTGTCGTGAAACAGGGGTGCGACAGGCTCAGCCTTCGCGCGGCGTCAGCCGGATCAGGCGGCCGTCCGCACCGTCCTCGATCACCCACAGCGCGCCGTCCGGCCCCTGGGTCACGCCGCGGATGCGCGCGCCCATCGCGAAGCGTTCGGCCTCGCGTGCGGTGGTGCCGTCGAGTTCGATGCGCACCAGGGTCTGGCCCGAAAGGCCGCCGGCGAAGGCGTTGCCGGTCCACTCCGGGAACAGCGTGCCCGAATAGACCATCAGGCTCGACGGCGAGATCACCGGCGTCCAGGTGATCAGCGGCTTGATGAATTCCGGACGCGTGTCGTGATCGGGGATCGGGCGGCCGTCGTAATGGTCGCCGTTGGAGACGATCGGATACCCGTAATTGCCGCCACGCTCGATCAGGTTGAACTCGTCGCCGCCGGCCGGGCCCATCTCGATTTCCCACAGCTTGCCGTCGCCGTCGAACGCGATGCCCAGCGGATTGCGCAGACCCAGCGCCCAGACCTGCGACGCGACTTCGCCCTGGTCGGCGAACGGGTTGTCGGCCGGCACGCTGCCGTCGTCGTTGAGCCGGACCAGCTTGCCCATGTTCGAGGTCATGTCCTGGGCCGGGTCGAATTTCTGCCGGTCGCCGGACGAGATCCACAGCATGCCCTCGGGACCGAACGCGATGCGGTGCGCGTAGTGGCCGTTGCCGCTGACCTTGGGCACCTGGCGCCAGATCACCTCGACGTCCTGCAGCGCGCCGGCCTCGGCATCGAGCCGTGCGCGTGCGACGGCCGCGCCGCGCCCACCGTCACCGTCTTCGGCGTAGCTGAAATAGACCAGCCCGTTCTGCGCGAACTGCGGATGCGGCACCACATCGCCCAGGCCACCCTGGCCGCCGTAGCCGACCTCGGGCACGCCGGAAATCTCGCGCGCCTCGCCGCCCGGCAGGGTGACGTGCTTGAGCACGCCGGATTTCTCGGTGACCAGCAGGCTGCCATCGGGCAGGAAGGCCAGCGCCCACGGCTCGTTGAACGTGGCGACCGCGCTGCTGGCGAACGGCACGCCCTCGATCGCGTCACCTTCGGCCGCAGGTGCGGCGGCGGCCGGCTGCGCGTCCGAGCCGGCGGTGGCGGTGGTGCCGTTGGCGGCGTTGCCGTCGCAGCCCGACAGCCAGAGCAGTGAGGACGCGAGCGCGGTGAGGGTCAGTGGACGCAGGTGCATGGGCATCTCCAAAGCGCAATCAGGGAAACCCCGAGTGTCGCACAGGCCTTGCGGACGCCCGGTATGGAGCGCGTCGCGGCAGGATTCGTAAACGTTGTGTTCCGTTCATCGAAAACGGGCGCTGCCGCGACGCGTCCGCCACGGTCGGACGCCGCCGCCCATTCCCGCCACGGCGGGCTTCGTCGTCCGCCACTCACGCGGCCGCTACACAGGCGCTACCGGCACCGCGACCCGGTGTGGTTAAGCACTCGTAAGTGGGCGCGACGCCGGCCCCCGGAGCATTCATTCGCGCCGCGGCAAGGTGGGCCCCGTGCGGTATCCACGACGAGGATGAACCACCTCCCGCGCGTCCTACATTCCCACTGGAGAACACCATCATGAAGAATGTCCGCAAGCCGATGATCGCCACGATCGCTCTGGGTGTCGCGATGGCGATGCCGATGGCCTTCGCGCAGGAAGCGACGACTGCCGAGCAGGCGCCGCCGACCACCACCACTCAGGATTACGCGCAGGACGCCACGGCCGAAGCGCCGCAGGCCCAGCAGGGCCAGGTCACCTGGGCCGATCTCGACACCGACGGTGACGGCCGTCTGAGCCAGGCCGAAGCGTCGGGCCTCGAGGGCCTCGGCCAGGTGTTCAGTGACGTCGATGCCGACGGCGACGGTTTCATTACGCCCGAGGAGTATCGCGATTACGTGAACCGTCAGGCGGCTGGTGCCGGCGCGGCTGACGAGTAAGCGTCACGTGTCGATGCCGTCCATCCCCTCCCGGTGATGGGCGGACCTGGGCGGCCCGCTTCGGCGGGCCGCCTTTTGTTTGGGAGACGTCACACTGTCCGTGCTGCGGGTCTTGCAGCGACGCACTAGACTTTCGCGATGACCCAGGGCATCCAGCTGGTCGGCTTCGACGCCGACGACACCCTCTGGCGCAGCCAGGACTATTTCGACAAGGCCCAGCGCGCGTTCGAGGCCATCGTGGGCCATTACGTGGACCTCGGCGACGGCCGCGTCGCCGACGCGCTGTACGCGGTGGAGTCGGCCAACATCGCGGTGTTCGGCTACGGCGTGAAGGGCATGGCGCTGTCGATGATCGAGTCCGCGACCCAGATCACCGATGGCCGCATCAGTGCTCGCGACCTGCACCGCATCGTCGACATGGCCAAGGACCTGCTGCGACATCCGGTCGAGCTGTTGCCGGGCATCCGCGAGGCCGTCGAGGCCATCGCCGCGCGCTTCGATGTCGTGCTGATCACCAAGGGCGACCTGTTCCACCAGGAAGCGAAGGTCCGCGATTCGGGATTGTCCGACCTGTTCCGCCGTATCGAAATCGTCAGCGAAAAGGACGCGCCCACCTATGCGCGCGTGTTGACCGAGTTCGAGGCCGGGCCGCGGCAGTTCCTGATGATCGGCAACTCGCTGCGCTCCGACATCGCCCCGGTGCTCGCACTCGGTGGCTGGGGTGTGCACATGCCCTACCGGACGACCTGGGCGCACGAAACGGACGTGTCGATCACGACAGGCCTGGAGCGTATGTGCGAGGTCGCCTCACCCGACGCGCTGCCCGCGGCCGTGCTCGACCTGGCGACGCGCGCGATTGCACTCTGAGGTGAGCGCCCGACCATCCGGGTAACCGGTTCCAGCGGATGGAAAGCGTTTCCAGTTTGAATGCCGTATTTATGCGGGTTCGACATGAACGAGTCAGGCGGGAAAATTGCGCGTCGATTCATCCGCGCTCGTCGATGGTGGCAGTCGAGGGCCACCGGCGTGGTGGCCGCCCCGCACCACGGAGACCCCGATGACCACCACGAGCCTCACCCGCTGGATCCTGCCCGCCGTCCTCGCGACGGGTTTCGTCGCCGCTGCCATGGTGACTGCGCCGGCCCGTGCGAATGACGATCTCGTGCGCGTGATCGTCGATGTCGCCGATGTGATGATGCGCGGCAACACGCCTTACTACCGCCATGGCGGCTACGGCCAGAACGATCGCCTGCTGGTCTCCTACGACCGCTACGGCCGCCCGGTCTACTACCGCAACGTGCCGCGCAATCATCGGGCCTACCGGCCCGGCCCGCCGCCGCACGCACGTGCACACGGCCGCCACGACAACCGCCATTCGCGCACCCGGTGCGACAACCGGGGCCGTTGCACGGTGCAGTACTACGACCCGCGCCAGGACCGCCGCGGCCGGCGCTGAGCAGATCCGGCCCGGCTGGCCGGGTCGATCGTCCGAACGCGTCGCAGGCCACGGGCCCGCGGCGCGTTTTCTGCTAGCGTTGGGCCATGGCCGTTTTCCTCACGATGTTCCGTTCCGCAGCGCCGCGGCGACACCTGCAGGCGCTGTCGATGATCGCGCTGGTTGCAGGCCTGGCAGCGCTTCCGGCCGTGGCGGCCGAGACCACGACCTGTGAACTGACGTTCGAAGCCAGCGACTGGTCGACGCAGTACCGCGCCGCACGCGGGGCCGGTCTGGTGCAGTGCGCCGACGGCCGCAGCCTGCCGGTGCGGGTCAGCGTCAAGGGCGGCGGCGACCGCGCGCTGCGCATTGCGTCCGGGGCCGCCAGCTTCAGTGGCGTGCGGGACCCCCGCGACGTGATCGGCGCCTATGCCGCCGACGGCCACGACGCCGGGTCGCACCGTTCGATGCGCAAGGGCGGCGTGCAGGTGCGGGTGACCGCAACCGGTGACTGGTGGCAGCAGGGCGGACGCCCCGACAGCCTGGTCATCGCGACGCGCTGATCGGCCGCGTCAGGGACTGCGGGCGCGCGTGTCGTCGTTGACCGGCATGCTGCGCATTGTGTTTTCCGCATCCTGTCCGATCCGGGTCGCGACCCGGTCCAGGGCCACCCAGTACACCGCGAGCAGTACGACGGCGACCGCACCGGCGATGCTCCAGCGCAGCATCCGCCCGCGGCGTGCCGGTGGCGGTGATAGATCGATGGCCATGGCGCTGTCCTCGAGGGTGACGTTGGGCTATGGTCGGCCGTCGCGTGTCGCGGCACTGTCGTCATCGCCGCGGCCGCATCGCGACCGTCCGAGAATTACCGCCATGTTCCTGCGCCCGTCGTTGCTGCTGTCCCTGTTGATCGCCCTGCCGCTGTCGGTCGCTGCGCAGGCGCCGCCGGCCGAAGGCACGGGCGCGGTGGACGAGGCGGTCGAACCGGAGGTCTGGGCGCCGCGCAGCGGGGATGCCTGGCTCGATACCTGGCTGACCGATCTCAATCTCTACGCCGAACGCTACGGCGATGCCTTCGTCGACGAACTGGTGCGCTATCGCGGCGCGCCGCGCGCGCTGGTGGAGCAGCTCGTTGCGGACCCGGCCTGGGAGCCGGCCGATGTCTATGTCGCGTGTGCACTCGCGCAGGCGCTCGGCCGCACCTGCCGCGAGGTCGCGGCCGCGTGGCGGCGTGATCCTGCGGGCGGCTGGGAGAGCGTGGCCGAGAACCTCGACGACGAACGCCACCGCGAGGCGATGGACCGGGTCAAGCGTGGGCTCGTCGACAGCTATGACCGCTGGGCGCGGCCGATCCGCCTGGACGCGGCCCTGCGCCGCGCGTTTCCGGACCGCGGCGGGTGAGGGCCGGCGGCGCGTCCGCGCTGCCGGCCGCGACCGTCAACCGATCGCCAGCGTCTTGTTCTTGCGTTCGGCGAGGCGCTTTTCCAGGTAGTGGATGTTCTGTCCACCGCCATGGAAGCCCTGGTCGCGCATGATCCGCTGCTGCAGCGGGATGTTGGTCTTGATGCCGTCGACGACCATCTCCGACAGCGCCACGCGCATGCGGCAGATCGCCTGTTCGCGATCGGCACCATGCACGATCAGCTTGCCGATCATCGAGTCGTAGTTCGGCGGCACCGCGTAGCCCTCGTAGACGTGCGTGTCGACGCGCACGCCCGGGCCGCCCGGCGCATGGAAGTGGCGGATCGTGCCGGGCGAGGGCATGAAGGTGTCGGGGTCCTCGGCATTGATGCGGCATTCGATCGCATGGCCGGTCAGCACCACGTCTTCCTGCCGGATCGACAGCGGGTGGCCCGAGGCGATCATCAGCTGTTCGCGCACCAGATCGATGCCCGTCACCATTTCGGTGACCGGATGCTCGACCTGGATGCGGGTGTTCATTTCGATGAAGTAGAAGCGGCCGTCCTCGTACAGGAACTCGAACGTGCCCGCGCCGCGGTAGCCGATGCGGATGCAGGCGTCCACGCAGACCTTGCCGATCGCCGCACGCGCCTCGGGCGTGATGCCCGGCGCCGGCGCCTCCTCGACCACCTTCTGGTGGCGACGCTGCATCGAACAGTCGCGCTCGCCGAGGTGGATCGCATTGCCCTGGCCGTCGGCCAGCACCTGGATTTCCACGTGGCGCGGGTTCTCGAGGAACTTCTCCATGTAGACCATGTCGTTCGAGAACGCGGCCTTGGCTTCCTGCTTGGTCGTCGCGATCGCGTTGACCAGTGCGGCTTCGGTGTGGACGACGCGCATGCCGCGTCCACCGCCGCCGCCCGCCGCCTTGACGATGACGGGGTAGCCGATCTCGCGGGCGATCTTGACGTTGGTCGCCGCGTCGTCGTCGAGCGGACCGCCGGAGCCGGGCACGCAGGGCACGCCGGCTTCTTTCATCGCGCGGATCGCCTCGACCTTGTCGCCCATCAGGCGGATGGTCTCGGCCTTCGGCCCGATGAAGATGAAGCCCGACTGTTCGACGCGTTCGGCGAAATCGGCGTTTTCGCTGAGGAAGCCGTAGCCGGGATGGATCGCCTGGGCGTCGGTGACCTCGGCCGCGGCGATGATCGCCGGCATGTCGAGGTAGCTCTGACCCGAGGGCGGCGGGCCAATGCAGACCGATTCGTCGGCCATGGCCACGTGCTTGAGGTTGCGGTCGACGGTGGAGTGCACCGCGACCGTACGGATGCCGAGGGTGTGACACGCGCGCAGGATGCGCAGCGCGATCTCGCCCCGGTTGGCGATGACGACTTTTTCAAGCATGGGATTGGGGATTCGGAATTGGGGATTCGGGAAAGGCATCCGGCTCGCGGATGCGGCGTTCGTGCGTGCGGATCAGGGCATTGAGGCGGGCGAACGTACGGTCGAGCAGTTCGGGATCGATGGACGAGGCGGTGCAGAACCCGAGGCGTCGTGCGATTTCCAGCTGGGTGGAGACCTCGGCAAGGGAGCCGCGGGCAAACGACAGATGCCGGAGATAGTCGGACGTCGATCGGCGCGCGGCACCCTCGGCAATGTTCGAAGGCACGCTGATTGCGGCCCGGCGCAGCTGCGCGGTCAGGCCGTAGCGTTCATCGGCCGGGAACGTGGACGTGGCGCGATACACCGCTTCGACCAGCTGCATGGCGTCCTGCCATACGTCCAGCCGTTCATGCGGTCTCTGCATGGCGCGAGTGTCCACCAAATCCCCAATCCCCAATCCCGAATCCCGTCGTGATCGACTCAACCGATCACGAACAACGGCTGATCGAATTCGACCGGCTGGCCGTTCTCGCACAGCACCGCGACGACCGTGCCACTGGCCTCGGCCTCGATCGGGTTGAACATCTTCATCGCCTCGATGATGCCCAGCGTGTCGCCGGCCTTGACCTGCTGGCCGACGCTGACGAACGCCGGCTTGTCAGGCGACGGCGAGGTGTAGAAGGTGCCGACCATCGGCGACTTGGTGACCTGGCCCGGGGGCAGGTCGTCGGCCTTGGGCGAGCCGCCGGTGGCGGCGTCGACCGGCGAGCTCATCGGCATCACCGGCTCGGGCGCGCGCTGGGCGACGGGGGCCGGGGCCGGCGAGTAGGCCAGCGGGGTGCCGTTGGCGCTGGAGGTGCGCGACAGGCGCACGGACTCCTCGCCCTCCTTGATCTCGATTTCGGTCAGGTTGGACTCTTCGAGCAGGTCGATGAGCTTCTTGATCTTTCTCAGGTCCATGCAGGGCCTCTTGTGGGTCGTGGGCCGCGCGTCGCGCGTGGCCATCGGGAAGTGGATGAACGGGGTCAGGCGGCGCGCAAGCGGGCCACGGCGGCGTCGAGCGCGAAGCGATAACTGTCGGCGCCGAAGCCGGCGATCACGCCGAGCGCCAGATCGCTGAAATAGCTGGTGTGGCGGAACGGTTCGCGGCGGTGCGGGTTGGAGAGGTGGATCTCGATGAACGGGATCGCGACCGCGGCCAGCGCATCGCGGATTGCGACCGAGGTATGGGTGAAGGCGGCCGGGTTGATCAGGATCAGCGCGGTGCCGTCGTGGCGCGCGGCCTGGATCCGGTCCACCAGCACGTGCTCGGCATTGGCCTGCAGGCTGTCGAGCGCATGCCCGGCCTCGGACGCCTGCTGCCGCAGCATCGCGTCGATGTCGGCGAGCGTCGCGTGGCCGTAGACCTCCGGCTCGCGGGTGCCGAGCAGGTTGAGGTTAGGGCCATGCAGGACGAGAAGGGACGCCATCGCGCACCGGTCGCGGGAAGTGCGCGAAGTCTGCGGGATGTCCCCATTGCTGTCCAGTTCGCAGACGTTCGACGATTTTAAACGAGCGTTTGAGTTTGCCGGCTCAGTGGCGGGCCCAGGCGCCGGTTTCGCCGTGCGCGAACGGGCCGATGCGTTGTTTGACCAGCCGGCCGTCGCCATCGATCAGCACGGTGTAGGGCAGCACGCCGCGAGGGTTGCCGAGGCGGACGCCGGCATCGGCCGGTCCGGGCGCGTCGAGGGCGATCGCGTAGTCGACCGGGACGCGCTCGAGGAAGGCAC
Organism: Luteimonas sp. WGS1318; assembly: GCF_043187535.1. Classification (GTDB taxonomy): domain Bacteria; phylum Pseudomonadota; class Gammaproteobacteria; order Xanthomonadales; family Xanthomonadaceae; genus Luteimonas. The sequence continues at coordinate 623,209 of NZ_CP171131.1, forward strand.
GCACGGCCTCGACATCGTCGAGCGCGATGCCGAGCACCTGCACGCCGGTGTCGCCCTGTTCGCGGGCGAAGCGGTCGAGTTCCGGCATTTCCTCGATGCAGGGGCCGCACCAGCTCGCCCACAGGTTCACCAGCACCGGCCGCCCGGCATAGGCGTCGGGCAGGCGGAGGGTCACGCCGTCGAGGCCGTCCACCGTGAAGGCGGGCACCGGCTCGCCGCGCCGGGCCATCACCACGCCCTCGGGCGCAGGCGGCGCTGCGGCCACGAGTGCATCGTTGTAGAGGCGCTGGCCGGTCTCGGTGCCGAGCAACGGGCCGGGGCCGCCGACGAACAGGCTGGCGAGCACGCCGAGGCCGCCGGCGACGACCGCGATCGCGACAACCGTCCACGGGCCCACCTTCATTCGGCCGATCCCGCTCGGGCGAGCGCATCGACGACGATCGCGTCACTGAGCAGCGCCGGCAGCACGGTGCCGTCGCCGCCGCCGACCGGGTACACCACGTAGAGCGGCACGCCGACCGCGCCATGGGCTTCGAGGAAGGCGCCGATCTCCGCATCCACATTGGTCCAGTCGCCGACCATATACGTGGCCCCGGCCTCGGACAGCGCGGTCTTGAACGTGGCGCCCGACAGCACCCGGCGCTCGTTGGCCTTGCAGGTCACGCACCAGTCGGCGGTCATGTTGACGAACACCGGTGTGCCGGCGGCGCGCAACGCGGCCAGACGCTCCGCGGAATACGCGACGTGCGTGCCGCTCTCGCTGGTCGCGGCCGTGGCGGCGGATGGCACCGCCAGCCGGCCGACCGCGATCACCGGCAGCAGCGCCACCAGCGCCAGCGCCAGCGCGAGGCCGCGATGCAGCGCATGGCCAGTCCAGCGGCGGCGCTCGAACCACCACAGCGCCAGCGCCAGCACGGTCATGCCGGCGACCAGCAGCGCCATCGCGTCGACACCGCGCTGCTTGCCGAGCACCCAGGCCAGCCACAGCGCGGTCAGATACATCGGAAACGCCAGTACCTGCTTCAGCGTCTCCATCCACGCGCCGGGTTTCGGCAGGCGGTCGGCCAGCGCCGGCACCAGGCCGATCAGCAGGAACGGCAACGCCAGGCCGAGGCCCAGCATCAGGAACACCGCGAGCGCCATCGGCGTGGACGCGGTGAATGCATAAGCGAGCGCGCCGCCCATGAACGGCGCGATGCAGGGGCTGGCGACCACGCAGGCCAGCACACCCGTGAAGAAATCGCCGACCGGGCCGGTGCGCCCAGCGAGCGCCTGGCCGACGTTACCGATGCGCCCGCCGAGGCTGAAGACGCCTGACAGGCTCAGACCGACCGCGAACATCAAATAGGCGAGCGCGGCGACGAACCACGGCTGCTGCAACTGGAAGCCCCAGCCCATCGCCTGCCCGGCGGCACGCAGCCCGATCACCAGCAGGCCGACCAGCGCGAACGCGACCAGCACGCCGGCCGTGTACCAGAGCGCGTGCGAGCGCGCGGCCGCACGACTGCCGCCGCTCTTCGCGATGCCCAGCACCTTCAGCGACAGGATCGGCAGCACACAGGGCATCAGGTTCAACAGCACGCCGCCGAGCAGGGCCAGGCCGAGCGCGGCGAACAGGCCGATCGACGCCGTGCCCGGCGGGCGGGTGCGTGCGGCGTTGTCGGCATCGGCGCCGGACGGGCCTGAGGTCGCGCCCGACGTTGCAGTCGTCTCGATGGCACCGGCGGCTGCGGGCGCCGCGGCGTCGGGCGTGCCGGCCGTGCCGTCTGAGGAGGCCGAGCTGTCCATCGCCTCGGGTGCCTGCGTCGGGGTCGTGCCTGCCAACGCCGCGGCGGCTTCGCTCGAGGTCTGCACACGTCCGGCCGGCAGGGCGACGCGCACGGTGCGGGTCATCGGCGGATAGCAGATGCCGTCTTCCTGGCAGCCCTGGAACGTCGCGACGACCTCGACCTCCGCCGCGTCGGCGCGCGTGCGCACCAGTGGCAGCGGCACGTCGACCTGGTCGAAATACACGGTGACGTCGCCGAAGTGCGCGTCGTGATGTGCGCGGCCCGCCGGCCAGCGCGGTGTACCGGCACGGATGCCCTCGACGCCGCGGACCTCGAACCGGTTGCGGTCGCGATAGAGGTAGTAGCCCGTCGCCGGGGTGAAGCGCAGCAGGATCGTGTTGCCGTCGCCCGCGATCGCCTCGAACGCGAATGCGCGTTCCGGCGGCAGCGCGTCATTGGCGCCGGCCAGCGTCGGCGCGCGCCCGCCGCTGTTGTTGCCCAGCGCCTGGCCGAGCGCGGCGAAGCCGGCATCGGCCTGGCGCGCGCTGCCCGCCGCGGCCGGTGGCAGGGCGACCTGCAGCGTGCGCGTCTGCGGCGGATAGCAGATGCCGACGTCGGCGCAGCCCTGGTATTTCACCTGGACGGCCACCGTTTCCACACCATCGGCGGCGGCGCCGGTCAGCACCGCGGTCAGGCGCCCGCGGTAGGTCTCGACATCGCCAAAGAATTCGTCGGTGTACGCGCGCCCCCGCGGCAGTTGCAGCGGGTTGGACTTGAAACCATGGTCGATCTGCGCGGCGGTGCGATGGCGGTAGAGGTAGTAACCGTCGGCGATGTCCCAGCGGATCTCGATGCGTTCACGCGAGACCGCCCGGGCCGAGACCACCAGGGCCTCGTCGACCGGCAGCACGTCGTCGAAGCCGAGTGTCTGCGCCGACGCGGGCAGACAGGCCCATGCACACAGCAGCAGGGCGGCGAAGCCGGCCAGGAGGCGGGCGGATCGGCCGCGCAGGGCGGCGAACGGAGGAGGGCGCGCATGCATCGGCCCAGTATCGCAGGCCGTCGCGGCGGGCGTCCGAACCGCGGTTCAGCGCGGTGGGAGTTCCGGCTGCGGAGGCGACGTTCCAGCCCGGGCCTTCGCCCAGTCTCCGTAGAGCGGCGGCGCGACCCGGACGGGCACCTCGAGCGACTGCAGCGCCGGGTACCACGTGTCAGCGCTTCCTGGCGCGGCGATGGTCGCGACGATCAGCCCTCTCGGCGTCTCGGATCACCGACACCCATGCGCCGGGTCGAGCGCGCGCGCGGCGGTCCATCGACGCAGGCGGGGCGCCGTTCCTGCGGCGAGCGCTGGACGATGGTGGCAGCGGAGTGGGTGGCGACGCAGACCCGGGCCGTGGTCGGCGCGCGGGCCCGGCCGCGTTCTGCACGCACCCTGCACGCGGCGCCGGGCAGGCTCGCGCCGGCGGGACGCGGTGGAACGCTGCATCCAGCCGGGCGCAGGGTCGAACGGTCATTTAATGAACCGGTCGGTGTACTATCGCCCGCCCCGACGTCCCTCCCCGGAACCTGATCCCATGCGCTCACTCCTGTCCGCTCTCGTCCTCGCCGGGGCGCTGGGTTTCGCCGCACCGGTGCTGGCGCAGTCGTCGCCGGTCGACGTCGGTCTCGGGGCCTCGGCCACGCGCGAGAACGAGACCACCCTGGTCGCGACCGCGGCCT